>CAZZET010000052.1:9850-24395 GCA_964653275.1 uncultured Methylococcales bacterium
GGCGCCAATTTGCCTAGGGTAGTCCAGGTGTTTTTCGGACTATGGAAATCTGAACCAACGGAACCGAGTAGCCCATGCCGGCGGGCTAGTTCAGCGGTATTACGAGTATCTTGATCGCTATTGCTGCCACAGACGACTTCGATAGCTTTTCCTCCAGCAGCTTTAAATGCGGACAAGAAATTTCGCATCCCGTTGGCATTCAATTTATAACGCATTGGATGGGCAATGATGGCAACACCCCCGGCGTCGTTAATCCATGCGATCACATCTTCCAGTTTAGCCCATCGAGTAGCAACGAACCCTGGTTTTCCTCGGACCAGAAAGTGCTTGAAAATATCTCTAATATTCTTTCCGTAGCCTTGGTCAACTAAGTATTGGGCAAAATGGGTTCGTGTGACCATACCGCCGTTAACAGATTTCATAATCAAAGCGCCAATATTCTTACCAACGCCATATTTTTCAAGTTGGTCGGCGATTAATTCTGCACGTTCTAATCGTGTTGTTTGGAGACTTTTAATGCCTTTCTGCAAATTGGGATCCTCAGGATTGATGTTTAATCCGACGATATGAAAACATTTGTTATTCCAAGTCGTTGAAATTTCGATGCCGGGGATCAAGTTAATATCTACTCGGTTGGCGGTAATTTTTGCCTCATTTAAACCTGCTGTTGTGTCATGGTCGGTAAGCGCTAAGGTGCTAACAGCTTGTTTAAACGCAAGTTGGACAAGCGCTTCGGGATTGAGTGCACCGTCCGATGCGGTGGAATGGCAATGAAGGTCATAAATACATGTGGTCATCGCATTACTTTTGAAGTCGGCGGGTCAAGGTCAACAGATGACGCTGATTGTTTTTCTCCATAGAGTTTTGCGTACAAACCATTTTGCTTGATCAGGGTACGATGTTCGCCCTGCTCGCAAATTCTTCCATCCTCAAAAACGAAAACGCGGTCTGCTTGTTTTACTGCGCTGAGTCTATGGGCGACAATAATTGTGGTTCGGTTTTGGAGGAATTGCGCAAGGGCGGTGTGGAGGTGGTATTCGGTTTCAGCGTCCAAGGCGGATGTGGCTTCATCTAAAATGACAATCTTCGGATTGGCAAGGACCATACGACCAATGGCTAATCGTTGTTTTTGACCACCAGACAGTCGCATGCCATTCCGGCCAACTAAGGTGTCCAGTTTTTTTGGTAGAGCGGTAATTGTTGTCTTTAGTTGGGCGATTTCAAGAGCTTTCCAGAGTTCATTATCGGAATGATTGTTCCCCAATGTTAAATTGTTCCGTACACTATCATTAAACAATATTGGGTGTTGTAAAACCGTGACCACGTGCTCTCGGATCACATCTAGGCCAATTTCAGAGTGGGAGTCACCATCAAAGTAAATTGTACCTGAGGTTATGGGATAAAGCCCAATTAAAACCTGGATTAATGTAGATTTTCCACCGCCGCTAGCTCCAACTAAAGCCACTTTTTCTCCTGCTTTTATCTCAAGAGTGACACCGTTCAGAACGGTGTTGTCTCTATTGTAGGCGAAATGTAGGTTTTGAATATTTAAGCTGACAGTGCGCTTGTTTTTAAAAGGGTTTTTTAAATGTGGATATTGGGGTTCTTGTCTAAGTGTTTGAAAGAGTTGGATACGTTGAAGAGCGGCTTTGGCGGCAAAAAATGCATATTGGATACCGAGGATTTCCTGGACAGGACTCATCATAAACCATAAATAGCCAAAAACTGCTAGCATTTCACCAATGCTTAGGTTGGAAAAAACGACCATGCACATTGCGATGGCCCGGAAAATATCAAAACCGAATAGAAAAACCACTAGGCTTAAACGATTCGCAGCATCGCTTTTCCAAGCGAAAGCCGATGTATGTTTTTTAACCAAATACGCGGAATCTATGACTTGTTTGAGGTAATATCGTTCACGGTTACTGGCACGAATTTGGTGAATTGCATCCAAAGTTTCGGTAAGCGATTGCTGGAAAAGTTCAAAGGCTGAATTTTCCCTTTTCTTTAGGTCTTTAACGTGTTTTCCTAGTATTTTGGTGAAATAAATTACCAATGGATTTAGAAACAGGATAAATAGTGCGAGTTGCCAATGCACCCATAACAATACAAACGCGGTGCCGACTATGGATAAAACAGCTACTAAAAGGCGACTGACTGTACTACCGATAAAAACATCGAGCGTATCGAGATCGGTAACCAAGTGGGATACAACACTACCACTACCCAGAGTTTCGTACTCAGCCATGGAGATATTTTGCAACCGTTTGATAAGACTGGAGCGGATTCGGTAGATAATATCTTTTGAAATGAGTGTGAATTGGCGAGCTTGGTAGACATTAAAGACTAAAGCTAGCAGGCGTAACCCCAAAGTGATGACTAAGATAGTTAGGATATAGAGCACCGGTCCGTGCCAGTTTGCGGGGAAAAACGAGTTGAGGGTTTGAGTGATTGCGCCAGGTTTATTAAGTAAAACCTCGTCGACCAAAAGTGGCATGAGTAATGGTACTGGGACACTGGCAAGCGTTCCGAGGATCGCGATAGTGTGAGCGATACAAAGTTCGCGCTTATGTTCAAGGGCAATTTGATAAAGGTACGACCAATCGTATTTTATCGGTTGGTTTTTGTTTGACGTGGGTGTTTTTGCCATAAATTGATTATCGCGTATGTTGAGTTGTTTCGGTAATTAAAAATTGATTCGAAAAATATTCGTGGATTCAGAATAGTCGCATTGACGTAGCAGATGGTACTCTGACGGCGGCATGGTCGGTTAAGTTTGTATCGAAGGTAAAAAATGCATAGTTTTGTTTGCTTGTTTCTGATTTTTTTGGGTTTGTTCAGCGGTTCCCAGGTGTACGGGGACAGTCTTTCAGACCAAAGAAAAAATTTTTTAAAGGCCGAAAGAGCGATAAAAAAAGGTTACTATCGGCGGTTAAATGAGTTGCTTCCTAAGCTAAAAGAATATCCGTTGTACCCCTATCTTTTATACAAGAAATTGAGCAAAAAGCCAGATTCGATGGAGCAAATTGAATCTTATTTGGCGGAGTATTCCGACACGCGATATCCGACTCTATTGCGACGGAATTTGTTGAAGTCGCTCGCCTCTAAAAAGAAATGGCCGGAATATATTTCACACTACGAAAAAACAGTAAGTCCCGAGCTGCAATGCTTTTACTATTGGGCCTTATATAAAACCGGGCGTAAAGATGAAGCGTTGGTCGGTGCCGAAAAGCTGTGGCTTATCGGGCGCTCGCGGCCCAAGGCTTGCGATAAACTGTTTGTGAAATTTCAAAATAGTGAAGTTTTTAGTACCGAGATTGTTTGGCAAAGATTCGGCCTTGCCATGGATAAAGGCAAGCCTCAATTAGCCAAGTACTTAAAACAGTTTATTCCCAAAAATCAGCAGAAATTAGCGGATTTTTGGTTGAAAGTCCATCGCAATCCGCGGCTTGTCATGGGTTGCAAACAGTGGGACTTTGCGTCACCAAAAATGAGCCGAATTTTCGTGCATGGTATTGGTCGGTTGATTGGCAAAGATTCAAATTTGGCCCACCATGTCTGGGAATCAAGAAAAAATAACTTTAATATCGAGCTAGAGCAACAGAGTTACATCGAAAAGCGATTGGGAATTGCACTTGCGATACGCAGAAACCCTAAGGCTGCGCAGTTTCTTGCGAACATCAATGTTGCACAGGCTCACACCGAACTAAGGGAGTGGCGAGTACGCAATGCTTTGTTAGTCCAGGATTGGCAGTCTGCGCGGCTTTATTTGGAACAGCTTCAACAACCCGATCAAGTGCTGCCACAATGGTTATATTGGCGGGCAAGGTCCTTTGAAGCTCTGGGACAACTTGACGAAGCTTTGAAGATTTATGCCGATGTGGCGAAGAGCAGAAGTTTTTATAGTTTTCTTGCCGCTGATCGTCTAGAGCAGGACTACGAATGGGGTGATCGCCCAGTTGCTGTAAGCGAAGTTGAAATCGAACAACTTGAAAATCGAAAGGATTTTGCGGCGGTATTTGAATTTAAGCATTTTGGGCGCAATTCAATGGCGCAGCGGGAATGGTGGCATATCATTAGAAAATTGAGTACGCATGAAATACTTGTGGCGGCCAAGCTGGCGGAGCGCAGAGGTTGGAATCATATAGCCATTTTTACAATCGCTAAAGTCAAATATTGGGATGACCTGGCATTACGTTTTCCAGTGTTATTTGAAAAAACCATTACCGATCATGCGAGTCGTCAAGGGCTTGATCCATCATTGGTTTATGGGCTGATACGCCAGGAAAGCGTATTTAATCAACATGCCCAGTCACGGGTTGGCGCTCGCGGTCTGATGCAAATCATGCCGGCTACCGGTCGAAGTATTGCGCGTAGTTTAAAGGAAAAATGGAGCTCTAGCCGCATATTGTACAAGCCTGATGTGAATGTCCGGTATGGGACGAGTTACTTAAAAAATTTATTGGATCAGTTTGATCAAAATTATGCGTTATCAGCTGCGGGTTACAATGCTGGAGAGCATCGCGTAAAACGGTGGTTGCCTGTTGACAAGCCAATGCCGTCTGATATTTGGATCGAAAATATTCCATTTAAAGAAACTAGACATTACGTTAAAACTGTACTTGCTAACGCTTCTATTTACCATAAACGACTAAATGATAAGTTGTTACGGGTTTCAAGTTTAACCAATACGGTGGCCACAAAAAACAAATCCAAAGTAAGACAAAAAAAATTACCACATTTGAAATCTTGTAATCAGTGATTTTTCACTGAGTGTTGTTTTATTACTGAATTTATTTTTATCCTGAGGGATAATATAGGCTTTTTTAATGCTCTAAAGGAATTATTACGCGATGCAAAATCGGTCCAGCTACACGCGGGAGGAACTACTTGAGTGTGCTTACGGAAGGATGTTTGGGCCCGGTAATGCTCAATTGCCACTCCCAAACATGCTAATGTTTGATCGGGTTTCCCAAGTCAATGCGCATGGCGGTCGACATTCAAAAGGCGAAATTTGTGCGGAATTGGATATCGTACCGGATTTGTGGTTTTTTACATGCCATTTCCATGGGGATCCAGTTATGCCGGGTTGCTTAGGATTAGATGCGATGTGGCAGTTGATTGGGTTTTATCTTGGTTGGATGGGTGGATCAGGTAGAGGAAGGGCACTAGGCGTTGGGGAAGTCAAGTTTAGGGGTCAAGTTTTGCCTAGTGCTAAATTGGTGACCTATCGAATTGATATAAAAAGATTGATAATGCGGAAGTTAACCATGGGAATTGCCGATGCGGTTATGGATGTTGATGGGAAAATCATTTATGAAGCCACCGATTTACGAGTAGGGTTGTTTGCTTCTACCGATGATTTCTGAGGGCAAATAATTATGAGGCGTGTGGTTGTTACGGGATTAGGGATTGTTTCTTCGATTGGAAACAATAAACAAGAAGTATTCTCATCCTTGCGTGATGGACGTTCGGGTATCGAATTTAGTAGTGAATATAAGGACTTGGGTTTTAGAAGCCATGTGCATGGGCCGATTCATCTCGAATTAAAAGAGTTAATTGATCGAAAAGTCAAACGTTTTATGGGGGATGGTGCAGCTTTCAATTACGTTGCCATGACTGAAGCGATTAAAGATTCTGGAATGGAGGACTATGAGGTTTCCAACCCTCGTACAGGTTTGATTATGGGGTCTGGTGGGCCGTCTACAGCAAATCTGTTACTGTCTACAGATATCCTGCGAGAGAAAGGTTTGAGGAAGGTTGGGCCGTATATGGTGCCTAGGACAATGTCGAGCACCAATACGGCGACTTTGGCTACGCCATTTAAGATCAAAGGGATAAATTATTCGATCAGTTCGGCTTGTTCCACGAGTGCACATTGTATAGGAAATGCAGCGGAACAAATTCAAATGGGTAAGCAGGATGTTGTTTTTGCCGGTGGTGGTGAAGAGGTGCATTGGACCATGACGTTGCTATTCGATGCTATGGGTGCGCTTTCATCAAAGTACAACGATTCGCCGGCAACTGCGTCGAGACCCTACGATGAAACCCGTGATGGTTTCGTTATCTCCGGCGGCGGTGGGGTGCTGGTCATGGAGGAATTGGAACACGCAAAAGCCCGTGGCGCTAAAATATATTGTGAACTTGTGGGTTATGGTGCTACCTCGGATGGTTACGATATGGTTCAACCTTCGGGCGAAGGCGCGGTACGTTGTATGCAACAAGCCATGGCTACAGTGGATGGACCAATTGATTATATTAATGCCCATGGAACTAGTACGCCCGTGGGTGACACCCGAGAACTAGAAGCCATCAAGCAAGTGTTTAAGGATAATATTCCCTATATTACTTCGACCAAATCGCTATCCGGGCATGCTTTGGGGGCGGCGGGGGTAAATGAATCTATTTATTCGTTGATTATGATGGAATCTGGATTTATAAGCGCCTCAGCAAATATCAGCACTCTTGACCCAGGTGCAGAGGGATTTCCTCTTGTCCGTGAACGCCGAGATAACGTCGCATTGAATACAATTATGTCGAATAGTTTTGGTTTTGGTGGTACTAACGCTAGTTTGGTTTTTCAGCGGTATTCAGGCTAAGAGGTTGTATTAGGATAAAGTTGATTACCTAGGAGGCTGTCCGAAAAAACAGAGCTTTTGGGGAAAGCATGGTTTTGGTCTGTTTCTCTGATTAAACGTGGTGAAATCAATTCTAACAATTCATGGGTTTTGTGTCGGTTTCAGTGGCAATTTTTTAATACCTCGTCCTTGGTTTGGACGATCTTCAATCGCAATATGTGCCAGCAAATATTGCTAGATTTCTATTCATCACCCGTTTTTAGGTTTTAGATCCAAGCTTTCGGTGATGATCACCTCAGTTATTATCTAAATTCAATAAGTGGATTTGGCACCAGTTTTAGTTATGACTCTTAAAGCGAAAAAAGATCAAATAAACTTTAATAAAGTACAAAAACGATTGCGGCGAAATGTCGGTCAGGCGATCGCCGACTTCGGGATGATTGAAGAGGGTGATCGTGTCATGGTCTGTGTGTCGGGCGGGAAGGATTCGTACACTTTGTTAGAAATTCTGCTGAATTTACGCAAAAATGCCCCAATCTGTTTTGAAATTACTGCTGTAAATCTCGATCAGAAACAACCCGGTTATCCCGAACATGTCCTCCCGGAATACCTGAGCAATTTGGGAGTAGCCTACCGCGTACTTGAGAAAGATACTTATAGTATTGTGCGCGACGTTATTCCAGAGGGAAAAACGACGTGTGGTTTATGTTCGAGGTTACGGCGGGGGAACCTTTACGGGTTTGCTGAGAAAAATGGGTTTAACAAAATAGCTTTAGGTCATCATCGTGAAGATATCATTGAAACCTTTTTTTTGAATCTTTTTTACGGTGGAAAAATAAAAGCTATGCCGCCCAAGTTGTTAAGCGATGATAATAAACATATTGTAATACGGCCGCTGGCTTATTGTCGGGAGAAAGATATTCGAATTTATAGTGATTTCAAACAATTTCCTATAATTCCTTGTAATCTTTGCGGTGCACAGGAAAATTTGCAGCGAAAAGTGATGAAAGCAATGTTAAAAACGTGGGAAAAAGAATTTCCAGGTCGATTGGAAACGATTTTTACCAGCTTACAGAATATTGCTCCTTCTCAACTGGCCGATCCAGAATTTTTTGATTTTGAGAATCTGGAAGATCGACGCGTTCAGTTCGAATGGCAAACTTCATGCGAGGTAGAAAATACTGTTAAGGGTTGTTGAGAAGACTTCTTATCTTTCACGAAGGGAACCGGTCGTCGATGAATCATGGGTTATGATTTTACTGTTCACAGATTTTGGTTGGCAAGGACCGTACTTAGGTCAAATGGAATTTGTATTGCGAAAAATGGTGCCCAATGTAGATGTTATCAACTTAATGTGCGATGCGCCGTTTGGAAAACCTCTCCCCAGTGCCTATATGTTGGCTGCTTTAAGTTCATCTCAACCTGGGTATGCTATTTGGGTGTGTGTGGTAGATCCAGGGGTTGGGGGAGATCGGCTGCCCGTTGTTTTGAAGGCTGATGAACAATGGTTTGTTGGTCCGGAAAATGGCCTTTTGAATATGGTTGCCAGGCGTGCTGAAAAAGTTCAGTGGTGGACTATAGAATGGTGCCCCAAAAAGCTATCTTCGAGTTTTCATGGTAGGGATCTTTTTGCTCCCGTTGCTGCACGACTTGCGAAAAACAACGATATTTCCGGATTGCGCCCTTTCGACGGTCCCGATTTGTCAGCTTGGCCGCGAGATCTTCTTGAAATTATCTATATCGATCATTACGGCAATGCAATGACAGGTTTGCGAGATACCGCTTTGCTTAAGGATAAACTATTGGTTATCAACGAGCACAAAGTTTCCAGTGCTGACACTTTTTGCTCAGTTCCCGTGGGAGAAGTATTTTGGTATAAAAACTCGATTGGCTTAGTTGAAGTAGCGGTAAATCAAGGTAGAGCTGACGAGCATTTGAGTTTATTGGTTGGAAATCAGTTTTATCTTCAATGAATTTTTTTTCGGAGAGAACCGTTTTTTGCTTGTACAGCAGTCTATGATCCTGGATAATCGTACTACTAGATTAGGGAGAAATTCCCACTGCTTTACAATATTCTATCGATTATGGTGAGCAGTGTCGGTCCCTTCGCAACGATACACCGTAAACTCCGTCAGGCCTGGAAGGGAGCAGCGGTAGCGGTGGATTCGTGTGCCGAGGTGTGGCTGGCACAGCTTGCCGCCCGCTAGGAGTTGTCCGGAAATAATTTGAATATTTCGTATTCTTTCTTTAGGTCCTTATTGGGCTATCATCCATCACAAAGTTCTCGGTGTAGAACTGCTATGTTTGCGCTTTTGGTCAATAATGTCGGCTGAATTTGGGTGTGATATCGATCAAGTTATTTCCATACGACTTTTTAGCTTTTGCCAGCTTTTATTGTTTCTTACCCAATAATCCATGAGTTACCAAGTTCTTGCCCGGAAATGGCGTCCTCGTGAATTTGGTCAAGTTGTAGGTCAAGAGCATGTGGTCCAGGTTTTGGTTAATGCTTTGAAGTATGATCGAATGCACCATGCTTGCTTGTTCACAGGGGCTCGTGGGGTTGGGAAAACAACCATCGCTAGGATTGTGGCTAAGGCGTTAAATTGTGAATCACGAGCTTCTTTCGAACCCTGTGGTCAATGTTCATCATGCCAAGCTATCGATGAAGATCGATATATTGATTTGATTGAAGTTGATGCGGCGTCACGCACAAAAGTTGAGGATACTCGCGAATTGTTGGACGCTGTCCAATATTCGCCCAATGAAGGTCGTTATAAAATTTATTTGATCGACGAAGTCCATATGTTGTCTGGGCACAGTTTCAACGCGTTATTGAAAACATTGGAAGAACCGCCGAGCCATGTTAAATTTTTATTGGCAACGACCGATCCTCAAAAAATTCCAGTTACGGTATTATCCCGATGTTTACAACTTAATTTGAAATTGATGTTACCGAATCAAATCCGAGATCGATTGGGGTTTGTTTTGGATAAGGAAGGTCTCGAATTTGAAGCTGCAGCGTTGAAAACGCTAGCCTATGCCGCGAACGGTAGTATGCGGGACGCATTGAGTTTGCTGGATCAAGCGATCGCCTATGGTGGAGGAACGGTGCGTGAAGCGGATGTTTTGTCCATGCTTGGTAGTGTAGGGCATAGGCCTGTTTTTGATGTACTGACGGCCGTAGCACAGGGGCAGCCTAAAGTTTTGATGGATCTGATTGATGTTTTGGCGGATCGCACACCAGACTTTGGTGGGTTTTTGCAACAGATACTTCTAGTTTTGCATCGTATTGCTTTGGTTCAAATGGTCCCTGAAAGCGAAATAGACGAAGAGGAGCAAGAAATGATCATGGATTTGGTCAACACAATGACTCCAGAAGATGTACAGCTATATTATCAGATTGGGTTGATTGGGCAAAAAGACTTAGCCTTTGCACCCGACCCGAAAACTGGATTCGAAATGATTTTATTGCGCATGATGGCGTTTAAACCGGTAAATTCTGAATCATCAGGAATTAAACCGCTCAAAGAAAATGATACACTCAGTGTAGAACAAAGAGAAAACAGTGAGGGTGAACGCAGTCCATCATGTGATCCTAGAGATCCTGGGGATTGGTTGGGCATTATTCAGGCAATCAACCCGAAGGGAATGGCGAAAGAATTAGCTTTGCATTGTACTTTACAGGACGTCGATGACAAACATTGTAATTTGTTGCTGGATCCGAAACACAGTCAGCTACTTAACGATCGTATTGAGCAACGGTTGGAAAAATCTATTCAGGATTATTACCAAAAACCAGTAAAGCTGCAGATAAAATTGGCGCATTTCGAACAGGAAACCCCAGGGACACAGTTGCAGCGTGAACGTGATCAACGTCAAAAAGACGCAGAACTTGAAATCCATGGGGATGACAACGTAAAAGCATTAAAAGAAGCATTTGACGCTAAAATAATACCCGGATCCATAGAACCCTTGGAATGAATTTTACCTTGTTCAAAACAAGGGCTGTTTGATTAGATTTTAAGTTGGAGAAAATAAATGAAAAATCCCATTGGTAACATAATGCAGCATGCACAAAAATTGCAGGAAGACTTTCAAAAAGCTCAAGAAGAACTCGCGTCCATGGAAGTAAATGGTGAATCGGGTGGTGGTTTGGTAAAGGTGCTTATGAATGGCAAAAGGGAAGTGGCTAAAATAAAGATTGATGACACCCTTGTTGGGGATGATAAGGATATGTTGGAGGATTTGGTAGCTGCTGCTATTAATGATGCGGTTCGGCGGGTCGAGAAATTGAAACAAGAAAAAATGTCTGGTCTTACTTCGGGGTTTCCCCTGCCATCGGGATTTAAAATGCCTTTCTGAGAATGCAACAAAAAGGGTGTCTCGCTCAACTAATACAGGCGTTTCAATGCTTGCCTGGTGTTGGGCCTAAGAGCGCCCAGCGAATGACTTTTCATTTGCTTCAGCGGGATCGTCAAGGTGCCCGCAATCTTGCTCAAATTCTTCAATATGCGGTGGATAAAGTTGGACACTGTAATCTCTGCCGTACCCTAACCGAAGATTCGGTTTGTGAACTTTGTGCGGACCCGAGTCGTGATGTGACGAAACTTTGTGTCGTTGAAACTCCGGCCGATGTCTACGCAGTCGATCGAACAACAGTTTTTAAGGGGTTGTATTTTGTCCTTCATGGACGGCTTTCCCCCCTTGATGGAATTGGTCCTGAACAATTGGGTTTGGAGCAATTGGACAGTCAATTGTCTTCGGGCAATATAAAAGAATTGATTTTAGCGACGAACACAACGGTAGAGGGCGAGGCAACAGCTCATTTTATCGCTGATCTGGCCCGTCGTCACCAAGTGCAGTCAACCCGCATTGCATACGGTGTTCCTCTTGGTGGGGAGTTGGAGTATGTCGATAGCGGTACCCTAGCCCATGCGTTCAGTGGTCGTACAACACTATAAAGAGGGAACCGAATGACTGATTGTTTGTTTTGTAAGATGGTTAGCGGTGAGATAAATCCAGACATCGTTTATGAAACGGCAGGGGTACTTGCTTTTCGCGATATTAATCCCCAAGCGCCTACCCATGTATTGGTTATTCCAAAACGACACATTGCCACCTTGAACGATCTTCAAGAGGTTACTGTCGCCGGTGAATTATTGTTAGCCGCAAGTAAAATAGCAGAACAGGAAGGTTTGGCCGAGGATGGTTACCGCACCGTAATCAATTGTAATTCGAAAGGCGGTCAAGAGGTCTACCACATTCACTTGCACCTGCTCGGTGGCCGCCAGATGGTCTGGCCACCAGGGTGAATCTACACGATTAGCTATAATTCAGTGTATGGGGTGCAAAAAGTATGTCTTCACTGAATTATTGATGTTGGTTCGCTAGATTTATGGCTCGCTATCAGTGCACGATTGGCAAAAAGCACTACCAGTTTAAGAACTTGGTAGACCTTCTCGCCAGAGCATCTCCTAATCGTAGTGGGGATTTTCTCGCTGGAATCGCTGCACAAAATGATGAGGAGCGGGTCGCGGCCCAGATGATTTTGGCCGAAACATCGCTTGACCGTTTTTTGGAAGAGCCGCTGATTCCCTATAAAGACGACGAGGTGACGCGTCTACTATTCGATGAGCATGACAATGAATCGTACCAAAGGATCAAAAGCTTTACGGTAGGAGAATTTAGGGATTGGCTTTTAGCCTATGAAACCACAACTGATCAACTAAACGCATTATCTCCGGGCCTGCTTCCTGAAATGGTTGCTGCAGTCAGTAAATTAATGCGTAACCAGGACCTTATCTTGGTGGCGAGTAAATGTTCGGTCATTTCAAAATTCCGTAATACCATTGGTTTACCCGGACGCTTATCGATACGCCTCCAGCCTAACCATCCAACCGATGATCCAGAAGGAATCGGCGCATCGATACTCGACGGACTGATGTACGGATGCGGAGATGCGGTTATCGGGATAAACCCTGCTACCGATAACATCGATGGCATTGACCGGTTGTTAAACAATCTTGATCAATTCATTCAGCGCTTCCATATTCCCACTCAATCCTGCGTGCTAGCCCATGTAACTACCCAGTTGGAAGCAATGCAACGGGGTGCACCCTTGGACCTGGTTTTTCAGTCGATTGCAGGTACCGAAGCTGCTAATACTAGTTTTGGAATTAATCTGGACATGCTTGACGAAGCCAGAGAAGCCGCGTTAGCTCTGAATCGTGGTACCGTTGGCGATAATGTAATGTATTTTGAAACCGGCCAAGGTTCTTGCCTTTCTGCTGGCGCTGACCATGGAGTGGATCAGCAAACTCTCGAAACTCGAGCCTACGGTGTGGCGAGGAAATTTAAGCCACTTCTGGTTAATACTGTCGTTGGGTTCATTGGTCCAGAATATCTTTTTGATGGAAAACAGATTATTCGGGCTGGACTGGAAGATCATTTTTGTGGAAAACTGCTGGGATTACCTATGGGATGCGATGTTTGCTATACCAACCACGCTGAGGCGGATCAGGATGATATGGATAATCTGATGACTTTGCTCGCTGTTGCGGGGTGTAGTTATTTTATGGGTGTACCGGGAGCCGACGATATCATGCTCAACTATCAGTCCACGTCTTTTCATGACAGCCAGTATCTTCGACAGATCTTGGATTTAAAACCTGCGCCAGAATTTGAGGAGTGGTTGACCAAGATGGGAATTGCTGATAGATCGAGCAAATTGTTACCGGTAGATAGCCAGCATCCATTGTTGAAAGCCATGTAACTTTCAGTCCGCTGCTATCTTGCTCAATATCAGTGAAAAAAAGCCGATTACTACACTTATACTGTGAATTTCCTCCTTGTTATGAAACAAGATGGGCACAATCTATACATTGATTTTACTGGTGAAGAAGAGGCGCTAATTTAGATTTTGGATAAGTTGATGAAAGGCCGGATTACTCACCCCCCCGATTCTTGGCAGCGGCTGCAAGGTTTAACATCTGCGCGAATCGCTTTAGGTCGTTCGGGTGGAAGCTTACCTACACACGAATGGTTAGATTTCAAATTATCGCACGCGAGGGCGCGGGATGCGGTGCACTGTGATTTTGACTTCGGTCGAGTTGAAAATGACATAGCTAACCTTGGATTAAAAACAGTCGTTGTGGATAGCGGTGCCGGAAATCGAATGACTTATCTTCAACGACCGGATCTAGGTCGTCTTTTGAGCGCCGATTCTACACGTGTATTACGGGAATTTAACTGTCAGTGTGACTTGGTTGTTATTGTGAGCGATGGTTTGTCCGCACTCGCAGTTCATACCCAGGTTGCACCATTGTTGGCAAATTTAATCCCCAAGTTGGAGAAACAGCAATGGACTTTAGGACCAATTGTCATTGCGCGTTATGGTCGGGTAGCGCTTCAAGATGAAATCGGCAAAAGTATTGGTGCGAAAATCGCTTTGATATTGATAGGCGAGCGTCCTGGCTTGGGCTCACCGGATAGCCTCGGCGCTTATCTTGTTTATGGCCCCAAACCTGGTAATACTGATGCCAATCGAAATTGTGTTTCCAATATCCGTCCCGAGGGGTTAAACCATCAAAATGCGGCAGATACTATCTACTATCTCTTGAAAGAATCCAGAGCCCGAAATATTTCAGGTGTGGCATTGAAAGATACGCGACGGATGTTGGAAGGGCCAAGGGTTTTTGAAGGTAAGTAGGCTCCAAAAAAAGATCCTTGATATTCGCTGGATCGAGCGTTTTAATAATTTACAACGCTCGAGGAAACAGCTTGATAGAGCCCAACTATACCTATAACTATTTGTTTATTAATGAACTAATAGGAGAATCGCCCATTGCTCAAAGCTAGACTGATCAGGCCGCTGCATAACTAATCCCGGCAAAAATCCGGCAGAGGAAAAAACATATACTCAAGAAGTGATATTCCAGCCAAGTAACCCATGCCCTACGTGGCCGCTT
>CAZZET010000053.1:0-23211 GCA_964653275.1 uncultured Methylococcales bacterium
AGAGTACCTGCCGTAATCGAAGTGTGATGATGGCAGTCTGCGCATTCAATCACGTGACGTGTTTGGAGTAACCAACCTTTCTCATGCCCACAACATGGGCAACGAAACCCTTCAGGCCATCTCTGCTCAATGATAGCTTGAAGGCAAGTTCTTTCGTCTGGAAAGTGTTGCTGCCAATCCCAGAAACTCGTGACTTCAACTTGCATGATGACTCTCCTCGTTATCAATTTAATATTTCGATTCGATAACCTGTGGTTTGTTCATAGGCATTTAATATAATTCATCAAAAAAACGGGACAGATTTATTTTACGACAAAAATGGTTAAATTAAATCTCCCCCACTTTTTCAATCCTTTCCAAATGCCTTGGAGTGACTCACATTTATTCCCATCGCCATAGCAAAAACTTCAGCAGGATGAAAAGCCGTCACACCTAAACCATCACTAATCTGGTGCCGACAACTGGTACCCGCCGCGACTATGAGCGAATTATTCGGTGATTTACGAATAGCAGGGAATAACTCCAGTTCCGCAATTTGTTGCGAGATATCAAAATGTTCTTTTTTATAGCCAAATGCGCCCGCCATGCCGCAGCAACCGGAAGCTATAATTTCCGTTTCTGTGTTTGGAATCAGTGACAGCATGGATTGGGTGGGTTGCATTCCCACAAGCGATTTTTGATGGCAATGACCATGCACCACGAAATGTTGATCGGTTGATTTTGGAAAAAGTAATTGTGGGTCAAACCTCTCAGTCTGTTGTGCAATAAATTCGTCGAACAAAAATGACCGGGCCGAAATTCGTTCAACCCGTTTTTTTAAGGCGCGCTCCTTAAACAGGTCAGGTGCTTCATCACGGAGAGTCAACAATTCTGAAGGTTCCAAGCCAATTATTGCCGATCCGTTTTTGGCAAAGGGTTCAAGGATGTCAATCGCCTTTTCAACCAACTTTCGAGCATGCCGAAGAAATCCCTGGCTAAGCTGAGATCGTCCGAAGGACATACAGGGTGTCACTGTAACCCGAAAATTGAGGCGTTCCAGCACGAGTATCGCTGCAATAGCAACATTCGGTTCGAAATATTCGCTAAATGGATCAAGAATTAAAACTACATGCATATCACCCCCAGGTCGATTAGAGGGTTTATGGGTTACTAACCATTGACTAAATTTTTGAGAAGCGAGGCGCGGCAGATGGCGCTGTGGGTGGAAGCCCAACAATGTTTTAACCCATGATTGCGCTAACAAGGTATTAGACACCGAGGGTAGGTAACTGGCACATCGGCTCAGGCGGTCGAAATGTCCGACAATTCGATTGCGCAAAGGTATCCAGTGTTGCGCATTGTACTGCTGTAGAAATTCGGATTTTATGCGTGCCATATCGACATCGGCGGGGCATTCGGATTTACAGCCCTTGCAGGCCAGGCAAAGATCTAGGACTTCTTTGACATATTCATGGGACAAAGCCTTTTCGGGACCTTGACTGTTAACCAATTGCCGAACAATGTTGGCACGTCCGCGAGTACCGTGTTTTTCTTCTCCGGTAACTCGATAGGAAGGACACATCGTACCCGTACCCGAGCGCTTCAGACATACGCCAGCCCCATTGCATTTTTGAACAACTTCCTTAAAGCCGTATTCGTGGGTCCAATCGAAAAATCCTTGAAAACCTGAATCGATTTGATTAGACGTGTTTCGCAAATTTTCGTTGGGTGGGAGTGTATCGAGGATCTTATTAGGATTGAATATGTTGGAGGGATCAAATGTGTTTTTTACACTGCGTAAAAGCTGTAAAACCTCCTTGCCTAATATGGGTTCCAAATAATACGCTCGAAGTCTTCCATCCCCATGTTTGGCAGAAATAGTACCACCGAATTGAATGACTAAATTGCTAACCTCATCAAGAATGTTCAGGTATTTTCGACGTCCGGATTCCTGATTTAAGTTCACCTCAGGCCGCAAATGCAGGTTTCCTCTGCCAGCCGGCCCATAGACAACACAATCGGTATCGTAGTGGGATAAAATGGTTTTGATCTCCCGGACATAGTCTGGCAAAACAGAGGTAGGTACGGCCGTATCTTCGATTCCAGTCACCGCCTTATTCGGACCTTTTATACCCATTAATAAGCCCAGACCAGCCCTACGCAAAGCCCATACTTGTTCTAATCGGGGCGGTTTTACGATGGTAAAAGCATAAGCGGGGAGCAGTGTCTGCAATTTTTCAATGGCGTGCATGTTGGTTTTTGCACCAATCGTATAGTCACCATGAAATTCGACCAGCAATACAGCGGCCGGGTTACCCCGAAGCCAGAATCGATTGTTTCTCTGTTCCAGGTCTTGCTTGGTTCTTTCCAGAATATGTTGATCGATAATCTCTAATGCTGCCGGTTGAAAACAAAGAACCTGTGAAACCGACTGAAGCGCCTCGTCAATACTTTGAAAGTGAACGCATAGTAAAACGGGGTTCTGGGGTATGGGAACTAGCTTAACCTGTATTGCTGTGGTCAGCGCCAAAGTACCTTCGGTGCCACAAATGAAAGGCGCCAGATTAAACATAGGACCCGAAGGTACCCACGGCCGCCCTCTGATCAGGATGTCGAGAGGGTAGCCTGCGTTTCGGGGGATGCCATCTGGCGCAGGAAACCTATCCTCAATTAACGTGAGGTTCCCGTCGATAATTTTATAAACAGCACGATAAATTTCGCCTTCAAGGTTTGTGAGCCCTAGCTTCATTTGCAGTGATTTATGATCCAGCGCTTCAAAAACCGCCGTTGTACCATCGCTAAGCACAACTTCAACTCTTAGTATATTCTCACGGGTCGCACCATACCGTAGACTATGGATCCCCCAGGCATTATTGCCGACCATGCCTCCAAGTGTACAACGGCTTGAGGTCGAAGGGTCGGGGGCGAACATCAATCCGAGAGGTCGAATCTCATCGTTCAGGGTATCGCGTACTACACCAGGCTCAATCGTCGCGGTACATTGTTCTGAATCGATGCTGATAATCTGATTCATATTGTGGGCGAAATCGACAATTAATCCTTTGCCGACACACTGCCCCGCCAGACTGGTTCCCGCTGCCCGTGGAATTACTGGCAGTTTGTGACGTGCGGCAATTGTTAGTATTTCGATACAATCCTTGGCATGATGGGGCCTAACAATCGCCAACGGTAATTGTTGGTAGGGCGAGGCATCCGTAGCATAAAGCATACGAAACAAAGTATCAGTATGCACGCTGCCTTCGATTTGTTGATCGAGTTCCTCTAAAATTTCATTCACGGATGTCGAATTATAATTTTGAAGAATATCGAGTATATCCGTATCAAGGTCTGGATGCCAAGGTGCACACGTTAAGGTAGAGCCACCAAAGGTGTATGGAAAATTACTCGTTAAAAGGGTATTGGAGATGAAGAAAATTCTGGCTATCCTAAGCATTTTAGCCATCGCCGCGGTTTTAGTCTTCGACCTATGCTGTCGGACTGATGAACCCATACTCAAGAAATCAGAAATATTTTCCCTAGCGAATCTTCTTGACAGCGATAGCGAAGGATTTTCTCGTTCAGATGGGCCCTGGAATTTTCAATTCCCCCGTGATCACGGCGCCCACTCCGACTATAAGACAGAATCCTGGTATCTTACCGGCCATCTTATCAATAAAGTGGGCCGACGCTTTGGATTTCAGCTGGTCATTTTTCGTCTTGGACTTAAACCACCCGGTACAGTGCAACGTGCTTCCCATTGGAATACCCATGAACTCTATAGCGGTCATTTCGCCTTGACCGATGTGGCATCGAAACAATTTTTTGTGACCGAACGATATAGCCGTGCAGTCCTTGATTTGAGCGGTTCACAACAAACCCCTGCTCGGGTTTGGCTGGAAAATTGGGAGATGAAATTTGATAAGAGCAAAAAGGGCGCTCCAGGTTTCTCAATGCGTGCATCGAATGCCGACATCCGGATTGAAGTGGAATTGCAAAGCCTTAAACCTGGTATATTGTTCGGAGCCAATCGTGATGCTAGAGATGATGGAACTTACGGTGCAAATTTCTATTCTTATTCATTAACACACCTGCGCAGTCAGGGGACGATAAAATTTGGCACCCAAGAATTTAATGGAAAAGGCCTGGCTTGGCTAGACAGAGCTTGGGGCGAAATTCCGTTACCAATAGGTCCAATTGTTTGGGATAGATTTTTACTACACCTTGATAATGGGAGCGAATTTATGGTGACAACACTGCGCCGCCGCATGGGTGGTGGCAAACCCCGAAGCACCGGCCTTTGGTTTAAGCCTGATGGAACCACCCAACATTTCGGCCAGGACCAAATGGCTATTAAAAGTTTGGACGAATGGACAAACCCTCGGAATAATATCCGTTACCCTGCCCGTTGGCTTCTCCAAGTTCCGAGTATCTCGTTAAACTTGGAAATCGTTCCAAGCATTTCAGATCAATCGGTTGAAAAGTCTATGACTTACTGGGGTGGGTTGGTCGATATTCAAGGCAAATTTAATAAAAAACCCACAAAGGGCCAAGGTTTCGTGGAGCTTACAGGATATGTCCCAAAATAACTTATACGATAATTTTAACTTCTCGAATACGGTGTGGAAGATCAAGGATTTCTCAATCTGGGCTATAATAGCCGTTCTGCTGTCTGGATGCGGACCACAAGATTCCGTGATTGACACAGATAAATTTATTTCCCCGCTAGGCGTAGTACCCGCTGAACCTCAACGACCAGGCGACGCTCAAGCAGGTTACGATGCTCTGCTAAATAAACCTTACATCAGCTGCGGCATACCCTACAAAGCCTATAAAAAGGCCGTTTCACCGACATCCGTAGCTTTTCGCCTACCCGATCGAACCGACCTCAATGCTGAACTTCCTTATCACCGTACGTATTACAAAAAATCCAATGGGGTTGAACTAGTAACAGGAAATTGCCTAACGTGCCATGCCGGTTTCTTTAATGACAAATTAATTATCGGCCTGGGTAATGAAAACATGGATTTCACGGGTGACGCATCGGCCAGGGCGGAAACTATTGGTACCCTTGTTCGCGGTTATGCTGAAACTGCCGAGTGGCAAAAGTGGGCAGACCGGATGGCCGCAGTGGCGCCATACATAATGACCGAAACTGTCGGTGTAAACCCGGCTATTGATATAACCTGGGCACTTATCGCCCATCGTAATCGTAAGACCTTGGAATGGTCACCAGAACCGATGATGGAACCCCCACCCAAGTATGTTTTGCCCCTGAGCATGCCCCCATGGTGGCGGATGAAAAAAAAGCACGCTATGTTCTATACCACCGCGGGTAGAGGTGATCATGCCCGGCACATGATTTTAGGTACAGTGCTGTGTGCGGATACTGTGGAGGAAGCCAAGGAAATCGATGCCTATGCCCCTGATATCCGAGCCTATATATCATCCCTGGAACCTCCCATATATCCTTTCGCTATCGATAAGAATCTCGCTGAGCAGGGTAGACCAATATTTGATGGGCATTGTGCCCAATGCCATGGTACGTACGGTGACGATTGGACCTACCCAAACTTAGTGCTTTCCAAGGATGTTGTAGGGACCGATCCAGCACTAGCGCAGGCTAGCATCGATGCTACCGACCAACGCTTTGTCCAATGGGTAGGTGAATCATTTTATGGTGAACTGAGCCGCTTGGCTCCTGCTCCCGGTTATATTGCGCCGCCGCTTGATGGGATTTGGGCGACGGCGCCATACCTTCACAACGGTTCGGTCCCAACCATCCAGGCCCTTTTAGATAGTTCGATGCGACCAAAATACTGGACCCGAGCTTTTGATTCGAGTGACTATAACGAAAAAACCTTAGGATGGAACTATACCGCTCTTAATTTTGGGAAAGATGGTGCTGAAGACAGCCTAGCCGCAAAGAAAATCTATGACACTACGTTGTATGGCTATTCCAATCGAGGCCACGTTTTTGGTGATACACTGACTAAAGAAGAACAATTGCAGGTTTTGGAATTTTTAAAAACATTGTAATGTTGGTGGGAGTATCACCCGAATATAAAAGTATTTTCATATACTCGACCAAGCCCAATCGATCATCTTTGCTAAATACCCTCGAACCGTCCGCTTTGTCTTTGTCAGCATCTTTTTTAGAACCATCGAACAAGTTATTGGCATTGCTTCTATTCTCGGGTAGAGCTCTAGATTATCTCAACCTGTTTAAGACACCTTTCATCATTATTCCGCGGGCTATTAACATAGGTGCTAACGGCGAAAGCATCGAGCCAATCGCCGGGACACGGTGTCAACAAAGAACTCAAATTGCCAGCCAACGGATCCAACCAGCTATTGTAGTTGTTAGGATTTAATATAACCGGCATTCTGTCGTGAATACGGGACATGAATTTATTAGCTTCAGTGACGATAATCGTGCAGGATTCCAGGGTGGTTTTGTCTTCTGGATTTAGCCATTGTTCCCAAAGTCCAGCGAGTGCAAAAGGTGCTGCATTCTTCATTCGAATCAGGTACGGCTGTTTGATTGAGCCATGTTTTCTCCATTCATAGAAGCCATTTACTGGGATCAGACAGCGGCGCTTCTGGAAGGCTGACCGAAAAGAGGGCTTATCCGCTACCGTCTCGGCTCGCGCATTAATCATTCGATGGCTAGACTTGATATCTTTGGCCCAAAAAGGAACGAGTCCCCAATGAACCAAAACCAATTCACGCTCACCGCTACCTTTGCAAATCCGAATAATGGGAACATCCTGGGTCGGAGCTACATTGTAGTTCGAACCCAAATTAGATATTGTCTTTCCGATTTCTTCAGACAAGCCAAATAGGGTTACCCAAGCTTCAGCATCCGGGATGATATTATAGCGGCCGCACATAAGCAGAGGATCGTTAGACCCACTCGAAGATACGCGCCATACACTGTCGGTACGATTTTGTATCGAGGTTTTTATGCGCTTTCACGTTACTATAAGATTAACACAAGCTTGCCTTGAACCCCCCCGGACTCAATCATACGATGTGCTTGGGTCGCATCGGCCAAAGGTAGAGTCTGACTCACATGAATTTGCAACTTCCCCTCATCGAACCATTTGGCGCAAGTCCTTAAAATTTCCCCCTGGTGAGCCCGAGCTTGGGGCAAGGCTCGCAACATCGGAGTCAGCATAAGTTCACAACTTAAACGTAAGTTACGGTTTCGAGCTTCTGTCCATATCAGACCAACCCCAGGGTCCAATAACGTCACCAAATCCCCGTAATGAGCACAAGCCTCAATACTCTGCAAAAATGTCTTACCGCCAACAGTATCCAGAATCACGTCCGCTCCCTGCCCATTACTCCAATCCAAGGTAGCCTCCACAAAATCTTGTTGACGGTAGAAAATACTATGCTCGACCCCTAGAGCAGATACAAAAGCAGACTTGTCGACATCACTGACCGTAGTACTAATTCGAGCGCCCCGCAGTCGTGCTAACTGTATTGCCACATGTCCTACGCCACCAGCTCCTCCATGGATCAACACGGTCTGTCCATTTGCCAAGTTTGCCCGATCATAGAGCGCTTCCCAAGCTGTAATCAATACCAAAGGACAGGCCGCCGCCTCCTCGAAACTCAGAGACCTAGGCATAAACTCGGGTAAATTTTGTTCCATCACAACTTGTTCACTGTAATTACCCTGCATTCCTCCAAGCCCGCCGTGGCACCACCAGACCCTATCCCCCGGTTTGAAACGCTTCACCGCAACACCACATTCCATAATCTCCCCTGCTCCATCGCACCCTGGAACAAATGGAGACCCCTGGTCGTGCAATACCCCCTTACTGCGAAGTTTAGTATCAATAGGATTTACCCCGGCAGCCAATACTCGAATTTTAACCTGGGTATCGGCAGTCAACACCGGCGCAGAAACTTCCTCGAGTTGCAACAAATCGGGTGCGCCAAATTTGTGTACGACAATCGCTTTCATAACAATTTTTTTTCCTAAATCAGTCTATTTCTCAGACAACTTCCTAGCAGGCTTTCCGAGAATCGTAGCCACAGCAAGGCCAAGCCGTTTTGTATCCAATCTTCCGATTATTTAGTGAGCAAAAAGTGACGCAACTATCTTTTATGGAAAACGGCAAGTTAGATGGCAATATTCTTAGGTGATTGCTTTCCATCCAATCCTTTTAGAAAAGATTCAGTAACCTGTCTTGTGATTTCTTTGTTCCGAGCAGTCTGAAAAACGCTCAACACCCCTAGCCGAGATTAGTATAAGCTTCCAACTGTACTATTTGAAACATCATTTTTTCACCCCCTGCGGTGATGCGATTATGCGATGAGTGATAAGTCTGACTCAATCCACCCTATATCGCCTCGAAGTTTGGACGAAATACTGGATAGTTGCGTGCTGACGGTAGAATCGAGTAAATAGGTTTGGGTTTTGGTGCAACGCAATTTCATCACATTGTTGGGTAGACAAAAGTTGATACATTCGATTGTTGGTGTTGCCATGGGGATTTGGCGAATATTTTAATGGCTAGTGGTGTCTAATTAGCCTATGGACCGTATGTTTTGCCATCTTGTAATTACCCTCTGCATTGCGTTCGCGCTACTTAGTTCCTGCATTTCGGTACAACCCATAACGAAAAGATACCCTACTTGGGGTGAAGAGGTTTTGTTGTCGATTCCGGACCACAAAACGAAACTCAATTTACGGGTTGCCTTGCCTCTACAACCGGCTCATGCGCCAGCCTGCATACTCATAGTCCATGGCATGAATGAATACGTTGGTCGTTATGCAAACGTTGCGAATTTTTTAGCTGAGAAATATATCGTTGCTGGGGTAGATCTACGTGGTCATGGCTTAACAAATCCAATTTTATTCGAAGCGGACCAGGCGATTGCTAAAGGTGAAAATTCATTTGACGCCGGTGAAGCATTTTTAGCACAAGCTGAATTAACCGATTTGGAACCGATGCGCCAAGACCTGGAAACCGCTTTAAAGTATCTTATTCAGATTTGTGACCGAACTGGCAATGCTCGCAAGCTACCACTATTCGTGTTGTCGCATAGCTTAGGGTCATTGGTAGCAGCTTCATCTTTGATAAAACCCACTTTCGACCATAATTTGAGTCAACGCATTCGGGGTGTAATATTTAGCGGTCCAGCGTTTTCAGTCACCCGCGTTCCAGGCTGGCGGGGATGGTTTCAAAATCCATTTATCCAATTTTCATTGTATACGCACGAGCATTTTTTAACACTGCACGACCAACCATGGCCAGAAGTGGCTTTAAATCAGATCGTTTCGTTCATTACCGTTCCTATTATGGATGGATTCATTGAATTCTTTTCATTGCCAGTGATGCGCGGTATCTTTTCTCCGGCAACTCCAGATTGGGTCGTTGAATATCTAAGTGACTGGGATGAAGAAAGACAGCGCCATCGAGCCGATAATTACATCATTCGTCAAACGCTTTTAAATTATGTGCTGGGCATCGAAAAGGAGATTATTAAATTTAGACGTGAGATGGCATATTTCAAAACCCCATACTTTTTAATTTATTCAGCCCATGACCCAATTACACCTGCATGGGGTGTTCACGATTTTGCCGATGCCAGCTTTCTAAACCATCCAGACAACGAACTGCTGGTTTTACCTAATGAGAATCACCATGAGCAGCTTTTTTCCAAACCACCGACAAGTCGTCAACTACTAGAGAAAATTGATCGATGGATTTCTAATCGCCTAGCAACGCTTGCTAAAACAGCGCCCTAATTTGGAAAAAAAATTTTAGAGAGTTGCTATTTAAAAGCATGTCGATTACCAGCAATATCTAATGGGTCATTTGGGTCATTAAATCAAAATGATCGAAAAGCGGCTGTCCTTTGTTGAATCGCTACGATACCCAATCGATTGATCACGTATATACTCTGTACCATTCCATCGTCGGTTGAATTGATAAAATAATAATTGATAATCTATTCTGGAATAGTCGTACAAAAGGGTTATTTTGATAGAACCGAAATTTAGACAGTCGATTTAGGTGGGTAAATGCTAGTAATGGAAAGATTGAAAGAATGCGAATAGTACGATTTTATTTTTTATTTATCGCTCTCGTCTTAACGGGATTTATTTCAGGTGGCCAAGCAGCTGGACAGCAAGATGGAAAAGATAGTGTAAGCAAACTTTTAGTGAACCTTGAACGTGAATTCGCCAATTCTTTTCCTAAAGACGCCAGTCCAAATGGAACCGTCAGAGAATTCGATCTTGTTGCCAGTGAAGGCAATTGGGGCATTATGCCACCGTACCAAACCAAGGTGTGGGCGTATAATGGACAGATCCCCGGACCGATTTTTCGAATCAAGCTGGGTGAATCTATAAAGGTTCGTTTCATCAACCGATTGCCTCAGTCAACTACGGTTCACTGGCACGGTATCAGGGTCCCCAATGCAATGGATGGAGTCCCTGGCGTTACCCAGGAACCGATCCCGAGTGGAGGCAGCTTCTCTTACCAATTTACCCCAAAAGATGCTGGAACGTTCTGGTTTCATCCCCATGTCAACTCCGCGGAACAGATTGAGCGAGGCCTTCATGGTGTACTTATCGTGGAAGATCCGGATGAACCGCAGTATTCCCGGGACTTGGTTTGGGTGCTTGATGACTGGCTTCTCAATAAAACCGGAGAAATCCATGATAAATTCGTCACTCGCCACGATCTTGCCCATGACGGACGATGGGGCAATTTCCCAACGATTAACGGGACTTTTCAATTACCTGTATCAGTAAAAGCTGGCGAAAGAATTCGACTCAGAATAATCAATGTAGCCAATGGACGAGTGTTTGTACCACAATTCCAAGGGCTTTCACCGATTGTGATTGCTGTTGACGGAATGTTGACGGGAACCCCTTTTCCACTCAAGCGATTTTTGCTAGCGCCTGGAAATAGAATAGACCTTGATATTACAATTCCAAGAAGCTCTGAGAATACCACATTCAATATTATCGATACATATACTCGGAAACCATTTCCTTTGGCCTATTTCCACATTCAATCAGGAAATACATCGGGCACACCAAAGTTTAAACCGCCACAAGCACACCATATCCCCCAATGGGAAGAAGCCATCAATGCACCGGTTTTACATGAATATATGCTCGACGCAAAGGAAGACCGATCCAGTAGAATTACCTGGACAATCGATGGAAACGCCTGGCCCAATGGTAAAACCCATGAACTTCCATTAGGTCAATTTAGCCGACTACGATTCACAAACAATTCGTATAGGTTGCACCCTATGCACCTCCACGGACAATTCTTTAAGCTCATTGCCCGCAATGGTAAATCAGTCGACGAAAATTATTGGCGCGACACGGTTCTCATTGGACCGGAGCAGTCGGTAGATATAGGGTTAGTGCCTCTTGACACAGGAAAATGGGCCAACCATTGTCACATTTTAGAACATGCCGAAGCTGGTATGATGAGTATGATCTGGGTGAAATAGATGTAACAGCTCCAAAACACCGCTGTTTTAGACCTAGATTATTTTGCCAGTACCCGCATTTTCGGTGGTCTATGCAAACAAATTCCTTAGGTCTTTCCTTTGTCAGAATCGTCTTCCGAATCTTCCGCATTATCCCAGGTGGCTTTGCCAATATCCGCAACCTTGTCTAAGGTTTCCGAAGCGGCTTCGGCAACGCTTCCAACGGCATCGCTGGCACTATCTAATGCGGCTTTTCCGGCATCTACTGCCTTATTGGCCATATCCGCCGCTGTATCCGCGACATTTTCGACAGCATCCTCGGCATTATCCCATGCAGCCTTACTCATATCCGTTGCGCGATCCACCATATCACCCGTCGCTTTCGCAACACTTTCAACCGCATCTTCTGCAGAATCCCAAGCTGCCGTGCTCGCATCAGCGGCCTTGTTGGCTAGGTCACTAGTAGTCTCGGCAACAGATTCAGCTACATCCCCAGCTGACTCAAACGCAGCCTTACCCGCATTCGTCGCCGCATCAACAATTTCAGCCGCCGATTCGTTAACTGCATCGACGGCTTCTTTTGTCGTATCCAACGCCGACTCACCTAACTCAGTCGCCTTGTCGCTAAAATCGCTTGCAGCATCAATCGCAGAATCTGCTGCTCCACCGAACATCTTTTTTAATTTATCAAAAAAACTAGCCATTTTCGCCTCCTACAACAACATCCAACATCGCAATACGAAACAACCCAGTCTAGGGGTAATTCAAGATGATAATACACCGAACTCTAGCTATAGTCTCTATAAACGTGAGTACAATTCTGGTAACTTGACCGGCTCAAGATGCTCAATGCCGCAAAGATCACGAGTTGTTACGTTGAATATAAGTGAGAACTTAATATTAAATCCTCTATATTTCCCCAGCTTATTGTATTTCATACAGGAAATGATAGTCTCAAGGATGACACATTCAAAATAAAACTTTGACATGGGATTTATTTCCCATTGCAAAACTATTAGAATTAGAATATGTAAATTTGTTATTAAATCTTACCCTTTGGAGAGCCAATAAATGTCAAGACAAGAGCAAATCAGTACACTCGAAAAAGAGTGGGCGGAAAACCCTCGTTGGAAAAATGTAAAGCGGGATTACACTGCAGCGGATGTTGTTAATCTGAGAGGTTCGGTCCAAATCGAACATACATTGGCAAAACTAGGCGCGGAAAAGCTCTGGAATCTTATTCACACAGAACCCTTTGTAAATGCGCTTGGAGCTTTGACGGGTAATCAGGCCATGCAACAAGTTAAAGCTGGACTGAAAGCTATCTATCTGTCAGGCTGGCAGGTGGCAGGCGACGCCAACATCTCTGGTGAGATGTATCCTGATCAATCACTCTACCCCGCCAACAGCGTCCCTCATGTTGTTAAGCGTATTAACAATGCTTTACAGCGCGCGGATCAACTTCATCATGCGGAAGGCAATGATGAAGTCGACTGGTTTGCACCGATTGTAGCAGATGCGGAGGCTGGTTTTGGTGGAGTGTTAAACGCTTTTGAATTGATGAAAGGAATGATTGAGTCCGGCGCTGCTGGTGTGCATTTCGAAGACCAATTGGCCTCTGCGAAAAAATGTGGTCATATGGGCGGAAAGGTCTTGGTTCCATCCCAAGAAGCCGTTCAAAAATTGAATGCCGCGCGGTTAGCATCCGATATTATGGGTACCCCAACGGTGGTTCTCGCCCGTACCGATGCAGAAGCGGCCAATCTTCTGACCTCCGATATTGATGATCGCGATAAGGCTTTCTGCACGGGTGAAAGAACCGTTGAAGGTTTTTACCGGTGCAAAAACGGTGTAGATCAAGCTATTTCCCGTGGTTTAGCCTATGCCCCCTACGCTGATCTGGTCTGGTGCGAAACTGGAAAACCGGATATGGATTACGCTAAGAAATTCGCAGAAGCCCTCCGCAAAGAATACCCTGAGCAGCTGCTGGCGTACAACTGCTCACCATCTTTCAACTGGAAAGCCAATTTGGACGATGCTTCCATAGCTAAATTCCAACGCGAACTTGGCGCTATGGGATATAAATTCCAATTCATTACGCTGGCCGGTTTCCATGCATTGAATCACAGCATGTTTAATCTTGCTAAGGGTTATAAAGAAAAACAAATGTCGGCATACGTGGAATTGCAAGAAGCTGAATTTGCATCGGAAAAGGATGGCTATACGGCTACCAAACACCAGCGTGAGGTTGGCACCGGGTATTTCGATGCGGTTACTCAAGCCATCAGTGGCAGCGATTCTTCAGTAACTGCTCTGAGTGGTTCGACCGAAGAGGAACAATTTAGAGCCTAAGGGCCTTGCGCTTGAAAAACATCTGTCTAAAATAGCCTCGCCGAAACCGGCGAGGCTGAGTTTTTACCATGCCTTTTGAAGTATAGTTAGACTTTCCTTCAATTTTAATGGAGCAGGCCAAAGCTCCGAAGCGTTTAGGTAGGATATCAAGATCTCTGGTGCGTGGCTGGTATGACAATACCTTTTTAAGAATATCAAACGATAAACCAGGTCTGCGATACAGTTATCTGACAATCAGATCAAACCAATTAATCATGACTTGAACCTGGTACTGAGAGATGGTATCTGCGTCCGTGCCGCTTCGCCACATCATCGCTAGCTACACAGTACTCCCTCAAATGACTTGACGCGATTGGTTCGGGGATGCCTACTTTAATTTTCCCTCTGGCGCTACTCGCACGACGGAAAAACAGTGCGGCCTGATCGCTACCGAGAACTAACCGCCCTCGCTTCGCACTCCATTGCGGTCAACGAAAGAGCCACTGGAAATAGAACGCGGGAATCCTACCAGATCCCCGCTCTAAGAAACCAACCCGCTTTCAACTTATTTCCCTATAGTTTGTACGTATGTTTTATCACACCACAGATTTTTACTCATTTTCCATTACGTTTGCTATATTCGATATATGACTGAGCGATTTCTGATAAAGATGTCCTGCTTTCTCTGATTGTTCTTTTGTATATTCCTCTCCTTTATCTGTATGAGTGCTATTTCGTGCGGCATATCCTGCGTATCTGAGATCAGTCATTGCCGGCCCTAGGGTAGCGTTCAAGGCTTCACCACTGATTTCGCCCAAAAATGCCGAAGCTTCTTTTGTCTTTTTATACGCTTCTACTCCTTTCCCGTCCCTAAATAGAGCAAGAGCTTCTTCTCCAGCTTTCAGACCTGCTTTCAAATTCGCTTCGTTTTCTTCTGCTGTTGGAATATTCTCCATGGCAAAGGCTCCAGTCGCAGTGAAAAAGCTGGCAAGTACAGCTATTAAAGCAACCCCTAACATTCTGTTTAGTATCATTGGTTTTCTCCTCGCTACTAATAAATTTAACAAATTAAACCGAGCGCATTATAACTAGAAACAGACCTAAGATTCAATGCGGCTTTGCGCTTCGACAAAAAAGAATGAGGGGATAATTCCGCGACACTCTACCGATGTAAAACCGAGGTATTACGAGCATCCCAACTCGTCATTAACTGCCATTTAACGCAAACCTAATTAACGCAAACCTAAATGGCCGACAGCATCGTTGTGAGCACCTGACAAGGATCAACGATACTAGCGCGCTTGCACCCTATTCTCGACCATTAATCTTCACCTCAAAATACAACTGATTTTGTGGACCGACGTACTCGTTTATCGTATTAACGATACTTTAAAAAAGCTCTGTGCCGCCCGCCCATGATCATCGACCGCTGTCACGCTAAATTCTCCATTCGTGGATTCCCAAAAAAATGCTTTGTTGCGCTTTGCTTTTCCGACATAAGACCCGTTTATAAACCAAAACAATTCTTTTGCATCAGTATCCACAACCGCTAGCAGGGGTATCTGCGCTTGATTGGGGAAATCACTTTGTAAAACATAAGTGACATCATGTTGTGGCGATTTAATTACTGGGTTTTCGCCCGACATACTTTTGTCATTCAGATGACACCCAGCGCTGTATTCAGGAGGCAATTTTAGAGAGATCCCCGCCATTTGGAAAATATGTAAAAAATCAGAAGGCCAAAATTCATACACTTTATGAATAGTCTTTCCGATAATACGCCGACACGATCTCAATCCTGTGGATTTATCAACCGGGATGGCCCGGTGGATCGTTGAAACTTTCAGAGGGGAAACACCGGGAATAAACCAAGAATCTCTCGTAAGTGGACAATAGCGTCCCGGTAGATCACCCGTATTCGCGCAAACAGCAACTTTGCGTAAATTGAGTTGAGAACTATCGAGGATATCGTTTATTTTCCAGCCACGCTGTGTTTGTAATGCCTCGAACAATTCAAACAATAAAGGTCCGGCCGCAGTCCTACCAATAAAGGCGGGGTTGCCTTCTCCCTGGAAATTACCCACCCAAACCGCCAGAATATAGGCACCAGATATCCCTACCGCCCACGCGTCCCGAAATGAATAGGATGTGCCAGTTTTCCATGCTACATCATTATTCCTGGATGTTAAATTGACAAATTTATATCTCGATGGCACGGGATTATCTTTGAGTATGTCCAAAATCAAAAAGCTTGCTTCAGCGCTAATAAGCTGTTTCTCATCGGCCTGATTGGATTGTGTACCAAACACTTTCTTTATTTGTCTTGATTTCCCCCCATTGGCAAGCATCGCGTAGAGTTTCGCCAACTCCATCATTGTGACTTCGCTACCTCCTAGCGCTAAAGCTAATCCGTAGTATCCTTCGTCTTTTAAGCCAAAAACACCGGCTTCTTTTAGAAATTCATAGAAACTCATATCAGGTAATTGGGATTGCAACGTGACCGCTGGTACATTTCTACTGGCTATCAATGCATTACGCGCAAACACTGGCCCCAAAAATCGCTTATCAAAGTTTTCTGGCGTAAAACCTCCGAAACGCTTTGGGGAATCCTTTAGTAAGGTCATCGGGTGGATCAAACCTTGATCCATAGCCAATGCATAAACAAAAGGTTTAAGCGCAGACCCTGGTGAACGTTTGGCGGATACGCCATTAACTTGCCCGTCAATAACCTCATCATAAAAATTGGCCGAACCCACCAAGGCTTCCACTTCCATAGATTTATAATTAAGCAATAAAGCCGCAGCATTATTGATCCCTTCACTTTTTCTTCTCTGGACATAATTCGAAATAATTTTTTCGACTATCGCTTGTTTTTGACCATTGAGGGTTGTGTTTATAAAACCTTGGGTTAACCAGGGTAAAGACGCATTAACATCATTCACGAAGTGAGGTGCCAGGAATGGAAGTGCATCAGGAGATCTGATGGAAAGAGGTAAATTCACAAATACCTTTTTATGAATATCTTCGGGATGGATCAAAGCCCAGCGGCGGTATAGATTGCCACGTGCTTTTGCTAAAGCTTTTAAGCCTTTTTGAGAGGTAGGGTTTCTTTGACTGGGATTCTGTGGAATAACAGCTAATGACAATGCTTCGGAGAAATTCAGTCGATTGGCCCCCTTATTAAAGTAGATTAAGCTTGCGGCACCTACCCCTTCAATATTTCTACCATAAGAGACCAAATTGAAATAAGACTCCAATATTTCGTTCTTTTCAAAATGCCGGGATAATTGTATTGCTCGAAGGATTTGCCATATTTTTCCAGGTATATCGGTCGTATCGATTCGCCAGCGCAGACGGGCCACCTGCATGGTAATAGTAGAACCGCCAACTCTCCGCCCTTGGACAATGTAGGTACTCCAACATGCACGTAGCAGCGCAGAGACATCAACACCAAAATGATTGTAGAAGTTTTTATCCTCGTAAAGAATTGTTGCTTGCTGAAATACGGAGGAAATGTTGTTTAACGGTGTATAGATTCTATATCTTTCGTCGGCTGCCAGTGTGATTCTTAGAAGCACACCTTTTTTATCCAAAAACGCTCGCGAATAATTTTGAAAGGTTTCCAGCTCGGGTTTTGGACAAAAAATGTACACCGTTGCGACGAGTAGAGCCGCAAAGAAATTTAACTTAATTAGCAGGCGTAACTTCAAACCGAGCGGGCACCGAGCGGGCCTTGATCGATCTATCATACATCGCCTCGGCAAACGCCGGCGTTACCCTAAAGTTTCCAGCTGCAATCAGCTTGACTTTATACTCTATCTCTTTTAACGAAGTATCAAAAGCCCCATAAAAAACCACACGATCTTCCCGAACATCAACATAATCCGCACGCCAATTGTGGGCTATTCTGGGCACCGAACTTCTGACAACTTCAAAACCACCGGGTAATAAATCCACCACAGCAACGTTGGTGACGGGCTCTTTTAAGGCTCGGATACGTAATCTTACCGTGACTTCTTTCCCTTGCTCAAAGTCATCGAGTTGATTTCCTTCTCCATCGATAAAATCCTTGCTAATCTCTAAACCTTTTCTAACTGCGGTTTGTGAAAGAATTTGGTCAAAACCCGACTGAACGTTCAGGTAAAATATTGATTTGTCGGCTTCCAGATATAGGTGCCGGGCTGCTATCGGATAAAGGGCTTTCAAAAATGGTTTTTGTACAGTGTCCAATCGACTCATTTTACCGTTATCATCTTTCATACTGAATACAATATGTTCATCGGGATCATCCTTTAGCTTTAGCTTGCTATACGCCCCTAGCGCAAGAATGCTATAGGCTGAGGAAATTGTATTGTATTCACCTTTAAAAATTGGATTGATAAGAGTCAGTACATCATTACCGTCCAAAGCCATCGCACGATCTTTGAAATGTTTCGATAACAAATATATGTACTGGGCATCCTGGGTTAAAGGCGAATCAAAATCACCCAATATGTCTCCATCGCGAGATCCTAAGACGTATTGATCTACTAATGCATCTGCGGTGCTTTTTTTCTGCAACAATTGATAAGTCGCAGCAATATAAACCGCTGTCAAATCGTCCTTCCACGTGGGCTTAAAATCCTGATCCAAATACTCCTGTAAGTTGACCAGATAATTTGTCGTAACCTGCCCGAGCCGGGTGAGCAAATAGGTCGCATGGGCTTTTATCCGCGCCTCTTGAAGATTTGTAGCACTTTGCCCAACATATTGACTTAAGAAATCCTTGCCTCTTTGAATCATATCAGCCGGAACCGGGTAGCCTAAATCCTGAGAATCGATCAAAAAGTGCATAACATATACACTTGGAAACTTAGACACAGAGCGCCCTCCGGGCCAGAAACTGAATCCGCCAGCACCTAATTGGCGTTCTCGCAATTTATCTATCAAATAATTAAATTTATCGCGAGTTTTTTCACTTCCCGGTTCAAAACCAGGATGGCTCATAAGACCGATCAGAGGAAATACCTTGCTGACCACTTGTTCCGTGCATCCATGGGGAAAATTCTCAAGATAAGAAGAGAGTCCATCTATCAGAACTAATGGACCGGTGGAGGCGGCTATGTTCTGCTGTGCTAAATCTGCATAAAGCAGACGTTGTACTGAAAGTTCAACGGAACCGTTTTTTTCGTACCCACTTTCAAAGCTCGAGTAATACGGCATAGCGGGCCTAACACTTAAGCCGACAGTCCTATTCCCTTCTACATCGGCTAACTTTACCCTGAATTTCAACTCTGCTGATCCCAATTGGTTTTTTACTCTTACTCTAAAACCCGCCTCACCTTCGTCACCTTCGCTTATTTTCAATTCCATTTTGTTTGTAGCTAAGATTTCAAAGTGGTCCGAGGGTTGCATTGTCACGGTAACAGGTGCGTTTTCGCCAGAGTTTTCCACCAGATTTGCAATCCCTACCGTCACTATAAATTCATCACCTGGTGCAGCCTGGGTTAGTACATTGGGTGAAATAACGAAGGGGCCCCTTACTAATACAGATCGAGTACTGACTCCCATACCATCCTCGCCCACTGCTACAGCCATGACCCGCATCGTGCCCGAGAATGTATCGGGTACCGTGAAAGAAACAGTCTTTTCTTCGCGCCCCCCTTCCACCACACCCGACCAAAATACGGCGGGTTTGTCGGTCTTTCTAGAAAACGGGTTAAGGTTTTTCGCAATAGCTTTCATACGACCTTTACCGCCACCACTGGCCGATGATTGGGTAGTCCAATTAAAATCGGGCAGGACCAGGTCCAATAATTGTAATGTCGTAACAGCCAGTGAACGTTTCCTTAAAAAATACCCAAGCGGTTCGGGTGTTTTGTATTGCGCGACTTGCAAAATCCCTTCATCGACTGCAAAAACAACTATTTTAGAAGGTTTCGATGCTTTGTATTTAATCACCAACTCCTTTCCCGGATGGACCAAAGCATTGATGTCCAGACTCACATCTATCTTGCGTTGACTCTGATCAATGGTGAAAGGAGCAACCGCATAACTCAATGGGCTGGTGAAAATTTCTTTTGAGTGAACGGACCGCAAAAAACTGACATTAACATACGCATTTCCTTCAAGGTTATCTGGCACACGTATGGATTCAATCGTACTTTCGGTCGTTGTACGAAACCACTTATGGTTATGAACTTTATCAGTTTCTATGGTAATCAAACCGGCACCAACATAGGGCGCCCTGATGTTCATCTCTATATCTTCCCCAGCTTTATAGTCGGCTTTATTTAATTTAAGCTGTAGCTCGGCTTTCTTCTCTAGCTTTCCCACAAGATTGACGTGGCCGACGACCGAAAAAACTATACGACTCAGTTTGATGTCCGCAGGGTCATAAATTTCCAGTGCGAAATCACCCGGCTTGGAGGTTGGCAATCTGTATTTGGTTCCATTATTCTCGATATCGAGCAACCCAATGCTTACTTCCCGCTCTTTATTGACTACTTGATATTTATAAGTCCCATTTTTCTGTTTGATCAGCGTTGAAATATGTTGAATCTCGATTAACTTGGTTGTTAACCCGATCTTCTCTTGTTTGTCCAAATTAGAGTTAATCGCAATCAGATCGACAGATCGTTCGGTATCGACTTTGATGTAATCCAGTTTGCCATCAGATTTATAACCTACTAGATAAGGTAAAGGCGAAAGCATCATACGGTTATGCGCAAAGACACTACGACCTCCTCCTGCATCAAAACCTTCGGCGACAAATTCGAATGTATACGTCCCCCGAACAAAGCGTTCTAGGGAAATATCAAACTCAGCTAGGCCATTAGCATTAGTTTTCGTAGCTGTTAGCGTTTCGTCCAGTGCCAGTGGTTTTTCAACGTTGTCGCCAAAAGGGTCGATAAAAGTGTATTCATTAAACGCGGTAAACTTAAAGCTTGTCGGTCTAACGCTGATGTTTCCCACCACTTTTCTATTCTGCGCAGGGGTACCAAACAAATTCTGAAGTTCGACTTTTGCCTGTACGTTTTTGAGCGATGTCCAACCCTTTTTAGCTGCACCGACCAACCTGCTTTCAATTTTAAGTGTGTCCGGTTGGAATTCTTCAACTTTAAAATTTCCCGAACCAATTATGCGTCCTCGTCTGCGATTATCGCGAACGAGATGAAGGTCGATTTTATAGGCCCCCGTCTCTGATGTATTTTCGGTAGCATATTTGAAATCGAAAAGTCCTTTCTCCGGTAAGGTTAATTTGTAAACTTTAGTTTCATTGTTCCGTGGGCCACGAATAACAAGCTCAAGGGGAATTCCCGCAATGTTGCCCAGGTCCTCTTTTTTTACAATAAAACCAACGTTTACCGTCTCACCGGGTCGGTAAATCCCCCTATCGCTAAAGACATACCCTGTTAAATTATCACCACCTAATTTTTGGGGACGAATTCCACCTACTTCGAATTTTGAATAATTTATTTGGCGCGAATGCCTGTCAAAAGGAATAAAAGACAGGTCATTGTGCGTTTTTATAACGTATACATTCGGCTTTTTTTCATCCACAAAGTCCTTCGTGCTGGGAAAGCGAACATGACCGTCGCTTGCAGTGGTCCGTTCGAACAAAGCAATCCCATTTTTACCAAGCAATTCAACACGGGCATTTGTAACCGGTTTGCCGCTTTGAAGGGATTGCACAAAAACATCATGGGATCGGTCCGCATTGTTTTTAACCAACATGCCCAAGTCCGTCACCATAATCAATCGTTTATCCGAACTCCCGTAAATCTCCCGCTTCTGTTTCTTATCCCATCCCTTCACTTCAACGAAAAATAATCCGAGGTTGGCTTTTTCTGGGAGATACGCTGAAAGATCGATCGAAGAATAATTGGCTGTTTTAGGATGCACCAACTTTAAATCGATGATTTCTTCCCGATATTCGGAGATATTCATTTCCGAAAATCGGTGGCTAGAAAAATGGGGATCTTTTATGTCGCCACCGGTCTGACTAACCAAGTGATGCACCTGATCCGGCAACACCTTTCCGACAATAACCTTTAAAGAATCAATGCCTCGGGCTAACAAGCTGAGCCGATGGTTCCCAGAAGAAGTCAAAACCGAACCTTCGCCCATGATCTTGACCTTTTTTGGATAGGCAGGAGCCCGAAATACATTGTCATAAAGACTACGCTTGACGAACTTATTTACCGACTCCAATCCCGGTTGTATGTAGGCATAGATGTATCTTCCCTCGGGTACGTCGAAAACAAAGTTGTAGGCTTTTGAAAAGGATCTTTCATTCGGGATCAGCTTCAAATCAATCGGCTGTGCATTCCGAAGAACCGTTTCCGTAACTTCCCGCGGTCCCCGCCAGTATTTTGATTTTCGCTTCTCGTTTCGTTCGGGTAGAAGATAGACTTTGAGCTTGTCTAATATCTCTTTTTCGGGAATGTCATCGCTAAAGGTGAGCATCAACAACTGCTCTGGCTGTTGCGCCGCATTAGGCAAAACTTCGGTTTTTGCAGTGCCGACTTTTAAAAAATTGTAGATATCAGGAATCAAAATCTGTTCGGTTAATTCATTTTCCAACGCTTCGCCACCTAAAACTGATTTAATACCTTTATTCAAAATCAGCTTCATATAATTAGTTTGCTGGGGCAGTGCTATGGGCTCCGACCGAACATAGGCTTCCCGTTGGTTTTGATCATAAGTAACCGCAAACTTATAACGCTTAGCATTGGAATCGACTTCCGCTCCCGATGGACGCATCAAAAACGCCAACCGATTTTCCAGAATTTTCTTATTAACTGGATGACTAAAAGATAACGTTCCAATGACACGTCTGATGCTGATATCCTGAGGATCCTGATAAAATTCCAATTTACCCATATCAATGCTGAATGGGTGTGTTGTAAAAGCATAAGACAGAGTTTTAAACTTAGCTTCCTGTACAAAAATCCTTTCATCAAAAACCACATCGTATCGGGTGCCAGGAGGCCAATCTTTTTCTGGCGAGAATTCCAACCGACGGTCATCTATCCATTTCCATTCTCCCACTATGGCTGGTTCTATTTGTACACCTTCCACTAATTTTTTGCCTACCAAATCGATTTTGGCAACACTGGGTTCCCCTTTAGGTCGGATTTGGTCAGGACGCAGATCATTAAGATCGTAGTTGAACTTTACTTTCAACGAATCGGGGGTAGGATTTTCGACGTTCGCCGTAAGATCCGGTTTGGTCATTATTGCTTGGATAAATACCGGTTTTGGCAAACTTTGATAATAAAGATAGGCCCCAAAAACCGAAAGCAAAAAAATTACAGCTCCCCAGAACAGTTTTGGGTGACTATTTTTTTGGTTATAAAGATAAGCAAGCCAAGGCGGTGCAGACCAGGTAAAATGGCCAATTAGAAAACCAAGCAGATTTCCTGGCAGTTTTAGAAAGTTCGCCAT
>CAZZET010000054.1:0-23177 GCA_964653275.1 uncultured Methylococcales bacterium
ATTACTTACCAATGGCATACGGCAACTAAACTAATACAGTTAAAGAAAGACCTGACCCTGGATTTTTTGTGCGAGTTTGTCGAGTATATATTTTTCACTAGCATCCACAGTTTCAACTAATTTTATTATTTACATGCTGAATTTAGCCGTTACGCTCGCCTGACTATGATTGTTTCTATCCACCAATTCTTGCACTGTATTGGTTGCGTCAATAATTTCAAGTCCATATTCTGAAAAGGTATTGGCATTATAAACATTCGTGGAAAGTAATGGATTTGTGTAGATTTGCGTAAATGCGTCGTAGGCAACCATCGAATACATTAGGTCGCCAAATAAGCCATCTTTTTTATGGCGTTGCGCAAATAATCCAACTATAAATTCAATATTTCCTACATTGCCATACAGTTTCTCTAAACTATCCCGCAGGTTTTTGTCATCAGTCAATTGTTCAAATGAGCTTAAGCGATCGAAGTTAAACAATTCCCTATAATCATTATATGAGCATAAGCGGAAGTCTCTGCCCATCTTAATTGTGGCGTATTCCGCACCGAGGAGAAAGTTGGGTACATTTAACAACGAAATTTTCCCAGCATGCTGTTGCGATACAGCATTAATGACACTGCCTATTCCTGCCTTTTCTAATAAAGCATTGTTCACTCTGTACTGTGTGTGATCGTATACAGTGTCTCCAATTTTGATTTCATCGGGGACTAAACCATGCCATCGATATAAAAGATCAAATTCCAGCGCAATCCATGGGGTCCGATACCAATCCCGCGATTCAGCAAACTTATGGTCTAAATAGAAAAGGTCGTGGCCCACAATGTGATTTATGTAGTCTTGAACCACAAGTTTCATCAGAATAACCGTGTTGATCATCCTGGCAGTTTGAAAAAGGCGCTCATCGTCCCATGATGGATACCTTTTCGATAACTCATCACAAATTCTATTATGCTCTCGCATAAAAATTGTACTGATGGCTACGTAACCAATGGAGGAGTTGCCCCTTTCTAGCCCCGTTGCATATAACGAATGTTTGCGACTCTCATCCCATTGGCCAAATATTATTTGAATTTTTTCATCAGATGCATAGGGAAGACTCTTGTAATGATCCTTTACTCGCCATTTTCCGTCACTGTCGAACTCACCCAGATGATCGAGATATTCTTCACCATTGATTATTTGGCTTCTTAATTTGCCGTCTTTTTTTGTGCGAAGGATGTTCGCTGTGGATTCTTTGAGTCCGTATATTTGGCACAGGTCTATATTGTGATTTGATGTATTCTTGCGTCGGTCGGTAGGGTCTATTCGTAAAACACTGTCGGTAAACCATTGAGCAAAAAACATAAAAAGACTCGATGATCGACCTTTTGTCATATCATCGGTCCGAGCAAACAAAGCGGTCACATTGCCGATCGTCCCTTTGCTCGGATCATAGGGTTCATCAGCGGGCAGTTGATCAATATAGGTTTGGTTCGCTGGAGGTAAATGCCTAGCGGAATATAAACGATCGGTTAGCATGGGCCATGTCGTATATTCTCCAACTGGACCTTGTTCATCAATCGGGCTAGGTTTCGGTATATGCGACCACAAACTAAAGGCTCTTGGCCGTGGTTTGATTGCCTTGCAAATACGGTTAGTTACGAACCGATTTATGTATTTGCTGGCAAATGGAACACTCTTTGTAAATTTGAGAATATCATCAATAAGACTCATTGGCGTAACCTTTCTAGTTTAGTTAATTGTTCCGGTTTCTATTGCTTGGGTATAGGGGTACTAAATTGATCAAAATATGAATGTTTAGCTACGAATACACAATAATTAGGTGTGGTCCTATTTTTTTAAATCAAACCGATAGAAAAATATCATTTCATTTGAGTCTAAATCCAACAAGATAAATCCTTAGTCCTTTCTAATCGAATAACTTTGAAATGTCCAATTAAGTTGTCAGTACCTCAATCTTCTTAATTCAAAATGACTCATAAGGGTCATTTTGAATTTCTAAACCTTAAATAATTGCAAATCTCCTACATTATCGAACGACAAACCCTACTCACCCACACCAAGTCATCATTTCTCCACGTGTCGAAACCCCTATTTTGCAATAGATATGTTTTAAATGATTTCGTACCGTGTGATAGCTTACATTGAGTTGGTCCGCGATATTCTGAGGGGAAATACCCTGATGGATGAGTGCAGCAATTTCCAGCTCGCGGCTAGTGAGCCCTACCTTAGCAAGTTGACGAATGGTGCGGCGGTTTTTGTCGGTTACCCTGGTAAAACGCAATAAATACAAACTTGTTTTGCCATAAGTAGGGGCATCGAGTGGTGTCAGGTCAACTTCGTACAAACGTCGGCCCAGCCGCGATCGGGAAAAATGACACACGGTTTGATCGAGTTTCACTAAATTCCTCGAAGAAAGAAATATTGAAAGTGGTGCGCAACCACTCTGTCCCATGACCTGGTCAAAAGCATAATTTTTATAAATTAGGTAGCCATTCTTACGAACCACAGCCAGGGGTTCTGTACGGCCAGATATACAATTCAATATAAGCTTGAGGTTTTGAGACTCTTCGCAAAATGCAATGGCTTTAACCGTTTGTAGCAAGGTAGCACAGAGCAACCGCATCAATTTGATTTCTCGTAAGCTGTAGTGGTGTGGCTGAGCGGAAAAACGACACAAATAGAGGGCAACTGCAGGACTTACGGAATCAAATAGCACTGCAACGGCACAACAACTGTGCCCTTTTTGAGAAGAATTGCTAAGGTCTGTTGAACGGTGTGGACTAACTGGATCGTTGCAGTGAAATCCTTTGATAGCCAAAGTCGAAATCATCTCAGTTGCACTTGAGCTGCCTACCAAGTGGCTTTGGCGAGCAATCTTGAGAAAACTCCGCCATTGGCTTCGGCAGAGTGACGATGGATAAAAGGCATCCAGAACCCGTGGTGTACTATGTTTTCCCTCCAGATGAGCGTAAACAACCCCGCTGGAACCTAATAGAGGGATGACTAATGTTTTTAATAAGTGACTAAATCTTGCTCGCGTTCGGCATCCACCGAGCTGATTAATGATCTCTAATGCTGCCCTGTGGTCTTCACTTGGCAGAGTATTTGATACAGGTATGACGTCCATTTTTCTCTCCTATTCTTTTTTTATTTTTTGGTTTTAGGATGCCAATCAGTAATACATAGCATCCAGTTGTAGGCCGAAACGGGGTCTTCAATGCCCATTGTCCGACTTTCCCAAAAGGAGTTTCCCAACACGTTCAATGCGAGGAAGTTGAAAAACTCGAATCAAACTGTTTGTCTTTTCGAGAAACCGGTTTGATTTCTATCAGGTTAAACCCTTTCCCCCCCACTTCTCATTTGCCATATCCCAAAAAAAAAGGTGCTATTGACGCCCACTAATTGCGGGGTCATCAATAGCACCTTCGACTTGCAGAACCTAATTCTGCCCGAAAAGGTGATCTAATCCCATAGACTAGATCGGGTCAGCATAACCGACAAAAGTTATGCTGAAATGGTTAATAATGAATCAACTAACTTATATCAAATAATAGGTATCTATGTAAAATTAAGTATTAATTGAAAAAAATGTGGGAAATTTATTTTACCCACTCCACATCAACATTTCTCCACGCGTCGAAACCCCCATTTTGCTATAGATGTGCTTAATGTGGTCACGAACGGTGTGATAACTTAGATTGAGTTGGCTAGCAATATTGTGCGAAGAGAGGCCATGATAAATCAATACGGCAATTTCCAATTCGCGGTTTGTTAAACCAACCTTTTCGAGTTGACTAATGATGTGTATTTTTTTGTCTTCCACTCTCGTGAACCGCAGCATATACAAACTTGCTTTGCCAAAAGCGGATGTACTGATCGGCGTTACGTTCACGTCGTACCAGTGTTGTCCTATTTGTGACTGAGTGTAATTGAAGCCAATATTACCTGATTTTGGCTTCATTCTCGAAGACAGAAAAGTCGACAATGGTGGACAATTACTGTGTCCGAGAGCCTCGTCAAAAGCATGATTTTTAAACACTAGTTCTCCATCCTCACGGAGCATGGCCAGCGGTTCGGCGTCAACAAACGAACAATCTAATTCGTGTTGGAGGTTTTGGCATTGCTCCTGATAAATAATAACCTTAAGAGTTTGTAGCAGGGTTGCACGCAATAAATGCAATAGTTTGATGTCTCGTGTGCTGTAGTTATTTGGTTGTGGAGAATACAAACAGAAGTAGAGAGCAACCGACGGAATTTGTGAATCGATTAACGCTAGTATCGCGCAGTAGCGGTGATCGTTTTTGGATGGGTTATTTGATTCTGTCGAGCACTGGGTACATGCTTGATTGTCACAACAAAAAGCTCCAGTAGCTATGGGTTTATTTCTTTCCTTTGCGGGTGGACTATCTGACGTGCTTATTTGAGCGGCAGCTTTGATGAATTGATCCCACCGGCACTGACAGAGTGTAGGGGGGTAAATGGCATCCAGTAAGCACGGATTATTTTGTTCTCCTTCCAATCGGGCATAAAATACGCCATTGGACCTCACTAATGGGATAAGAGTTGTTTTTAATATATGATTTAATTGATTTTGCGTTTGACATTCACCGAGTTGATAAATGATCTTCAATGCAGCTTGATGATCCTCGCTGGAAAGCGTGTCTAATATCGATGTGGCGACCATTTTCTCTCCCTTGCTTTATATTATTTTTTGGATGAGAAATGGGGGAATACAATGTCTGTAAATTCTTGGAGGGGAGATTTTATCCACAACCAATCTGGGTCATTTGACATCTTTTTAGACTTGGTTTCTTTTGTGAAATTTGTGATCTGGCTCTAACAATAGAGGTTAATTATCACATAAAATTAAGTAAAATAATATTACTCATTTGGGCTAGTACTAATTTTCGTATTCAGAAAAGCCCTTAAAGTCTTTGGAAGTTTTAGAGCAGTTTTTGTTTCTCGTTGTGGACATTTTAATGCTGAGATTTTTGCTCTTTGATTTTTAATGTCAAATTCACGATATCAAGATTAAAGATGCTTATTCCCTGATATCCTGGGTTTTGTAAAAGATCTTTTGACTAATGGATTATAAAGAAGGGGACAATTGGACCTGCCTTGGAAATATAGGAGCCTGCTCAACCTGGTATTGAGGTTTTCAATGTTGTTTAGTGATCTGGGTCAAAACCAGAAGTAATCGGATATCGACGGTCACGACCGAAAGCTCGGGGTGTGATTCGAACACCTGGAGGCGCTTGACGTCTTTTGTATTCATTGTTGTCAACGAGCCGTACGACTCGAAGTACATCTTCTTCTCTAAATCCTTCTGCGATAATCTCCTGGATTGATTTATCTTGCTCGACATAATGGGCTAAAACCCTATCGAGCACTGAATAGGGGGGAAGGGAGTCTTCGTCGATTTGATCGGGAGCCAATTCAGCCGACGGTGGTCGCTCGATGACACGAGTTGGGATCACGGGTGATAGGTTATTCCGGTATTTTGCAAGTTTATACACCAGTTGTTTCGGGACGTCCTTGAGCGGTGCGAATCCTCCGGCCATATCACCGTACAATGTGGCGTATCCCACACTCATCTCACTTTTGTTACCGGTGGTGAGGAGCAGTTTGCGCTTTTTGTTGGAGATTGCCATCAGTATCACCCCACGGCAACGTGCTTGGATATTTTCCTCGGTGGTATCGGGTTTCATCCCCGTAAAAGTGTCCTCAAGCATGTTGCCGAAAGCCTGAAACGCTGGTTCAATGGGTATAAGATGAAAAGTAACGTTCATTGCATTAGCTTGTTCTTTTGCGTCGTCAATACTCATTGCTGCGGTATAGCGCGAAGGCATCAAGACTGCCTCTATTTGATCGCAACCTAAAGCATCCACAGCCAATGCTAATGTTAACGCCGAATCTATACCACCCGACAGGCCCAGTACGGCGCCTTGAAATCCATTTTTAATGACATAATCCCGAATGGCCAGGACAATTGCTTTGTAGTCACTTGCGACTTCTTCGTATATCGGTGCAAGCTCACCTCCGATGGGAAATACATTTTCGGCAACGTCAAAATCAACAAAGCTGATGGCTTCTTCAAACTCAGGCGCGCGGTGCACCACTTTACCGTTGGCATCCATGACAAACGACGCGCCATCAAAGACCAACTCATCCTGCCCTCCCACTTGATTGACATAAACTATAGGAATGTGGCTTGCAGCGATACGCTCGCGGAGAACTGTTTCACGTTCTCGGATTTTATGTGCATGGAAGGGAGACGCGTTCAGATTCAGCAAGAGCTTTGCGCCTGCTTGTGCTGATTTCTCGACTACACCAGGCTGCCAGATATCTTCACACAAACTGACAGCGATAGGGATACTCATGAGGTTAAATACACAAGGACTATCACCGGCCGTAAAATATCGTTTTTCGTCGAATACCCCGTAATTAGGCAATACTTGCTTTCTATAAATAGTATGTATGCCATGGTCGCGGAGTACCGCAATACTGTTGTAAAGGCTATGCCCCTGTTTTTCTGGAAATCCGAGGATAACGTCGATACCCTTGATTTTACGAGCTAGATTGTGCAACGTTCTGGTGCTAAGCCCCAAAAAATCTTCCCTTAGTAAAAGGTCTTCAGGGGGGTATCCTACGAGTGTCAGTTCTGAAAAAACAACCGCATGTGCGTGCTTCTCGTCTCTGGCATGGGAAACTGCTTTAAAAATACTGTCGGCATTCCTTTGGATATCGCCGACTAGAAGATTAAGTTGAGCAATCGCTACACGCAGCATCATTGCAAATTTTTCCTGTTTTGGATTCTAAGGGCCTGTTATCGGTGTTAAGAAGTGTGTACTCCAGCTTGGTTAACATTCTCGAATTCCCCCTGGGCTTCGTGGTGAGGGGTTGAGACTATGCTGACCACGTATTTGAAACGCTACGACGTAGACAGGGGTATCGTGAATCTGCTTTAGAAAACGGGTGAAAATCTAGAGTTAAGATAAGCAATCTAGCATACGTTGCCCCATATCCGTAGGGGAGTCAACGACATGGACACCGGCTTCTCGCAAGGCGGTAAATTTTGCCTCAGCGGTTCCTTTCCCGCCACTGACGATGGCACCTGCGTGCCCCATACGTTTTCCCGGTGGCGCCGTAATTCCTGCAATATATCCCACTACCGGTTTGGTGACATGCTGTTTGATATATTCGGCTGCTTCTTCTTCGTCGGTACCGCCAATCTCTCCCACCATTATAATTCCTTGGGTTTGCTCGTCGGCTTGGAATCGTTGTAAAATTTCGATGAATCCCAAGCCATGTATAGGGTCGCCACCAATGCCTACACAGGTACTTTGTCCTAATCCCACGTGGGTGGTCTGAAATACTGCCTCATAGGTTAATGTACCCGACCTCGAAACGATGCCTACCCGTCCTTGTGTATGAATAGAACCTGGCATGATACCGATTTTGCACTTGCCTGGGCTGATAATTCCAGGGCAATTTGGCCCGATGAGGAGAACATCGAGGTCTTTTAAGACGGCCTTTACCCGAAGCATATGTAATACCGGTATTCCCTCGGTAATACAAACAATTATTTTGATTCCAGCTGAAGCCGCCTCCAAGATCGCGTCCGCGCCAAAAGGTGGCGGTACATAGATCATGCTGACTTCTGCGTCTGTGTTTTGAACTGTTTCTCGAACAGTGTTAAAAACCGGCAGCTCGAGATGCGTTTGACCACCTCTACCCGGTGTAACGCCTCCTACAAGTCGGGTTCCATATTCGATTGCTTGTTTAGAATGGAAAGTACCCTGTTTCCCGGTAAAACCTTGGCAGATAACTCGGGTGTCGTTTGAGATTAGTATGCTCATGAGGATGCAGCCTTCACGACCAATTCGGCGGCTTCGTTCAAATCATCCGCGGCGATAATTTTTAATCCTGATTGTTTAAGCAATTCCTTACCTTTATCCGCATTGGTTCCTTCCAGTCTGACCACTACCGGAACGTTTACATGAACTTCCTTGATCGCCGCAATTATCCCCTCTGCGATTAGGTTACAGCGAACGATTCCACCAAATATATTCACTAAAACAGCTTGTACTTTTTCATCGGACAGGATCAATTTAAATGCTTCGGCAACCTTGTCTGGTGTCGTTCCTCCTCCGACATCCAGAAAGTTAGCCGGTTTACCCCCTTTGAGTTTAACCAGGTCCATAGTAGCCATGGCTAAACCAGCGCCATTTACCATGCAACCTATATTGCCGCTCAATGTTATGTAGTTCAGCCCATGTAAATGGGCTAGATGTTCCCGCTCATCTTCCTGAGAAGGATCTCTCATTTCGGTAATGTCATTATGGGCATACAAAGCATTGTCGTCGAAATTTATCTTGGCATCCAGTGCTATTAGTTCTCCGCTATCCGTTACTACAAGTGGATTGATTTCTATTTGACTGGCATCCTTTTCCAGCATTAACCGGTATATGGCTCGCATGATTTTGATAAAAGCATTGATTTGATTGCCTTCTAATCCCAGCGCGAAGGCAATCTCCCGACATTGGTAGGGTTGCACCCCGACCGCCGGTTCTATTTTTGTCGTTACAATCTTTTCCGGCGTTTTTTCTGCGACCGCTTCGATATCCATTCCGCCAGCCCGCGAAGCCATGAATACCACTCTTTCGCTATTACGGTCAACTAGGGCACTTAAATATAATTCACGTGCGATATCGGTAACATGTTCTACGATAACGGCCGGAATGGGTAAGCCTCTTTCACCCGTTTGCTTGGTTTTTAGTCTTGAGGACAACATTTTTAGAGCCGAGGTACCTACTGCTTCGATGCTGTTCACAAGTTGAACGCCTCCTGCTTTGCCACGTCCACCAGCATGTACTTGGGCTTTGACGACCCAGCTTTCGCCTTTCAGGTTTTTCGCCGCATCCTGCGCTTCTTGTTCGGATCGAGCGATTCGCCGAGGCGGGACAGGAATACCAAACTCTACGAACAGTTGTTTGGCTTGGTATTCATGAATATTCATTCGGTTCTCCTAAAGATTAAGGACGATATAAGGTGAAAAGTAAACTTATTGAATACTTTTGCACCCTAAATTTAAGCAGAAGTTTACAGGTTAACTGAATTTGTTTCTTGATTATATTGGCTCAATGGTTTGTTCTTTTCGAAATGCCTGCGCTACTACCAGAAATGCCAGAAAATCATATATCCCATGTATTAGTATAGGTATGAGCAAGTTTCGTTGCTCATCAATGTCCAAAAACATCGACAGGTACAATCCAATTAAACCCGCAATGACAGCGTAGGTCAAAGTAACCGCATGGGCCAAGCCGAACAGCACATTACTGAGCAAAAGTGCAATGGTGATTCCCCAAAGGTTTTCAAACCAAGGCTGCAGTACCCCACGAAATAAAAGCTCCTCGGATACGCCAGCTGTCATTGCCAATATCAACAGTTGGCGCGCACTACAAATGTTGAGACAGGGTCCGAGCACATCGATTAGCACCCTTTTGATGGGGTAGAGGCTACCGAGTGGGTACCGGTCGAACAGTATCAATAGCAAAAATAACGGGATAGTTCCTGCCACGGCCCAGAACAAGGTAGAAAATTCAATCTTTAGATTACTTTGGATATCAATGCCGACAAACCAAGCTAATACAAGGGCGACAACTGCTAGCCCACCTTCAAACAAGATTGCTACTTTAAAGAACTCTTGGGGATCTATTGCTTTTGATTGATGTTCCACGCGGACTAATTTCTTATGGATAACAGATTGAAAAAATCTTTCCTTATACAGTGATTTTTACGCTGAAAACTATGGGGTTATCTGAATATAGTTGTCCATCTTATCACGAAGTCTATCGAAGTGTGTCTAGGTGGGAGCGAATCTGCTTTTCGAGGTACGAGCTCTCTATTTTAAAAGAACTATAAAAAGAACGATTTCAGTCTTAGTTCCTCGGTTAATCAATAATTTACGGACTATGCTAAATTTAATAAATGAAATTGTCATGTGCAGATGCCGTCAGTAATGGAAAGGGGAAGTCGATACGGACTACGAAAATAAAACGAATCCACGAGTTGTAATCTATCCCTGATTTACGATTTACAGCGACAGTGGTGGATTTTTCTTGCGCCCAACTTCTATTAGCCGTTAATACGTTCTATTCGATTTAACCAGACTCTTAATAAGTTAATGACTGAAGTTAGCCCCAAAATTATCGTCTTTTCGACACTTTTCCCCCATCCAGGATCTCCACGGGCCGGTGTATTTATTCGCGAACGTATGTTTAGGGTGGGGAAGCACCTACCTATAGTCGTTATAGCCCCTCAGCCCTGGTTTCCATTTCAATCTCTGATTCGTATTTGGAGGCCCTATTTTAGACCCTCAGCACCGGCATTCGAAATTCAAGACGGTGTGGAGGTTTATCACCCTAGGTTCCTGTGTATCCCAGGAGTCCTAAAACAGTTTGATGGATTATTCATGGCGTTAGGCAGCTTATTAACCTTACGCAGACTTCGCTCGCGATTCGAATTTAATTTATTAGATGCACATTTTGCCTATCCGGATGGTTATGGGGCAACGCTATTGGGCAAGTGGTTCAAAGTCCCCGTAACGATTACATTGCGTGGAACCGAGGTACCGTTAAGTCGATTTCCCCATAGACGAAAGCGAATGATTAGGGCGATCGATCAAGCAGACAAAGTATTTTCCGTTTCGGGATCGTTAAAGGACTATGTCCAGTCGCTAGGTGCCAGTGGAGACAAAATCAGGGTGGTAGGCAATGGCGTGGATACCACCAAGTTTTATCCTGTAGATAGAATGAGTGCTAGGGCTAAATTGGGGTTATCGAACGATGCCTTGGTTATGATCTCTGTGGGTGCTTTGGTTGACCGGAAGGGATTTCATCGGATCATTGAGCTTTTACCCGAATTAACAGCCAAATTCCCGAAGTTGATTTATTTGATTGTCGGTGAAGGAGGGCCCGAAGGTGATATTAGTCGGCAACTCAAAGAACAGGTCGAAACCCTTGACCTTGTTGATAAGGTCAAATTTCTTGGTGCGTACTCATCTGAACAATTGAAGATTCCTTTGTCTGCCGCTAATTTGTTTACTTTGGCAACAGCTAATGAAGGTTGGGCGAATGTTTTGTTGGAAGCGATGGCTTGTGGTTTACCCGTTGTTACTACAGATGTTGGTGGTAACAAAGAAGTTGTTAATCAGACAGAATTGGGAACAGTTGTGCCATTCGGTGAACCAAAAATGTTGTTGCGCGCGCTCGTAGAAGCGTTGAGTAAAACTTGGGACCATCAACATATACGGCGATATGCGGAAGCGAATTCTTGGGATTCTCGGGTTAATGTATTACAGGCAGAATTTAATAGTCTAGTTGACCGTATATAGTAATCTATATGAGTTACTCTGGGGTTGTTCGGGAATAGCTCCGAAAAGCAAGATAGAGTTAATTTCCAGTGACTAGGCGCTCACATCTTAAAAGATAGGCTAAACTTAAGGGGGCTGGGTAGATAGCTCTTTTTTCAGCGTTAAAAGCTATATACAGGAAATCCATATATCAATGTGAAAAGGTTACATTCAATGGAATGTTTGACTTGTTTATTATAATAAAAAATTACATTTAGTTGCTATTGTCAGGTGTTTTCCTGTAAGGAAGTAGGCCGCAATCATGTAACTATAAAGTATTCTAAGGCCGGGTAATAACTAGAAGTAATACTTAATGGTATAGATAAATTATGAATATCGAATTAGATCCAAAAACAGTACTTATTAGATTCCTCTATTTTATTATTTTTCTGCTATTTGCAAATGTAATTGGTCTTGTGTTTAAGTACTATTTTGACCATGATTATGTTTATGGGCTTGTCCCGTTATTCAATTTTGATATGGAGAAGAATGTCCCAACTTTATATTCGTCATTTGCGCTAATTTTGTGTGCTATGTTACTTTCAATTATTGCATTAAAGCATAAAAGGCTTGGCTCATCCTATTTGCCTTGGTTCGGGTTGGCGTTTATTTTTCTATTCTTATCAATTGATGAAATAGCATCTATCCATGAAAACTTAATCAAGCCGACAAGATCGACATTTAACACGTCTGGATTATTATATTATGCTTGGGTGATTCCTTATGGCATCGCTTTGGTGGTATTTTTATTGGCTTATCTTAAGTTTTTGATGCACTTGCCAAGAAAAATAATGATGTTGTTTATTATCTCCGGTGTAATTTATGTGTCAGGTGCCTTAGGATTTGAATTGATCGGCGGACTTCATGCTGATTCGCATGGTACGAACAATCTGATGTATTCATTTATTACTACTTGCGAGGAATTTCTAGAAATGCTTGGGGTTATAATTTTTATTTATTCCTTGCTGTATTATATAATAAGTGAGTTTAAGCTATTAACAATAAATATAACGGCCAACAATTCCTGAGTTCGTGATATCAGAGTAGTTTTTGGGTTAGATATGAATGTATAGTTCATATCTAAATAGCCTTTCCTCGTATGTGGCCTTCGAAGCGGGTTACTCTGAAGCAATCCTGGTAGCCTTGCTATGAGGATTTGTGTGATATTTTTGTGAAAGATTATTGCGGGCCGTCCTAGTCAACGGCGTTGACCAACTTAAGCATCTTTTTTACGCGCCAAGGTAAAGGTGTTTTCCCAATAATTGAACCTTGCCAGCTATCAACCCAGTCATGATTGAATGGATATTCAAGTAACTTTGGTTCGGTTATCTGGATCATATGGTGTATTAAAGGATATGGAGATTTCCTACTTTCTACACCGGTTGATAGTCCCATTTCAATAAACTCTCTACAATTCATGGGAGGTATTGGGTCTGTTATTGTTTCCCGAAGGGTGAGACCACAGGATCCCCAAATACCGTGTTTTTGTTCCCAGTAAACTAAATCGGAGACTGTAATATTCATTTCTTTTGGAAGAATTGCTAGCCAACGCCTAAATCCTTCGATTACGTATGGGTTATCCCCGAAATTGATTCGTTCGCATAATTGTTCAGCAGTTAAATCTGAGGGGTGTATGTCATTTACGTATTCCTTACATTTAGTTCCTAGAGTCATTCCATGAATGATTCATTCTATCACCTATTGCCATACACTCAGCCTTTATACCCAAAAGTGAAAGATCTGAATACATGTTGCCGACGTTTTCTAAAAGCGCTTGCGCATAATTGTTATCTTTGGCTGTCTCGAATACGGTATAATCAAGCCCGAATCTTTTTGTAATTTTTCGGGGAATTGACAAATCGTGGTGGGGGAGGTGGGTTCCTGTGAGAGTAATAAATTTAATTTTGTCCCATACAGGTTTTGCACATGCTAAAAGCAGGCGGCTATCATAACCTCCCGATAATGGGATAACGCATTCCCCCCGATGAACCATAGCCTTGATCAATCCTGTGAGAAGGGAACACATGCCTTTTGCAGCTTGTTCTTCAGACAGTGGGTTTAGAGGATTTTTGGGCCAATATCTCTCAATACTGCCTGTCTGCAAGTTCAATGTATGATTGGGGAGCAACTGTGTGACCCCTTTATATGGGATAGTATTTATAGGCCAATGAGTTGGAGGGTGGTCGTAGTTTGTAAAAATTTCACCTAATGTAGGATCGAACTCTGTGGCACCGATAGCTTCTAGAAGTACTGGTTGTGAACCTACGAGTAGTCCTCGATCAGATTGCATGTAGAAAATTGGCTTAAGACCCATTGCATCGTGGTAAAGCCTCGTTTTTCCATACATAGTGGTGGCAAGAATCCACCGCCCCCCTAATGGGGCAACAAAAGCCTCAAGATCTGAAAAGCTGCTACACCGTTGGAGCAACGTCTCTACAATTTGCTCATTTGTTTTTTCAGGTGCGGATGGATCAAAAATATCTCCAAGGACGATGACTTGGTTATCGTTGGATGATGCAGCCGAAATAGCTAAATCAGGGTGGGTTTCAAGGATATATCCGTCTACAAGTTCTAACTTTTTCCATTCACTAAACGCTCTTGGTATCGAGTAATCTCGATGAATTAAAAATTGCTTTCCGAATTTTTTAATAGACTTAGAGTTATGTATCATCTTGGTTTGCTTTGCTGGTGATTTAGTTTGATGCTTCCACGAATAGTTATACTCGGCTAAGAAAAAAGGTTTTTAGATGGATAGGCCGAGTGCTTTATAGTGCGTGTTGTTCGGGTAAAGGTCACAAATTTCTATTGGTGCTAAGGGAATCTTTCAATTTTCACCAGGCTAGATTCTAAATTGGAAATAGCAAGATTTGACGAAACCGGGTGATTTATTTCAAAAAGTTGGTAGACCGCAAAGCCTATCGGTTGGTACATGAGGTTTCCTCCGCTGGTAACTTCCCCCAACTGTCTTTGTTGCGAACGATTGAGTGATTATTGTAGTAATAATCCTGGTTTCGTTTGATTGTCGCCTTGATATTGTCTTTTTGAAGACCTTCGAACTGTTGGTGCCATTGGTGCATATAAAATGCTCGGTCATTGATGTTTTTTGGGGTTAAACCGAAATAATAAAATCGGCGAAACATGTCATTGTCTTCTGCTCCCCAAAGTTCATAAAACTCGTCGTATCCATGGATACAGTGATAGAAAAAGGTATAGGTTGCGAGGATCGATATATGCGCATTTTCGTTTTCCTTTCCCAATTGAGTATGAGTTTTCCGTACTTTTGTATTCGCTTTCAGGAATTCTATATCGGGAACTGAGTTTTCCTCCGCGTATTTTTTTAGTGTTGATTCCATCGCTTCTGGCAGATCTCTCATTTCGGCTAAGACAAGACTCAGTGGATTGGATTTCAAAGTATTAACCACACTTTCTATAAAGTTCGACGACATTATCATGTCGGCATCGTTAGACATCAAAAACTTAGTAGTCGTATGTTTTATAGCAACATTAAAACAATGAGATTTGTTCCAGACCGGACGATTGTTGACCCGTAGTATTTTGGCATCGTGCAATGCACAGATTTTTTTCAACTTGGCAGAGTTTTCTTCGTCGTTTTCATAGTCAACAACTATGATTTTTATTAAATTGTTGGGGTAAGTTTGTGATCTCAGGCTTTTAAGGCTATTCGCCAAACGATAATTCACTCGATTTTTAATGCCAATCATGATGGTAATATCATCGGGTTTTTCCGTGTGTGAATCATTGATGACTTTCAGTAGTCGACGCCTTCGCAGAGGGGCACCAATAAGCGTATTGAGCGGGCCTCCGAGATGACGCATCCGCCAAGGTAGTAGACGGGAATCGGTCAATTTTTCACTTATACTCGTAGTCAGCATCGATCAGTACCTCAAAAAAAACATAAGTTAACTCATTTAAGTCTAGCCAAGAAGACAAAATATTTTCGAACAGGGTATGAACTTGAACTACAATTTAGAAATACGTTTGAACGAGATTACTATCGTAGTTTCTTTGAAAAATTAACGTATATTCAGAGTATTATCTTTAAGAGGAATGGCCTGCTGTGGGCTGGTGGAGGGGAAAAACCGATTTTTTGAGTTGGTGAGGGTTTTAGTGTCACCCTATTTCCCGGTACCCCAAGGTTAGGTTTTTTTTGATAAGCCAGCAAAAAATTACATCCCATGGCGATGTTAGATCAACCAATACGCAATAGAGTATTCGATGCAATAAGGAATCTTGATGACTGGTTTTACGAGGGAAACGAACTGATCCGTATACTCTTCGTAATGACTGACAGTTACGGTTTTTCCTGCCAGGCGCCCATAATCGAAGAACTACAACAGCACCCAAATATTTATCTTCGAACAACCACTGACAAAGAGCGTCCTATCAATCAATTGTCATTTACCAGTCAGTCGGAAGAGGATCTGTTTAGTAGTTTTTATGTCAATAGCTCTAAAGCTAGCTATTTAAAATGGCATCTGATTGTTGATTCACATCCTAATAGTTTTTATCCAAAGCGAAGGGCACTGCGTGTAGGGATGCATCACGGTTCAGGTTTTGGAATCCTAGGAAGCAAAATCCACTACGTTAAAAATTTCGATATCTTTTTGGGTTTGTCACAAGCGGAACGTTATTTTCTGGAAGAGATTGAGTCGAATGTTTTCGAAAATAACCGAGCTTTTTTTGCTGCGGGTTCTCAAAAAGGTGATACGATCCTAAATTCGAAAAGCAGTCGCGGGGAAATTAATTCTCAATTCAATCTAGAAGACCGGCCCAACATTCTGATTACCTCCCATTGGCAAACTACTTCTACCCTTAGCACCTTTAGTGACCAACCGTTTGAAATTCTGTCGCGAAAATTTCCCGGTTTCAACGTTATACAAACTGGTCACCCTTGGCTTTGGAAAGATGGGAAAGAAATTGAAGGTATTTGCCGGGAAACTCTTATAAACCAGCTCCAAAACGTCGAAAAGCAATACCCGAATGCTTATTTTCTTCCCTTTGCCAATGCAGAAAAGCTATTGTGGATTTCCGATCTTCTGGTTGCGGACCACAGTTCTATCATGACTTCTTATTGCCTCTTGGATCGGCCTATAGTCTGGTTTGATAATCCGGCTGTTAATTTTGCAATTCCAGCAATACGGGAAATATACAAGCGGGCGAGTAACACTTTTACCAGGATTGATGATCTGGCTGATGTATCTCTTAGAGCGTTGAATAATCCACATGGTTGCGAGATTGGACGGCAACAAATGAGAGAGACATTTTCAGCAAATATAGGCAATGCTAGTAAAACAGCGGCTGAAATTCTCATGAAAATTGGGCCAATTTGCAGCCGACATTCGCCTCGTTGGAATAAAGTGATGGCATTGAGCAAAAGTTCAGAACATCTTCCGAACAATCCTAATACTTAGATATCACTATTCGTTTTAGCTCTATTTCGCTCCTCGGTAGTGATTAAATGATCACGTATACGTATAGACTCCCCATTTTCTCCTTGTTCTTAAAGAAATTAGAGCTAGTCTGAATGGATAATTCCTTGGTGGTGGATGGCTGCAATTAGACTATATTTATCACTATCAGTCCCGCTTTAAAACAAACAAAATGACTACAAGACTTCTTCAAAACGCATTATCATTTAGTCGGTTGCCCTTTCGTTACAAACCCTGGAAACCAACCCATCTGCGTATTCTGATTTCTGATTTTTGTGGTAAAGAAAAACAGCCACGCCATTCGGATGACAAGCACTTAGCCTCGGTCATCGCGTGGCTATGTTTGGCACAAGATCAGCGAATTGGGCAAAGCGATGAAGGAGGAGTATCCGCGGGATGGAGCTTTGAAGATGGTTGGTTGCCGAGTTATCCGGAAACAAGTGGTTATATCGTGGAAACTTTCCTGGCTGCTTCAACACTTTTAAATGATTCGGACCTGAAGAATCGTGCCCAGCGTATTATTGATTGGGAACTCTCCATTCAAAATGAAGACGGATCTTTCCCCGGGCATTTCGGCGAACGAGGTAGTAAACCTGTAATATTCAATACTGGTCAGATAATGCACGGTATGATAAGCGGGTTCGAACATCTTCAAAATTCCGAGTGTTTAGAAGCAGCCGTTCGCGCAGGACAATGGATGATCCAGCAGCAGGACGACGATGGTTGTTGGAGGCGGTCGGTCCATAATAATACGCCTCACACTTATAATACACGTGCGGCGTGGGCATTGTTGAAAACAGGATTAGCCGCAAACGACAAAAAGTTAGTCAAAGCCGCAAACAAAAATATTAACTGGGCACTTGCTCAACAAACCGATAATGGGTGGTTTAAAAACAATGCATTCGTTCCTAATACACCACCGTTTACCCATACCATTGCCTACGCTATTCGTGGGATTTTGGAAAGCGGCCTTCTCCTTGGTGACTCGAAAATGATCGATGCCGCTGTTAAGGCTGCAATAAGTCAAGCTGAAAAGCAAAGAAACGATGGGTGGTTGGCCGGAACTTACGATGAGTGGTGGGAACCACAGAGCCGTTATTGCTGTCTCACGGGGCTTGCCCAAATGTGTTTGATCTGGTTTCGTATCGCCCGAGCCGTCGGAGACGCTAGTCTTGAAGAGTCGGCTAAAAAAGGAATCAACTATATCAAATCCAACCACCGCATCGTTGGGACAGAAATCACTCAAAAGGGAGGGCTTACCGGGTCCAGCCCTATTTGGGGACGCTACTCTATGTTTGAATACCCGAACTGGGCTGCTAAGTTTTTTGCCGATGCGTTAATGATGAACATGGATAATATTTCCATACCAAATTATAGATAAGGAGTCGTAAAATTATGAGTGATTTGTCAGTCGTCATTCTTTGTGGCCGGTCACCTCGGCATTTGTATTTTGCAAATGAATTGTGTCGGTCGAGTAAACCGCTTGCTATCGTTCAGGAATCGGAACGTAATTGGTCTTTTGAAAAAATTATAACGCTGCTACTCAATCCGAAAAGACTTCAGCAAAAACTTTGGCGTTGGCTCCGGGACCGTCGCCGGTATACAGGCGGTCAGGAAGCCGAATTTTTCTTTGGGAAAGCAACACCGACACTTGATCGTCCGGACCTCAATATAGAGACTCCTCACATCAACCATGCGAATACTCTGGCAATCATTGATAAATATTCCCCAGATGTTATCGTGGTATTTGGTACATCCCTGATTAAAGGTGAGCTCTTAACCAAAGGGCGTTTAGGCCTAATTAACTTGCATGGTGGTCTTTCCCCTGAATATCGTGGGGCAGATTGTACCTTTTGGGCGTTATACAACCAAGAACCAGAAAAGGTCGGGTGCACGATTCACTACATTAATGCTGGTATTGATACCGGCAAGCTGATTGCCCACGTTAGCCCCGAAGTTAAAGAAAATGATAGCGAGCTCTCCCTTTTTTGGCGTGCGGTACAAGATAGTGTGAGTATTTATCCTGAATTGTTGAAACGGCTACATCAAGGCGAGAAACTGGGAACTCAGCAAACGAATAAAGGGGCACTCTATCAGGTTAAAGACCGTGAGTTGAAACATGAATTGAAACTGGATGAGCTCATGCAAAACGGACTCCTCGAAAAAATTAGCTTGGATCGACGGGTTACGTGGTTTCTACCGAATGATCATCCAACCTCGGATACCGTTGGTGGGTCATCTAATTCGACACAATCTCAGATTGTGCCACCCCCTCTTGCTATAGCAGAATGACAGTCGTCATATAGTCTGGATAAATTTTCACAAATTTCTAAGTGAGGAAAGAGCCACCAGAAAGTGAGGTGACATAGGGTGCGGAAGCAGTATAAGAGCTCATTCAACACGTTGGGAATGCAACGTAGCCAATTCGTGCGTTGTAGCTTGGTAAAATAGAGGGTGAGAAGAAATTCGAGGGCAGGTGTCTATTGTTGCAGAATAAGGCGCTTAAGGGAGTGAGATAACACCAATCTCTGTGAGTTTATCGATTACGATCTGTACGGCGCATGCCATATCACAGGTGGAAGTATCGATTCTGAGTGCCGGTGACTCGGGAACTTCATAAGGATCGTCGATGCCAGTAAAGCCCTTAATTTTGCCGGCCCGGGCCATGGCGTAGAGGCCTTTTCGGTCTCTAGTCTCACAGACTTCCAGTGGTGTCGAGACATGAATTTCAACGAATGTGCCCTCCTGAGAAATCATTTGCCGTACACGGGAACGAATAGAAGAATAAGGAGCAATGGGAGCGCAAATGGCTATGCCGCCATTTTTGGTGATTTCGCTGGCTACATACCCAATTCGTTGGATATTAAGATCGCGATGCTCTTTGGAAAAAGTCAACTCGCTGGATAGATTTTGGCGAACCTTGTCGCCATCTAAGAGAGTGACTTTGCGTCCACCCAGTTCTCGTAATTTTACATAGAGGCCATTGGCGAGAGTGGACTTGCCCGAACCGGAGAAGCCAGTAAAGAAAATGGTGAAACCTTGCCTGGATCGAGGTGGCAAAGATCCGTGCAGTTCTGCTACTACTTCTGGATAAGCGAACCAGGATGGAACAGGTTCTCCCGATTTTAGGAGCTGACGGAGTTCGCCGCCAGATATATACAAGCCGTCTTCTCCCTTGAGTAACTGGCCTTCTTCGCAGAACTCACCACGCTGTTCGACATAGCGCAGAAAAGGTGCCGGCAAAATACGAATATTGAGTTCATCTTGAAAACTAGCTACAAGTTGTTGAGCTGCTTTAACATCATAAAAGTTCCCGCCTCGGTTGTTACGTCCAGGGCCTGCGTGATCGCGACCAACAATGAAGTGAGTGAAGCCATAGTTTTGGCGAATAATGGCTTGCCATAGTGCTTCTCTTGGACCCGCCATACGCATGCCCAATTGTAATAGACTGAGTTCAGCGGTGCCCTTAGGGTAATACGCAAGTACTTTTTCATAACAGCGCACACGGTAATAATGATCGATGTCTCCCGGTTTGGTAATACCTACCGCTGAGTGGATAACTAAGTGTGCGTTATTTTCTGCCATCAAGCGCTTGGTCATCGTTACGTGGGCTCGGTGGACTGGATTTCGGGTTTGAAACGCGATAACATTCTCTAACCCTTTGTCTGCAAAGTTTTTCCGAAGGCTAGTAGGAGCATGTCGGTAATGGTTGAAGTCATAATGCAGAGGAGGTGTTACACCGATCAATTTACCGCCTAGATAAAAGTCGCCTGCTTCATGCATAAGGTAACGTACCCCGGGGTGGCTATCATCGGTGGTTCCAAATACCGCGAGTGCTTCCTGTTTTTTGTTGGCTTTCCAGCAATCGGTGATCTCCATATTGGCAATTACAACGCCTTCTTGATCGCGTAAAGTAATTTGCTCTCCCACTTTAACACTGTCTACAAACGCCTTGCTGACATCCAGATTGATCGGCATGGGCCATAAGGTGCCGTCTACTAAGCGCATATTTGCCAATATCGATTCATAGTTTTTCTGATCGACAAACCCGTCTAGTGGAGAAAAGGCACCGTTGAGCAGTAGCTCGATGTCGCATAGCTGACGTTTAGTGAGATCCCACGATTGGTTGGAACAGGCATTTTCCTTTTCCTGCTCTAGGTCGTGGCCAGATACGTATAAATCGAGAAGTTTGCCACCGTGGGCTGTAACTAAGTGATTCATGTGCATTTTCCTCCTCGACATGTACCGCATTTAGAAATTTTCATAGTCAAAATGGCCATATCATGGGAATCAAACCAATGGTTGCGATACCAACGATAGCACTTAAGGGAAAGCCAAGCCGCGTATAATCTGTAAAATGATAGCCACCCGGGCCCTGCACCATCAGATTGGTTTGGTAACCAATGGGTGTCATAAAACTCGCGGATGCAGCGATCATTACTGCAACTGCAAAGGGTGCAACATTAACCCCCAGTGATTCGGCCGCACTTACCGCGATTGGAAACATTACAATCGCTGCCGCATTGTTAGTGATGGTTTCGGTTAACAGCACTGTAATTAGATATATCATCGCCAGTAAAACCAAGGGGTTTGTCCCTGCTATAGTCATCGTTTGCATGACGATCAAAGTTGATAATCCAACTTTCTCGATGGCAGCACCTAACCCAAAGGCACACGCGATCACTAATAGCACACGAAAGTCGATACTTTTTCGAGCTGCCTCTAGGCTCAAACATCCTGTTACTCTTAATAGCCCAGCTGCAAGCAAGCTAGCTTGTAAAATACCGAAAATATTTAGTGCTACTATAGCTAGCATTCCTACCAGTATAGCGAGTGCGATAGGTGCTTTTTCGTGATTGACATCATTTGTTTCAGTGAGTCGACTAACCAATAAAAACTCACGGCTATTGCGGTATTTAAATAAAAAGCCTTTTTGTGCTTCTAGTAAAAGTGTATCACCGGGTTGTAGGATTATATTGCCAAGTTTGCCTGCCAATCGCTCGCCATTGCGGGCTACCGAGAGCACAGCAGCATTATAACGATGGCGGAATCGAGTTTGACGGATACTCATCCCTACGGCTGGGCTGGCACCTGCCAGTACGGCTTCAAATAGACGCCGATCCCGCTGGCGACCGTTAAGTTTAAAGGCTTGAGTAGTAACGGGTACCAATCCGCGAATGCGTCGTAGCTCTACGACCGATTCCACTGCGCCGGCAAACACCAATTGGTCCCCATTACGAATCTGAGTCTGTGGTGTTGCTGAGAATACCTCATTATTGCGATTAATTTCGACCAAGTACAAGCCTGGTAGATGCCTAAGCCCAGCCTCCTCTACAGTTTGGTCTATCAACTCGGAGTCCTTTTCTACCTTCATTTCAACCAGGTATTCTCGAATATTGTCGAACGAGACACTGGCGCTATCACGCATCGGTAACAAGAATCGGCTGAACACTAATAGATAAATGATCCCGATTAGAGTTATTGGCACACCGATCCATGCCAGTTCGAATAGTGAAAAACCACCTAAATTGGCTTGGCGTAACATACCATCCACTACAAGATTAGTACTGGTACCAATCAGTGTGCAAGTACCGCCTAGAATTGACGCGTAACTTAATGGTAATAGCAATTGTGAGGGTTTAAAGCCGGTACGTTGGCACCAGTTTTGTACCGCTGGAGTAAACATTGCCACAACAGGGCTGTTGTTGGCAAAAGCACTTAATGATGCCGCAGGAAGCAATAACCGAAATTGTGCCGTGACCAAATTAGATGGGCGCCCGAGCAACGACCGGCTTAACCAGGCAACCGTTCCAGATTCACTGAGTCCTGCAACGACGACGTAGAGTACCGCAATTGTTGCAATTCCTTGATTACTGAATCCGGAAAGTGCTTCTTCGGGGGTTAAAATGGCGCATACAAGTAATAGGCTTACTACGGCGACTAATATAATATCTGGAGAATAGTGGTTGCTGGCAAGTAGGCCTAATGCAGCTATAAGTAGAATACCGACGAACAGTAATTCAGGGGTGATAATCACGAAGATAGTTTTCTTTGTGATTGATGTCTAAGTCCCGAATAGGCGCTATCGTAAGATCTGTTTTCCAGAGACGAAGTCACACGTTTTATTACCACTATTTATAAGTCACATTGTGAACCAAACTTGATTTAAACATGTGTGAGATTGCTATTACAATTCACCAAAATTCAAGAAAGTTCCGATTGAAACAATCTATGGTTTTTGGTCAGGACAAACCCTAATTTTTACAAAAGCACCCCATTATTTTTTAATGTTGAAAATATTTGTTCGA
>CAZZET010000055.1:0-23144 GCA_964653275.1 uncultured Methylococcales bacterium
TCAGGTCTTTCTTTAACTGTATTAGTTTAGTTGCCGTATGCCATTGGTAAGTAATGTATACGCGTAATCAACGACTCTAGAGATTTCGCTTTTATTAGTAAGCCCACTCGTATTAATCATCACCGCATCGGCATAGACATCGACGTGCGGTTTTTCGTTAACCGGACCAATGACAAGGCCACGCATTGGTTTGCCTGATTTAATAGCATTGCGTGCAACTTGCTTCGTGTCTTCAAGCAAACTGGCATCCTTGCCGTATATGATTAGCAAAAGCCCATCATTTGAAATACCCTCCGCAAAGGTGTTCACGGCATCAACACTCGCTAAGCGAGCATTTTTCATTGGAACCTTGATTTTCAGTTTCTGCTTGGTTACGTGCCCGTTAGGTATATCAGCTTGAACATCGTGTGCATAGGCATTATTATCGAGCTTGGTAAAAACCCCAGTACATGCGACCATTGCAAAACAGGTCATCAGCACTATATTCAAAAATTTGTTATTGTTCATCCAGACATTTTATAAAAAAATAAGCAAAAACCCCTATTTGTCAAACCTGACTAACCTAGCCTTCTCCGATCTTGTTACACTGCTTTAGACAAGTGTAACAATTTCGCTAACAATTAGTTTAACAGGAAACTGTTCACTTTTTCAGCGATCTTCGCGGGTGTGCCAGATTTTTAGGATAACGATATTCTGGCCAATAATTTGATGTCGTAATATGTAACCATCCTTTCCAAATGAGGTATAAAGTTCACGGTTTTCTCTAACCTCGACTCATGCTCCAATAGTCGAAATACCCCGTATCATTTGTAGGCTTTTGAGCTTTTTTCAGAAGATTGATTCGCCGCACTCGGATTGCGCAGTTCAACAAATTGGCGAAGTCGAACTAGGTCACGCTGTGCAACTGGTGACCAAACAAGAGTCAGTTTTTTGGGTTACGGACATGGACTTTGCTGGTCTGTACCTCACGTCTCAAACTCTGTTTCCAGAGTTTGATGGCCTAATAACATACTGGCCTGTTCTTTTGTATCCTTCGAACGCCTCATCAGCCTGAACGCCTAATAAACCGCCTTTTCGAACAAATTTCTCCAAGTCAATCAACTACCTTAAATGCTGTTTAAGCCTCATAACGTTCATTTCTCAGCCATCCTCTTGTATGTATTCATTATACCAACACATAAATATAATTTGACTTTATATGTATTTTTTATTTATACTTTATGCCGAGGAGACGGACTTAACCGTTGCCCTCTTTGGCACATAGCCAGAATATTCTGGATTTAGTTCCTTTCGGCATATTTCTTTAAAAGCCTTTTATGCATATAAAGTATGCCCATAATGAATCTAAACACCCAACTATCCGGCCTTGCCTATGAGTAAAAATAATTAGGGGCTAAGCGGTTAATAAAAACAATAATAGGAGGCTACAAATGAACGAAACTGTTAAGCACGCGAACTCCAAAACTGTTACGCCAATTCATAAAGGAATCTCGGTAATTTTTCCGGCTTTTAATGAAGCCGAAAATATTGAGGAATCGGTTAAGCAATGCGTCTCGGCGATGTCTCCGATTTTTTCCAGCCTGGAAATCATCGTGGTAAACGACGGCAGCAAGGATGAAACGGCCAACATCATCAACCGTTTATCTGTCGAAGAACCATCTGTTGTTGCAATACATCACGAGGGAAACCTAGGATATGGCGCTGCACTTCGCTCTGGCATCGATCGCGCCAGCAAAGATTTTATCTTTTTTACTGACGCAGACTTGCAATTTAATCTTGATGAAATCACACACCTCAGCAAATGGATTCAGGACTGGGATATTGTCGCAGGATACCGGGCCAAACGTGCTGATCCGATTCATCGACGTATCAATGCCGCCGGTTGGAACATCCTTGTACGCCTGGTGCTTGGCCTGAAGGTGACAGATATCGATTGTGCTTTCAAACTTTTTCGTCGGGAAGTTTTCGATACCATTCGCATGGAAACCGTCGGTGCCATGATAAATACTGAAATTCTGTCATTGGCAAACTTGCATGGCATGAAGATCAAGGAGGTACCTGTTAGTCACTTCCCGCGAACTGCTGGAACCCAAACAGGTGCCAATATTCGCGTCATTTGTAAGGCGCTCATGGAGTTATTCGCTATATCTCATAAACTCAGAACCAGGATTAGGACGGCTAAAGCCTACAATATAAGTATTCCAAAACCCGCTGTAGATTAATGTACTTCCGTCGGTAGTCACAGAATTTGTTCTCATCTGCCCGATTCGACATTGTGCTTTATCACCGCTAGTTTCTATAAAACAATTTCTGATTTAATCGGAATTTTTGGATTTTTCTAGAATTAGCTACAACTGTATTTTGCGATGTAAGGCTAGGTGATGACCTTGCGGCAGGCAAATTCTTAAATGATTGTTGATGGCTGATTTAACATCGGTCTTGTAATCGGAACGCCAGCACAAATTTTTAGTTGTAATACAATATTGATTGTACGGAAGTTTTTTTAGGACGAAGCCATCATTGCTAAAGATTTTAAAGTATTTGAACATGAAAACAGATGACAAAGTAATGCATTACCAGGGTGGCGTCAGTGCGGCGGTAGCAAAAGCGCCAGTCCGCGTCGTCATGGTCGCTGCGTGCCCTTTTCCAGCGAACCACGGAACACCAGGCGCAATCCGTGAGTTAGCGATGCATCTCGCGGAACAAGGACACGAAGTACACGTTGTTACTTATCCACAGTCAGAAGAAGATATCTCGGTGGAAGGACTACACATTCATCGGGTTCGGTTACCCTTTATGAAGCCTGGACCTATCGTAATAGGTCCTTCTTTGGAGCGCTTAGTTTACGATGCCCTGCTGATTCCAAAACTCGTTCAAGTCATCTGGCGGCACAAGATTGATATCATCCACGCACATAATTATGAGGCGAATCTGGCAGGTGCCTTTGCCAAACTGATTACTCGCAGGCCACTGATATACAACGCTATCACGTTGATGGAGGATGAGTTACCCAGCTACCGTTTTATCCGCCCCGATAGCTTGGCTCGTGGTATCGGAAAAGTACTCGACTATATCGTTCCTCGTCTCAGCGACCTAGTGATGGTGCTTTCAGACGAGCTCAAACAAGACTTGGTTAGAATTGGTAACCGCCAGGAAAAAGTATTAATTGTGCCACCAGGTGTTGAAGTCCAATGGCTGGCCTCTGGTCACGATGACATTGTTCGCAAAAGACTGTCCATCGCGAGAGATGCCCCGGTGGTAATGTATACCGGAGCGCTCGAAGGTTTTCAACGGATTGATTATCTAATCCAAGCTATGGCAAAGGTGATTAAAAGGGTTCCACAGGCATTGTTAATCATTGTCGGTAACGTCAAAAATAACAAGGCGCGAGACAATTGTTTTGCTTTAGCCGAAAAATTGGGCATTACTAACCACATCCACTTTATTGAATCAGCACCACTGGAACAACTGCCGGATTATTTAGCTGCAGCCAACGTAACGGTCGTGCCACGGCCTAACTGTCCAGGCTACCCCATCAAGCTCCTGAATTACATGGCCGCAGCAAAACCGGTAGTAAGTTTTGCGGGTAGTGCGAAATCCCTGTGCCATGGATACAGCGGATACACTGCCGAAAATGACAATGTCAATGATCTCGCACAGGGTATTGTGATGTTTCTAGACAACCCTAATATCGCTAAGATCGTAGGCAAGCGTGCGCAAGCCTCCCTTATTGGTGTGTTCGATTGGCCAACTATTGCAGCCGGAGTAGCGGAAAGCTACCGACAGTTGATGAACAATCACAAAATTTTTAGCAGCAGCGCGCTGTCTGACTATTTCAAAGAAAGCTACACCCCCCGGCTTGAACAACCACAGCAAGTGTCTGCCTTCATGAAAGATGGAAAACTAACCTACCCATGTCTCGCCCAAGACTATCCATGACCATCTGCACGCTTAGTACTTAGATAGCTACGATCATTGTTTTATTTTGATCATTGTCTACGAGTTAGTTGCTCCGAACTTTATCCATTAGTATTACCCTAATAGTTGATAAAGCTGCACCCTCTTGCTTGAGGCATAGAAATTCACTTTTGTGCAAAACCTTAGATCCTACTATTCGTTTATTCGCGCAATAGAACATCGCACGTTAGTTTAATTGTCTTTGTTAGACGCTTTAATGGATTGTAACGCCTAACGAGCGAACGCAATCGGACAATTAGTTTTCGTTGCAACCTATAGGTAGTTAATGGAGGTTGTTTGACGCTGATTTTTTGCCCCGCATGTTGATTATAAGGTTGCCAAAGTTCGGTTACGGGGTATCCAAGTCTTTCTAGATCTTGTGGATCCAATTGGGCAATGATACTTTGCATCAATTCAAGTTTTGAGGCATCAGAAGTTAAATCTCCAATCCATTTTGCAATGGAAGTCGTTGAAGGTCTGGCATGCTGATGGATTCCTACTGGATCGCCCAAGCCCTTTCTTTTCTTCGAGTTAGCCTGCCCGTACTCAATCATTTCAGGTTCAAAGGGGATATTTAGATATTTGCAAATATCTCGCATCCACGATTCTGGATTACTCACTAATCCTTCATAGCGGACATGAAACTTCGACACCGTGTCATCACGTAAAAAAGCAGCCATATTGGGGATGTATTTATTTAATAGTGGCTCATGATCTTGTGCCAATTGATAATCCCCATCAAAAAATGAGTTCGCAAAAGAAGAAAAAATTGCGAGCGGGTGTCGAGTCAATACAATGTATCCAGCATCTGGAAATACTTTTTTGATAAAAGGTAATATCAATGCGTAGGCTGGCGTTTTATCTAAGCAAATCGACTTGCCTGATGTAGAAACTAACGAGCTATAGAGTACACCACAAAAAGCACGACACGCCTTCCAATAGTCTTGTTCACCGTTGGGTAATTCCTCCACAAAAGTGCGCTGGGCCAAGGATGAGAGAATATGGTCGTAAGGTGCATTGTCAACTTTGTCCCAATAACCGGTATACGCAAGTGGCGTTAATAAATGCGGTTCTGCTCCTCCTTGAATCATCGAATGAGCCGAAAGCATTCTTTCTAACATCGTGGTCCCTGACCTCGGCGCACCAATAATAAATAACATTTTTATCGGCTTTTCTGAATTGGGCTGTGTTGCCATAGTTTCTATTCGTAATCAGTATTTGTTAGGATTTTAGCTGCTTTCAAGATAATATCTTGCCTAAAAGAATTGAGTGTATCTTTCGCGTAAAATTACGTGTGACTTTTGCCGTATGCCAAACCGACATCTATATTGTCCGTGTCATGAAATTTGCTCCATCACAGGGTTACGTTTTCCTTTAAGCCGACAACGGCGTGTATCAACTGTACTCCTCTGCATCTGGGCAGCACCTGCTCGACGAATGTCAAAAATAACGCACAAAAAAAAATATTGCTGAGAGGATGCAGTTTTGCCGCTACGAATTGTGGCGTATCTAAAATACAGCAAATAGGCTTCAACCTTTAGATTCTTTTTTCTTCAATTTAATTGGACCTTGTTTTGTCTAATAAACGCTGGGTTTTCCCAAAGATAAAGTCTGCCCTTAGTACTTTCAGCAATTAAACTCGCCTTGTGTGTTATAAAGTATTGGATATCATCTGTTACGCGTTCTATACCCCGCCGAAATGGCGTAAGAACAATCCATACACGAGAATGCCCGTATAGCACATCTTGCAGATCCTCCAAAGTTCGTAACACTGGGTTACCCACCCATTTATCTACAAAATAATGAGAATGTTCTGGTTTAGCAAAAACCGCAGACATAACTATCGATTGTAAAAAATAGTCGGTTTTGATATCGGTATAAACGATTGTAGGCGAAGGGGCTTGTATAACGACAATGTCACCAGAATGATAATGTTCCTGCAATTTATTAGAAATACTGCGAAAGCTACTACCACGAGAGTTATACTGAAGCTCAAAGTGGTAATTATTTAACCAGGGAAACAATCCCTCTAAATGCAACCCATCAGACGAGGCGAATGCGAGGTGGGAGCCACAAAGTAAAGCGGTGCCTATCGCATTAAATATTTTAACCGAACGCATGGGTTTTAATCGCGAAACCAAACTATCCATCGATAAAAATGTGGCTGCCGAAGCTGCAATGACTATAAACGGCAATAAAAAATAAGCATATCGTAATGCATATAGACCAATGAAGGTTGTTAAAAATATCTGGCTTAAAACGATCAATAAATAGATAAAACGAAGATTCCAATTTGTTCTAAGAAAAAATACACCGACCAGAATAAAACCTATCAGCATTATATGAACATCAGCACTAACAAAGATATCCAGATAAAATAGTGGGTCATAATCTATACGATTAGATGCCAGCTGGAAAAATGAAACATCAGCTAAGCTCGATCCCAATTTTTCGAAAGGAGCGCGTAATATTGTTCGGTGATATAGTTGTGTACCTACAGCGATAACTACCAAGGAGAGTGCATTCCAAAAATGATAATTTGCCAACCAAGTCCAGTGGCCCCACCGTAACATCAAGCCTATTAAAAAAAATATCGGTAAAAGTATGCCCGAAACTTCCCAGCTGAAATAGGTTAATATAAAGGTTAGAGAAATTAGGTAATATGAATATGTTGCCACTTTTTGATGGTAAATTAGATGGTGCACCGTCATCGTGGTCAACAACACGAAAAATTGTAGTTGTGAGGGATAAAAACAGTTATTTCCCCAATAGATTGACCAGGGTAAAATTGCGTAAATCAAGCTGGCTAATAGCCCGACACGACGGTCAAAAAGGTAGCTTCCAAAATAGAAGATTAACAACGTCGTACCTACACCAAAGCAAAGTGCTGGTAAACGGACTGAAAATTCTGAAAACCCCAGCCAATATATGGCACCTGCCACTGGATAGGGTATTAATTCGTACGTGGCCATAATAAATTCTTTCCCGGCCCTCCAGAGAAAGGGATACCCTCGCTCTAATACGCCTTCCTGAGCATACCGAATTATACTGGACTCATCCTGAGAGATGGGAGTGGATCCTATTCCCTGTAATCGAAGCACCACAGCTAATATGGATAACCCAAATGGAATCAGTATTTGCCAGTATTGTTTACCAAACCAATGTACGTTCATTTAGCCTTATTGTATTGCCAGAAACCCTCAACAATGAGTGCAGATAGATAAATAAAAATAATAACAACTACTAGAGTGGGTACTAAGGGATAAAAGGGAGTTAAATCAATACGGCTATCTGCATCGAATACTAGGAATAGTGCGAGCAACATTGAGGTTATGCAAAAAGGTTGTTGGTACAGCATACAAACATGAGGAAAAGTAAAACCACATGCTTTAAATAATGGAATGGTGAAACTTCCAAATATTAGTGTGGAAAAGAATATCGTAATAAATAAAACCGAACGCTTTTTCCAACGTTCAAGTGTGTAAGTTGGAGGAGGAATCAAATGAGAAATGTTGAGACGTGGTATCTGAAGAGGGCTCAAACCCACAACGTTACAAGCACTATCGCCACATTTCCAATATTGATCTGCAGAAAAGTCTATTCCTTTTTTAGAGTCTGACACAAAACCACTAATTGCTACTCGATGGGGTGTATTTTCTTTAGTATAGATTTGCACTCCAATTCGATTACTTCCATGTTCCAAATAGGGGGCAATTGAAAAGACATCCATTTTATCTTGGGTAGCAATACGCTTTGCAAAGATAAAATCATTGATGGTTAATTGGTAAGCTCCTTCAACACTAACACCCATCCAAGCAGCGTTAATCTCTGAACTATCAACCTTTACAAGTCGAAAAAAGAAGTCCTGCTTATTTTTAGCATTAGTTTGCCATAGCCAGTTTCTCGCCCGAAGATGCCCCAATGCCTCAACCGAAATAGAAAGGGGTCGTGAGGTATCACCCATCGAGGAAAATATTGGTACCGCAGAAGACCAAGAACCATCATCAAATTCGAGTTTGTTCCATGCTAATAACCCCTGTCGCTGTGAAAGTTCGCGATTTTCGACTCGCCAATCATTTCCACTGAGCAAACTATTTTCCTGTCCCAGATTTTTCCAGTACACCTTCACGAGAACCTGTCCACTCATACCCCGGCTTTGGCTAGCTGATCGTATGGCAATCAGGTTGGTTCCTATTTTCATAGAAGTGGAAATATCAAATATCGCAGTCGGACGCCCGCCGACGTAAGTTTTACCTCCTATTGCATTATTGTTGACGTAAACTTCAAAATTATCGACCGCAGAAATAACGAGGTATGCCCAACTCGGGGTAGATTCCAGATTAAAACGCTTTCTTGCATATAAGATCTCAGAAGACCCGGGAAATTCTATCCACTGTGCTTGCTGCCATTCTGGATAGTGATCAAGTGATTGTACTAATTGCCGATTTGAATCTAGGACTACACTGAACAAACCTGCAAAAAGCGCAAGTATTACAAAAGTTAGGCGAGAATTGATGATCATCAATATCCACTAAGCGCTTGGATCACCCGATGATTTTTTAAGTTATCGTAGCGTATACAACGTCGATATTCCTCTCTTGCATATTCAGGTTCATTTGCCTTTATATATGCATCTCCGACCGTACAATAAATATCTGCTTTGACGGCGCTATGTGTGATCGTTTCGGCATAGGATCGTAAAAGGTCGATAACCGGTTGCGGATAATCCAATTTCAAATATACACTGGCTAGATAAAACCGTGTTGTAAGTCCATCGTCTCGTGCAAAAGCATTCAAAAGTGCTGACAGAGCACCATTTAGATTGCCTGCGGCATATTCAGCCAAACCCTGGTATTTCCATAGCTTGCTAGAAAAACGATCCCTTAAATCAAAAAGAGCCTGATTTAATGGAGTTAATGGCGGTTCGACGCTACCTGATTCCTCAATCAATGTTCGTGCAATACGATAATATTTTGGTTTTCCGGCCTGATATTTAAAAAGATTTTTCTCTTGAATAAACATCCATGCTTCAAATATCTTACCCAACGAATTTTGGTTATCCGTACCCATGTAATACGCTTCGGATACTTTAAGAAGGAAAGGAGTCGAAAATGATAACGCAGGATTCATTTTTAAAGCTTTTTTATAATATAGAATCGCCTTACGCGGCTGTCCTTTTACTAAGTATTGATTTCCATTATGCTGCGAGGTTTCTGCCTGCATCAAGTTTTTGATTACAGGAAACGCTTGAAAAGCGAAAAAGGAAAAAGAAAATGTTAATACTAAAATTAGTTTTAATTGAAACTCCGAATATTTTAAACCAATCCCTATTAATGCCAAATTTGCTATAAATGCCGTATACCAACCACTACCCAGCATAGATAACGAAACCTTAAGTCTGTCTAAAAGATATTCGTACTGCGGGATAGGATTAAAAGCAGGTTCAGTATTTATATTTAGCAAATAATACTGTTTAGTAAAATAATATAACTCAACCTTATCTTGACTTTGCTCAAGGTATGCACGCAGCCAACCAGCATTTAGGAATCCAAAGTACAATGGAATTAAATACAATATTACTAAAGCTGTACAAAGAATTATTAGCGATAATAAATATTGTTTAATTAATAGTAAACATACCGCTATTCCTATTACAATCAGGAATATCAATCCAAATGACAGAACAATTCCATCACTAATAGCCCACCCTATTTGAAAGGCATTTAGTGCAGCTGTCAGCGGAAAATGTATCCAATCCTCCGTCATCGCCGCAAAGGATAACAAAAATAGAATTAAGGTTAAGACGAACACTCAGAAGCTTTGTTTTTCCGACTAAGGCTATTAATTAAAAACTGTAATTCGGTTTTTTTAACTAATTCAATTTTAATAGCAATAATAATGTAAAGCACAATATAGATTAGTGTCGCAACCACCCAAAGCACGTAACTATCATTTTTAAAACATAAATACATTATCAACGAAGGTAATACTATCGAAAAAATAGATCTCCAATAAAATGATAAATAATCTGCTTTTAACTTTAACTTATATAATAAAAATATACCCGAAACGAAAATCACAAACTCGGTAAATGTCGTCGCAGCAGCAGCCCCCAAATAGTCATAATAAGGTATCAACAGACCATCTAACCCGGCATTCACAAACAACCCTACTGTGGATAGAATCAAAAACATTCGCTGACGACCCAACGCTGACAATACAAAGAAAAATATACTACCTGGCATTAAAAACACCAAATTTATTGCTAATATCATTAAGATTTTACATGCTTCCCTATATTCCTCTCCATAAACAAGAACAACTAGTTTTTTACTCGCGATTATTAGCCAAACAGCAATAGGAATAGAAAGAGCTATAAAAATACGAACACTGTTATTGAATAACAACTGGAAATCGTACTGAGATTCCTTAGCTAGTCTAGACAACACTGGAAACAGAACACTACACAAGCCTAATGTCGCTATTTCTATCATTTGAATAAAACGATAGGCTGAATTAAACAAGCCCACAGCTATTGTGGTTGATAGGAAAGCCAGTAAAAAAGTATCAACATGCAACGTCATTTTTCGTAGCACTAAACTTATCCCTAATGGCAATGCCTCTCGGACAAGATACCGCCAATAATCGAAATCAATCAACCAAATTACTTTCGAATAGTAACGCGTTACAAATAAAAAATAGAGTAGCCAGTTTACAATCGCAGCCATTAAGTACGCAAAAGCAATTCCCTCAATACCTTTTTCAAAGAAAATAGCGAAAAGCACAGCAACTAAAAGCGTTCCTCTCTGTATAAACGAAGTTAATGCGATACGCCCCATATCTTCGTGAGCGCGTATGACGGCAGCACGAGCCGAAGCATGAACTGTTATAAGCGCAGAAACTGCGAGCAGATAAATAGGAACTTTAAGATGGGATTCAGCTAAAAATGACTCCACTCCTAAATATAGCAGTGCAAACATGCAGATTAAAATAAAAATAATAAGCGTTAAAGTCGCGCTCAAGATCTCCTTAACTCTTTTACGGTTACGAGATATTTCCCGCACTGTAATATTAACGATCCCCCCATTAGTAAATAGCTGAAGAACATGAACCACACTCGTTAAAAAAACGAAGTTTCCGAATTCTTTAACCTCTAAATACCGGGCACTAAGGATAAAAACGAGAAACAGGATAAACCCATCTGCAAACAGCCCTAAACTTACAAAAAGGGAATTCTTTATTATACGTTTGTTACTAATAGCGATTACCGAAAAGCATATCCAAACTCGTCAATATCTCTGCGGAAAAATTGAGCGATTATATCTATTGATTGATCATTATAATATGAACGAAAATCCTTTTTCTCCGTTTTCTTAACATGAGGAAGCTTTAAGTTAGGCTTATTCAATTTTTCACATATTATCGACCAATCGTTATCTAAATTCTCAAATCTACCTATAAAATCGACTATTATTTTTCCATTCTCATCAACAACCCAATTCAATTGAGGCATAAACATGATTGGCTCATCATAATAGATTGGGTCGTTTTCCAAAAACACCCGCTTCACCCACTCATTGAACGCTATTGGAGTATTTCTGAGCTGAGTATCATTTATCAATGTCCGATACTTATATTGAGATACAACTTTGTCCCAAGGATTTCTAATAATGGCAAAACTAAATCGCTTTTTCCAACGAGCCTCACCTATTTCATTTCTGTAATCAATCGCAGTTTTATGGATAAGAGGCATTCCCAATGCTTTTTCAATACTTGTACCCCCCGTTTTATTAATATGAATTAAACTGAAAGGGCAAAAATATTTAATAGGCAAAAAAATAGCTTTTCTATATTGCTTTCGAATAAAAGAATTTTTTTGTAAAATCGTCCTTTTTTGCATCTCGTAACCCGCACACATTGATTACTGTAACCAGTGCTGTAAATTGCGGCCCAGCAACTTTTCCAATTTATCCACATCCTCCTTGTAGTAATCTTTTAACCAAGCATTCTCTTCATCACTCAATTTTTCTTTACCAACTGGTTTATACAACAAACGGCTAATAAAAGAATTTCTGACTTGCCCTATTAGATTAAGCCAACCTAATTTATGAGCAATCATTGACATGTGGTAAACCAAGGCAGCAAGTAATGTGGACCTTGGTTGGGAAGCAGACAAAACTCTTTTCTTTGCATCTACATATTCAAAATCTGCATTGACACCTATAAATTTGTAAATTTCCTTACCAAATAAAACAGGGTCTTTTTTCAGATCATCGAATAAAAAAACTTTAAAATTCTTTGAACCGAAAATATCACTATACATTTCTACGTATTCAGAGTACTTGCTATTCTCCAATATCTCAGGATATTTTTTCATAGTATCAAAAAAGTCGGATCCAGCTATTCCATTACGTTTTCTAAACTGATAGGCAGATACAACTCGGCTGATAGGATCCCGGAGACAAGCTAATAATCTAGTATTAGGTAAATCACGAGAGATATACTCTGCAGTTTCTCGGCTATAAAGATAGGTTGGTGTTAATTCGCCTAACGCTATTTGCTCATCATTAGCATCTGAAAAAAATGATGCATACCACGGAAGTCCCTTTTGATAGTGTCGGTTAAAAAAATAGATCTCCTTAGTAGCGGGGACGTAGATTTCAGGATGGGCCTCCAATGCCTTAAATATCCATGTTGATCCTGTTTTAGCGGCCCCAATGTATAAAAACGTAGGTAGCTTCATGTCATCCCCCATTATCTTCTTTATCACCCTGCATTGTTGTTGAGACTATCCGAACTAGATCACCCTCCTGCAAGTCTAATTGCCCGGCTATAACGATCTGCTCACCCTTTTCCAAGCCCTTAACGACCTCAGTATAGCCATTCGCATAGATATTGGTTTCTATTTTTCGAAGATGTACTGTCTGATCAACATTAACGACAAAGACATACGCTTCATTTACGTTGGCAGCATCTAACAACGCGATATTAGGAACACGTAGGGCAATTTTTTGTTTTTTCAAATGTGCAATGCCATGTAGTCCGGGTTTTAAAGTAGCATCGGCATTAGCCAACTCGATCCTCAAAGTAATCGTCCGATTTTCTCCGTCAGCGATGGGATGTACATGGGATATTTTACTGTGGTAAACCTTTCCTGGAAAACTGTAAAAAGAGGCATCGACATGCTGCTTCGGCCCAACGAATCTCAATTTATCCTCATTAAGTGGGCATTCCATTAGAATTGGATCAACAACCGCAAGTGTTGCTAATGGAACATTACTTCCACGTAAGGTTTGACCAGGTTGCATCACATCAACGACGATACCATCGACGGGCGCTTGGACTTTCTTTTGCTTAATTTTATCTTGTATCAGTTCAATTTTTATGCGTTCTTTCCCCAATGTCGTCTTGGCATGTAACCAATCGATAATTCTTCGCCGATGTTCGGCTTCAACACCTAATCCAATTTTTCGGTTCTTCCTTGACCAAACCATGTACTGTTCATAGCCTTCTAACTCCTTCGCTAACAATGCGACACTTTTCTTCGCTTGTTTTAGCTCGAACATTTCAATGTCTGCATTTAAATCTAAGAGTACCTGCCCTTTTTTGACATTATCATTAATTTTTACATGAGTAATTAAAGCACTACTATCAAAATTCCGTGAATATATTTGTATTAAGGGATTTGCCTTGAGTACGCATTCTAAGGGTAGATTGAAAGACAGCGGACCTTCCACTACCTTATACCCGCTTATAGGTATTGGTTGATTTGCTGTGCGCGCACTTTGAGCTTTTGTTAGTATCTTATGGCTCTTCATTTGCGAGAACAAGAATCCAACAAATACTATGGATATTAAAGGAATAATTATATAAATCAGGTTCCTTGTTCTGAAGAGCTTAATATTCAAATCGCTGTAATTTCACTTTTACACAATAATTGACTACTAATAACCCCTACCGTCTTATTAGCAATTGATGAGTTATATTTAAAGCAATATAGAACTTACCCATCAAATCGCGAATTCACCAACTTGAGGTTACTTCAATTCTTTCTTAATATTCATTTTTATCGCGACTTTAACCATCTGCTTGAATCTTCGGCAAAATAGCCATTGTTGCACTACTAATTTACCTAGATTGAAAGCCATCACAATTATATTGCTTGGGCTACGCACTCCCGGATTTGGCAGGTCCAATCGAAATGCCAGTTAAATCGACTGGGGAAAGCAGTTAGAAACGCAGCTATCGGAGAACTAAGAATTCATAAAAGACTAAATTCGGCTCAAAGCCTTTCTTCGAATAATTTACCTCATTGATTTTTCTGATAACTCAGATAGTAATTGGTAGATCGAACGTTTTATTTGAATATTTATGGGTCCCGGGGATCCCAATTTTTTCTAAGCGAACTTGGCTTTCCATTAAACCAATATAGGTAAAAAGCTTAGCACATTGACGATTTTAGAATGTAAAAGTGTGGTCTCCACCTCACACACCCATACGGGACACTGTTGGGTCAACCTTTGGCTCTTCGAGAACTTTTTTGTGAAGCAGTAAAAACTACGAAATGAATAGTGGCAATTTCTCTTTTAAAAATCCAGGCAAAACCCTAGGTTACCAGCAATTTTTTGAACAACTTCAAGTAGCGCTGATATCTTTGCCCATCGATTTGGCCATTTTTCACTGCGGAGATAACTGCACACCCTTTGTCATTGATATGCCGGCAATTTTTGAAACGACAAGAACTAATATAAGGTCGAAATTCTCGAAATCCATTGGCTAGGTCTTGTTCTTTGATATCCGCCAGACCGAAAATAGCAATTCCCGGACTATCGATCAAATCGCCGCCTTCAGGCAAATGGTAAAGCGTTGACTTTGTAGTGGTATGAATTCCTTTTCCGCTGCCAGAAGACAATGCTGCAGTTTCGAGATTCCTATCGGGCAATAGAATATTGCTGATTGATGACTTACCTACTCCGGATTGACCTACGAGCATGCTAATATGCTTTTTTAGGCTTTCACTAAGTCGATCAATGCCCTCGCCGGTTTTTGCGCTGACGAGATGAATCGGATAATCCACACGCGCATAGACCGTAAGGTTTTCGTTAAGTGCAGCAACTTTTTCGACACCTCCCAGATCAACTTTATTCAATATCAAATGTGCACTAATACCCTGAAGTTCGCACACCACCAGAAACTGGTCGATCAAAAGAAAATCGCAATTGGGTTCAGTCGCAAAAACAACGAGCAATTGATCGATATTGGCCGCAACAGGCCTAGTTTTCGATTTAACACCCGGCCTTGACAAGAGCGATCTCCGCGGCAATATCTTGGTCACACGTCCTTGATTATCACCACAAGGCTCCCATAGGACCCAATCGCCAACCGCTGGCAACCCTAATCGTCGGCGGGTATGGCAGACAATCGTAGTGCCATTTACGGATTCAACAGCGAGCGCTTTCCCAAGATGAGAAACCACTTGTCCATTGAAGAGATCATGTTGCTGATTTTTCGAAATTCCTCAAACCTCGTTTTTAGCTGGTACAACCGAGGCACTTCATCTATCCATTTAAACTATTTACTACACTGGGTTTTCCAATTTTGCAGTTAAATTAGCAATACGAATTGAAGCTGGAGGATGGCTATAATGAAAAGCTGAGTAAAGCGGATCTGGGGTGAGCGTATTGGCATTATCCCGATAAAGCTTAACCAACGCACTTATAAGCGTGGCTGGTTTTGCATAAATTGACGCAAAATCGTCTGCCTCAAATTCGTGCTTACGCTGAAAATAAGCCGTAATCGGCTGAAGGAAAATAGTAAACAACGGGGAGATTAGGATGAAAAGCACTAATGCTACTGCATTTGACGGTGCTAAAACCCCAAGCCCAAGATAAAACCATTCGCACCCAACCAACCAACCGAGAAGCGCCAGACCAACAAAACTGACCGCTGACGAAGTAACGAGCATTTTTACGACATGCTTGCGTTTGAAGTGTCCTAGCTCATGCGCCAAAACAGCCTCGACCTCATCATGCTCTAGAGTATTTAGTAGCGTATCAAAAAAGACGATGCGTTTGTGGCTGCCCAAACCCGTAAAATAGGCATTACCATGCCCCGAACGGCGTGATCCATCCATGACGAAAATACCGTTACTGGTAAAGCCGCACCGTTCCAGTAGTGTTTGGATCCGTTCATCCAGTTCTCGATCGGAAAGCGGAGTGAACTTATTAAACAAAGGCGCAATAAGAGTTGGATACGCCCAACTCATAAACAATGTGAATATCACTAAGATCGCCCAAGCGATCAGCCACCAGTACCACCCAGTCGAAGCCATGACCCATAAAATCAACGCCGCCAAAAGACCGCCAATTAACAGCGTCAACAACAAATGAAGTCCCGTATCAATAGCGAACTGTCCAGGTGTATTTTTGTTAAACCCAAACCGCTCTTCGATAGAGAAAGTGTGATAGACCGAAAGGGGTAACTCGAGCAAATGCGATGCGACAAAAACGGTCAAGATAGTAGCAACCCCAGTGACGATAGGAGATAGATGAAATTCTGACCAGAATCCCGAAATCAATCCAATTACACCACCCAAAGTGAACACTAGCAATAGAATAACATCGACAATGCTTTGTAAATAACCCGCCCGATTTTTTGCCACTGTATAATCGGCCGCTTTCTGATGGTCTTCAATCGAGACAGAATTTTCGAAAGATTTGGGTACCTTCTGACGATGCTCGATTACATGTGCAGTTTGCCGATGTGCCAACCAAATTTGTAGCATGAAAGAAAAAGCTAAGGCCATTAGAAAAATTATCGTAAAACCATTCATTATGTTCACTGTATATTGAATATCGATCCTACAGAGTAGCGCCTGAGCCGCGCGCTGGCAAGGTCAGAATACATCAAGATTATATTGACGAGTTCAGATTCTCAAAAAAGCGTCAATCCAACGGGCTGCCCCCAGAATTTGGCAGGCCACTTTTCACGGGCAGTAACGTTCGCCGTAGCGTTTTTGTGAACTTTCCTCTGAGCATACCAAAAAGTGGTTACCTGAATTGTTGTACAACTAAATTTGCTACGATCTAATCCTTCGAGCACACACCTAGCAGCCAACCGGGTCTCGACACGCTGAATTTGTCGATATAACCTTGGTGGAATACTAAGAAAATACTTTATAAAAACAAACTAAAATTAGACAAATGAGCAAAAAATTAGATCGACTTAACCTTATTTGGATTGACCTGGAAATGACCGGACTCGATCCCCAGCAGGATTTAATCATTGAAATTGCAACCGTTATCACCGATAAGGACCTAAATGTTTTAGCGGAGGGCCCGGAGTTGGTTATCCACCAGGATGATTCAATTTTGGAGTCCATGGATGACTGGAATCAGCGACATCACCTGCAATCAGGATTGATTCAACGAGTTATGGAAAGCCAAACCAACGAACATGCAGCAGAACTCCAAACCCTTGAGTTTTTACAACATTGGATATCACCTGGCACATCCCCAATGTGTGGCAATAGCATTTGCCAAGATAGACGTTTTTTATCCAGGTACATGCCAAAATTGGAAGAATTTTTTCATTATCGTCACCTTGACGTGTCGACCATAAAGGAATTGGCCAAACGTTGGGATCCCAAATTAGCCAATAGTTTCAACAAAAAATCTTCTCACCGTGCGCTCGATGATATTCTAGAATCTATTGATGAATTAAAGTTTTACCGACAATATTTTTTCCGTTAAATTTTTGAGTTTCAGTGCTACTTCACCAATAAAATCAAGTCTTTTATTAAAGCGATGGTAATACCCTCCACCCGGCTATTGGAAAAACTCGACACCCATCAACTACCTAGTCTTGATCATGTTTTAATCGAGCTCATTGATGCGTGTAATCAGGGTGATGTCGCGTATGAGCGTCTGGCGGAAATCATAAAAAAGGATGCTGCGTTAACAGTAAAAGTGCTGACTATAGTCAATTCCTCGATGTATGCCCAGGCTAAAAACGTAAGTAGTCTGGAACGTGCATTAATCACTCTCGGTGTGGAAACGATCAGGGTGATCGCCATCACCAGCGCCATCCGAAAAACTCTGGCCATCGACAAGCTCGAAAATGTCGTCGACTTGAAGTTTGCTTGGAAAAAGTCTCTGTATTGCGCGCTTATTTCAAAATCAATTGCAAAACTGGTAGGTTACAGATCACAAGATGAAACCTATATAATTGGCTTGTTACACAACGTCGGTGAATTGGTCTTAGCATGTAATTTCCCCGGTGAATATCGATATTTGCACCCAGCATCTGGAGCTCCATTAGCTTACCAAGAGAAAAACCAATTTGGGTTTAACAGTTGCGAAGTCGGTGCGTGGCTGGTCGATCAGTGGCAACTTCGATCTTTTAGCGCGGACGCAATTCTTTATCAAAATGAACCTGTAAACCAAGTCGAAGGAGCCCATGTCCTAGTAAAAATCATTTGGTTAGGGGGCCGACTTGCAACGGATGCGATAAATAAGAACGAGGAATGGTACGAAACAGGTAACCGGTTCTTCGGGTTAAAAACTGGTTTAATTCAACAACTGGTCACCGAAGCTGATAGAAAGGTGACGTCGATTGCCCAATCCCTGCATGTTGATTTAGGTGACATTCGAAAATTATCACCTTCGAATTCAATCGATGCGCAACCGATAACGGAAGAAATTTCTATCCAACAATCCACCGGTGTGTCCCAATTAGCCGAGAGAGTTAAAGAAGAAGCTGCATTAAATAGTGTTCTTCCTTTATTCGATAGTGCGAATACAGACTCACGATTACTGCAAAGCATTCAACTGGCGGTCAATATTTTATTTGGAATCCGGCACGCCATGATTTTCCTTTTAGACAAAAAGGAGTACCAACTCATCGGAATGGTCCCGAACCGAGAAGACTCCTTTATTAATCAGCTCAAAATATCCCGTTCGGACGAAAAAAGTATTCTTATCGAAACGTTAAATACTGGAACACCTATACATTCCTTCGAGAATACAATTCACTCAACTAACAGTATTATCGACCGGCAAATTGTCCGACTGGCATCAACCGATGGCATTTTAACCCTTCCCATGAAGACGGCCAACAGCGAAATCGGTGTCTTGGTTTTGGGAATCGAAAAATTCAGACTTTCCGATTATGAAAAACAATTTCGTTTAATGACGAAATTTGCGGCCGCTTCAGCCACGTCTCTTGCTCTAAGACAGCATGTTCAAAAACACATTCGATCAGAACAAAACTCCGTATTGTCCCCGCAAAAACCAAATAAGCTAAAAAATATTGTCCATGAAGCAAACAATCCATTGAGTATAATTAAAAAATATATCACAATACTTTCTTCGAACCTTGGAGAACAACACGGGGAAGAATTGGCGATAATCAGTTCGGAGTTAGACCGAATAAAGCGTATTATTCAGGAAATCCCGAGCCGACAATCAGGAGATGTTGTTTCAAAATTGCCAACAGACGTCAATGCCTTAATCATTGATCTCGTAACAATTAGTCGTAGAGCTTTATCCGAACCTCTAGAAATCGAGATAGTTTTTATGGGAGACCCTGGCATGGACGAGATCATCGTTAATCAAGACGCGCTCAAACAGATCTTGCTTAACCTGATTAAAAATGCAATCGAGGCGACACCTGCTTCAGGAAAGGTAACAATTGCGACGAAAAAGAATGTCAAAGTAAACGAAAAACAATACGTAGAAATTAATATAGCCGACACGGGCTCTGGAATTTCTCCGGAAATTCAGAAAAAATTATTTCAACCAGAAGAAAGTGATACCTGCGGGGAACGTGGCATCGGCCTGATTATTATAAAAAACTTGATCAGCGAAATTGGCGGTTTAATAGATTTTAAAAGTTCTAGGGAGAAAGGTACGGTTTTTAAGGTCTTAATACCGCGATAACAAAAATAAATATAAAAATAGCATGGTAGAACCAGGCACCAGCATTTTGCTTGTCGATGACGAGCCGCATATTCTAACTAACCTTACCCAGGTTTTTTCGGCCCGGAGTTATTCGGTATCTGTTGCCAACGGTGGGATGGAAGCCCTGTCTATGTTGAGGACACAGAAATTTGATGTATGCGTTCTCGATCTTCTGATGTCTGATATAACAGGGCACGATGTCATGAACCGCATCCGTCGTGACCGAATCGACACCAGTATCATAATATTAAGTGGCGATACAAGCATAGATGCGGCTATCAGTGCATTAACCCATCGTGCTTACGCTTTTATCAAAAAGCCCTTCGAACCCGAAGTGTTATTAAAAACCATCGAGAATGCTATTACCGCTCGAAAATTAAGAAAAGAAAAAACAACGATAGAAACACAGTTGCGAAAATCTCAGCGGTTTTATCGTTATATTACTCGTCATTCACCTGACCTTGTTTATTTAGTTGATCAAGAAGGCCATTTTATTTACGTCAATGATTGGGTTGAAAACTTGCTCGGGATCAAACGAGGCGAACTCACTGGAAGACACTATAAGGAGATCGTTGTCGATGAGGACCTTGCAGTCGCAAATTATCGCTTTAATGAGCGAAGGACTGGCAGCCGGGCTACCCGAAATCTAGAAATCCGCCTAAAAAAACAACAATATGTTGGGTCAAACGTCGGTGATGTAGTCTCTATTGAGCTTAGTGCAGAAGGTATTTATACCAACCATGACATTGGGACAAAAAGTTTGCATGGAACATTAGGTGTAGCTAGAAACATTAGTGACCGAAAAAAACGTGAGAAGCAGGTTAATTTTATGGCTTATCACGATAGTTTAACCGGCTTGCCAAATCGTCTTTTGCTAAAAGACCGTTTCGATGTAGCCTTGGAACAAGCAAAACGTGGTGACTACTTATTAGTCGTAATGTTTTTGGACTTGGATGGATTTAAACAAATCAACGATTCTCTCGGCCACAAAGTGGGAGACCGTTTACTCCAATCGTTCAGCCAACGATTGAGGGAAGGGCTTCGGAAAGCAGATACGCTGGCACGAATCGGCGGTGACGAATTTATTCTCATGTTACCTCAGCTAGACAGCATTAAGTACGCAGAGATCGTTGCGGAAAAGATTATTGAAAAATTCAGAAAACCTTTTAGTGTGGATAACCATGAATTAGATCTTTCCGTAAGCATGGGCATTTCTGTTTTTCCTTTTGATGGCGATTCACAGGAAACGTTGATCGAACATGCCGATACCGCCATGTACAATGTGAAAAAAGATAGGAGTAAATCCTATAGCTTTTTTTCTTCCATGCCGGAAACTAGTCCACAGGAAAATACAACTCTGGAAACGGACCTCCATGCGGCACTGGAAAAATCGGAATTTACCTTATTTTACCAACCTGTATTTGGAATAGATGAAAATCGGGTGGTCGTTCTAGAAGCTTTCCTCCGCTGGCATCATCCCATCAAGGGTTTGTTTTTTCCTGATTCCTTCTTAGCCCTGGCAGAAAAAATCGGTATTATGTTACCCATGGGCACGTGGGCTTTCGAGACAAGCTGTCAAGCATTAAAGCGATGGGATGAACAAGGCTTGGTTCCAATTAAAATTTCACTCAATGTATCCGCCAGCCAGATCAAACAAGAAGATTTTGTCAATAAGCTAATTGATATTTTCAATTCTTACGACATTCCACCCAATCGTTTGCAAATAGCGATGAAGGAAAAAGTACTTCTCGAGTTGCCTGAACGCATCACAGAAAAATTAGCCGAATTGAGAGGAAACGGAATCGAAATTGTATTAGAAAACAGAGAAATTGATGATTCTTCCCTCGGCTTATTGACAAAATTGCAAATCGACGCAGTAAAAGTCGATTGCGCTGGGCTTGAATTATCCCTTGATGATGGACTTTTCCCGATGGTCGCAGGATTTATTGACAGAGCAAAACGTATGGGTTTACAAGTCATCGCCCAAAATGTGGAAAACGAACAACAAGCATCCAGATTAAAAATGCTTGATTTCGATGCCGTGCAGGGATTTTTATACCATCACCCAGTCTCAGCAGAAGCAGTATCACATCTGTTACCGCAAAAAAACTGGATGTAACTTACTCAGATTGGCATAGATTTCCCATGTTGTTCCAGCGCCCAAAGAACATGTTCACGAATTACCTCGGAAGGATCGGATTTTCGAAACTCTAATGCAGCAATAATATTGCTTGATGTGGGAGCATTACCTAGTGCTACCGCTACATTACGAAGCCAACGCTCAAAACCAATTCTTCTGATTGCCGAACCTTCGGTTTTTTTCATGAATGTCTGTTCGTCCCAAGAAAAAAGATCAATTAGTTTAGGACTATCTAATTGATGCCGGGGCGCAAAATCAGGTTCTTTAGAAAGTTGGGCAAACCGATTCCACGGACAAACTAATTGACAATCGTCACAACCGTAAATCCTATTACCCATCATAGGACGTAATTCTTCCGGTATCGACCCACTCAGTTCTATGGTTAGATAGGAAATACAACGGCGTGCATCCAAGCGAAAAGGCGCCACGATAGCCCTGGTTGGGCAAATGTCGATACAGGCCTGACAAGTTCCGCATCGCTTTGCTACAGGACTATCGATTGGTAGTGGAAGATCGGTATAGATCTCGCCCAAAAAGCACCATGACCCAGTACGTTGATTGATAACATTTGTATGCTTCCCTATCCAACCCAAGCCTGCTTTTTCTGCGAGTGCTTTTTCCAAGACGGGGCCACTATCAACAAAGACCCGGTAACCGAAAACACCGATTTCCCCCGCTATTTTTTCCGACAATCGCTGTAACCGTTTCCTCAAAACCTTATGGTAATCACGACCTAATGCATATCGAGAAATATAACCTTTTTCTGGATTCGAAAGCGTTTTTTCGCTGGATTCGAAATATTCTGGATAATAATCCATACGCGCCGTGATGATGCTCCGAGTTCCTGGAATCAGATCCTGTGGTCGGCTACGTTTGAGACCATGCTTTTTCATGTATCCCATGTCTCCATGAAAATCATCGTCTAACCAGTTTTTCAGGTAGTGCTCAGCTTGTTCCAGATTAGTATTAGTGATCGCAACCTGCTGAAAGCCAAGTTCAATTCCCCAAGTTTTAATGTCGACGGCAAGCTGGGAATAGTCTGCACCGCAGGTATTACCCCTCATTTTTCATCTGGTTTTCGAAAGCCT
>CAZZET010000056.1:0-22886 GCA_964653275.1 uncultured Methylococcales bacterium
AAACATGTATTCGAGAAGTATTAAAGTTAAAAAACTGAAATAATGCTGCTTTAGTCAATCTATGCAATAAGGTTGACCTGGATTAGTTTATGACTAAATAAACATGAGAGCCCATAAGCGTAAATGGCTCAAGACATGAGCAGCATTTTTATCAGAAAAGATAGAAATTTGGAGAGCCGAATATGAACCATAAAGAGGAGTTTTTAAGTAGAATGCTTGCGGCTATTGAAGAGCAACGGGGAAAACTTGAGCAATTAAAAGAAAAAGCCAAAGATGAGTATGACGAAACGTTAGGCGATATACTCAAAGCAATAAATGATTTGGAGCCAAAATTAGTCGAAGCGGAAGATAAAGCCTGGGAGATTGCAGACTTGGCCGATGAAAAGTGGGTAGATTTGAGCGATTCTTTTGAGGAAGGATGGGACGAGGCGAACAAAAAGTTTGAAGAAGGCTGGGATAACCTCACCGATTCTGTCAAGAGAATAATTTCTTAAGATTGCTTAATAGCCTGCACCACATTAGACCCTGTTTCCTAGCGATCAATTAGGGTAATGATTTCAGGCTCAGCATCAGTAACTGATTTCGATCGTAGTTTGGAGCTTTATTTTTTTAACTAAGGTCGGTAATTTAATCTTTGCGATGCCTTAAGCTTGTTTCGAGTTGCTACAATCGAAGTGAATGCCCTGGGCAAACGACAGCTTGCGGCCCCAGTTGATGGTATTGGTCTGGCGGCGCATGTAGGTTTTCCAGGCATCAGAGCCGGCTTCACGTCCACCACCTGTCTGTTTCTCCCCACCGAAGGCTCCTCCAATTTCTGCACCAGACGTGCCTATATTGATATTCGCGATCCCGCAATCTGATCCGACTGCCGAGAGATAGTGCTCGGCATGGCGCAGATCATTGGTGAAAAGCGCCGATGAAAGGCCCTGGGGTACATCGTTGTGAATTGTAATTGCTTCATCTAGTGTTTTGAAGGTCATAATATAAAGTATTGGTGCAAAGGTCTCACGCTGAACAATCGGCCATTGGTTTTCTGCTCTTACCAGGGTCGGTTCCACGAAGCAGCCAGGGCGTTTCACAATCTTACCGCCATACAGTATTGAACCGCCTAACTTGCGGATCTCGTCAAACGCCGAACAGTAATTTTCCATTGCGGTCTTATCGATTAACGGCCCCATCAATACTTTTCGATTCAGTGGGTCACCGATACGTACTTGGCGATACGCATGGAGCAGTCGCTCCATCAAATCGTTATAGAGTGATTTGTGTACGATCAGTCGTCGAGTGGTGGTGCAGCGTTGGCCGGTGGTACCAATTGCACCAAAAACAATGGATGGAACAGCGATATCTAAGTCAGCACTTTCGTCGACGATAATAGGGTTGTTCCCAGACAGTTCCAACAGGCTTCGGCCCAGGCGAGTAGCGACTATCTCGCCAATGCGTTGGCCTACCTCACTGGAACCGGTAAATGAAACTAGTGGTACTCGCTTATCACGAATAAAACGTTCTGCAAGTCCCTTATCCTTGTCGATGAATAGGCAAAAGATACCATTGTACCCCATCTCAGCCATTGCCTGGTTACAGATACGCTGCACTGCAATCGCACACAGTGGAGTTTTCGGCGAAGGTTTCCACACTATTGTGTTACCAGCAGCAGCTGCAATGAAGGCATTCCAAGCCCACACAGCTACTGGGAAGTTAAAGGCAGTAATCACCCCTACGACGCCAAGCGGATGCCATTGTTCATACATCCGGTGCTGAGGGCGTTCGGAATGCATAGTCTTACCGTAAAACATGCGCGATTGACCGACAGAAAAGTCGGCTATGTCGATCATTTCTTGGACTTCACCGTCGCCTTCTTCTTTGATCTTACCCATTTCCAGTGCTACCAAACTCCCCAAATTGTCTTTCTTTTCACGCAAGGTGAGAGCGATACGACGAATCAATTCACCCCGACGCGGCGCTGGTACCATCCGCCATGCTTTAAATGCTGTAGTCGCCCCTCGAATAACGGTCTCATAGTCACTGGTCCCACAAACATTGACACTGGCGATCAGTTCGCCGGAAGCAGGAGAAAAGGATTTTAGAATGCCGGCATTCTCGGTTTGGACGCATGCGTTTGGGCCTATGCAGACTCCAGGATTAACATCACAAATGCCAAGTTGTTCTAAGGTATCCACGACTTCACTTTCAGCGATTTTGTTATACCTCATACCCATGGAAATTAGACAATAAGCAGACGAGTTGGTGCGTTGAGAAAATTTGGTCCAAATATCCCGAGATATTTTGTTTCGTGGGGTCACTACGGTGCAGGGATTCGAGGTGCGTACATGGAAGCCTACACAGGTGTACTTAATGCATCGTTGAGTATGTTTTTCAAACTAAACACAGTAACCATATGCTATCGTGGTTGTGTAGATGAAAGCGGGTAACCAATGCGGCCAATGGTATCTAGTTCATTAAATTCACCCGTTTGCGTCTCCAACTCCAAGGGGAATGATCTTTATTTGTAAGTGTCTAATCTGAGTGTGATCCGAAAATTTGTCTGTGTAATGAGGCATGGCCATGAAAAATATCGGAGTAGTCAGAAGAGCGGTAGGGTTTTATGGAAACACAAATCATTCTGTTCTCAATCGTCTCTCAAACGAACAGGCCACTTGTAGAGTATCTCTCATAGGTGCTGCGCTTGGTCTGGGCGCCAAAGATCCCCACTGTTCAGAGGGGCCTAATATTCTGCGCCTACACCATCCTGAATATTTGATGTTAAAACAAGGCGTCCAGGCTGCTTGGAGTGAAGTCGTTTGTCCGAATGAGCATCAATTTGAAAAGGCGGTGGTTACGATCGGATCCTTCTGCCTAAAATTGGCTAGACAAGTTAGGGAAGAAATCAATCGAGGCCGGTGTTTTACGGTCATTGGCGGCGATCATTCTTGTGCTATCGGCACCTGGACTGGTGCCAGTTTAGCACTTAGCGATGAGGGACCACTTGGACTCATTTGGATTGATGCTCATTTAGATGCTCATACAGTAGAAACGAGCCCAAGCGGCTGTGTGAATGGAATGCCTGTTGCTAGCCTATTGGGATATGGACCAAAGGATTTGGTTGATGTGTTTCGGCCTGGAGCCAAGCTATTACCCAAACACCTGTGTCTTATCGGTGGCCGTAGCTACGAACAGGAAGAAATAGATTTACTGAATAAGCTTGGTGTTCGTTTAATGTTGATGGAAGAAATACATAAACGCGGATTCGAGACAGCATTAAATGAAGCATTAGATATTGCCACATCTGGTACCGCGGGTTTTGGTATCAGTATCGATCTTGATGCAGTCCATCCCTATGATGCACCTGCTGTCGGAACACCCGCTCCAGACGGTATTCCAGCAATACACCTGATTAATGCAATTGGGAAGCTGGAAACTGGTAGAAACCTTGTTGGCTATGAGATAGCAGAATTTAATCCCCGCCTGGATCGTAGTGGAAGGACCGCGAAACTAATCTGCGAATTGTTGGTTGCAATGGCGGACAACGGATCATTCAGGGGGGATACCTCAACACAGTCGAGGGTATCTCTGCCATGAATCGTTTTATCGAGCAGGAACAACATTTCTGTGCACATAATTATTCGCCATTTCACGTTGTATTGACCCATGGCAAAGGCATTTATGTTTGGGATAACCAGGGCAATCGTTATCTGGATATGATGAGTGCCTATTCGGCTGTAAGCCTCGGCCACGCTCATCCACGCTTAGTGAAAACCTTACAAGATCAAGCGGCACAGCTTGGTGTAGTATCTCGAGCGTTTTATACTGATCAATTAGGGCCTTTCGTAGCCCAGACCTGTCAATTGACTGGTATGGATATGGGCTTGCCTATGAATACGGGTGCTGAAGCGGTGGAAACTGCACTAAAGGCCGCGCGAAAATGGGCTTACACAGTAAAAGGTATCCCGAAAAACAAGGCAGAGATCATAGTTTGCGAGGGTAACTTTCATGGACGTACCATTGCGATTATCGGTTTTTCCTCGGAAGATCAATATCGAAACGGTTTTGGCCCGTTTCCTAAAGGGTTTATTCGTATTCCCTATGGTGATACGCATGCCTTGGAACAGGCCATAAACCCGAATACTGCTGGTTTCTTAGTGGAACCGATACAGGGAGAGGGCGGTATAATTGTCCCACCTAAAGGATATCTCGCTCGTTGTGCTAAAATTTGCCACGATCATAATGTGTTGCTCTTATGTGATGAAGTGCAAACAGGACTTGGACGCACGGGCCAGATTCTCGCTAGTCAGCACGACAGCGTACAACCAGACGGTCTGATGCTAGGCAAGGCCCTCGGGGGTGGATTGTTACCAGTCTCTATGTTCTTGGCGCGATACGATATTATGGACGTTTTCCAACCTGGTGACCATGGTAGTACTTTCGGCGGAAGCCCACTTGCTGCAGCGGTGGGATTAGAAGCCCTCAATGTGTTGATGGATGAACGGTTAGTGCAGAAAGCGGGAGATATCGGTAGCTATTTCCTAAATAGATTGGTGCAAATCAGAAGCCCTTTAATCAAGTCTATTCGGGGTAAGGGTTTGTTGATAGGGATAGAACTCGATACAGCACAAATACCAAGCAAAGCCTTCTGCGAGGTCTTGGCGCAAAACGGATTACTGACTAAGGAAACCCACGAAACCGTAGTCCGTTTCGCACCGCCACTCATTATTACCAAACAGCAAATTGATTGGAGCATTGAACAAATAGCAGAGACTTTTCGCCAGTTTGAACATTTGTCCTATAAGGGCGCAGTGGGACATTAAATTATGTTACGACGAGATAAAGTACGATCAGAGATGCAAGGATTAAGAAAATAGTGGGTGATCATTGCCGGCGGTTGAAAACTAATTAGAGGCTGCATTATTGGATATTTGGCGCTTAATCTCTAACATTCGGTAAATCAATTGGAGTGATACCTTGCTCAGCGGAAGCGGCAAACTTACCATGCATTATTTTTGCACTTAGGTTTCTCATTGTCTGTTGCCGTTTTCTAGAATGATGGCTGATTTTCAAAAAATGTATTCGAATGGTGTTCCGCATCCGGGTACAAAACTCATCGGCCAATTCAATTTCGGATGGATTGTTATCCTTGGCAGCACGTAAACAGGTCACCGTCATCGCTGCTAATATGACGGCGATTTGAGCGCAGTGTCCAAGCAATACCTGACGCTGTTCGAAGGTCTCATATGGCCTGGGAATGGATTTTGAAAACGAGCCATTCAGAATATTGGCGACTTGTCGCCAATAATAAACCAGATATTCTTCTGAGATCCTATGCAACAAAAGGCGGATTAATTGTCGATTGGCTTTGTTGACAAAGCGCATAGACTCCGCCAGTACGGCCGGCATGTTTATTTTCGGTAGAGGTTGAGTAAGGATGTAGCATTTCACATAATGACCGCCGATGCTGATAAACGCGGTAATTTTACGCCAGGAGAGTAATTCTGCCGAGGTGAATTTTTTATAATCTTTTAGAAAATTATCCAACAAACAGCGCATGATGTAGAGTTGCAGTATATTCGATCCTCCTTCTCCGATTTTCATCATACGCGCACTACGGAACAAACGTTCAACCGCTACCGCAGTGTCTCCGCGTAGTGATTGCGAGGCAAAGGTCTCATAGCCTCGGCCACCTCGTAATTGCAGGGTTTCATCGGCGATGTCGACCAAATTGTGGGAGGCAAAAAATTTGAGCATAGCGGCTTCAAGACGAATATCGCTTTCTGGCTTGTCGGCTAAGGCGGATACAAATTGCAAAAAGGATTCAGTTGCATAGATGGAAGCATTCATCTTGACGAGTTGATCGGAATTGAGAGCGTGTTCACCGATGGGTTTCCCGCCTTGTATCCTTTCCATACCCCACCAGCGCGCTATACGGCCTAGTTGTTTCATCATCCCTAAGGAAATAGAGGAAATGTTTATTCGGCCAGAACCCAAATTCATTAAGGCAATCTTGAGTCCATCTCCAATCTCACCAACGATATTCTGACTCGGGACGCGAACGTTATCTAACTTAATTGCTGCATTGGGAAGACCTCGCCATCCGCAAAATTTTAGCGGTGTAATGCTAATTCCCGGATAATCACGATGTACAAGGAAAGCGGTAATACGGTTGCTCGGATCAATTCGGGTAATATCCTCCTCGGGGTAAAGGACGATAGCGAGCATGATATAAAGATCCGCAATTGTCCCTAGCGTTGTGTAAAGCTTACCGCCTTTTTGTTCGTTGCCATTTAGGATAAAAAAGGATTGATCCGCTGAGGCTGCAGCGATTGTTTGAAGGCAGCTTGGGTCAGAACCTGTTTCAGGAGTGGTTAAGCAGAACGCGCCAATCGAGTTTTCGGCCAGTTTTTCGAGATAAAAGCGGCGCAGCGCTTCGCCTTGCCGATTCCCCTCTGAACGTTGACTCTCCAGTTTCTTTAATGAAAGCAGGCCTTGTACAACGCCCAACTGCTGGACCGAGATAATCAACGCTAGAACCTCACTCCAACTTCCAACCTCTTCCAGTAAATGTGAATATCTACATTGGGAAATTCCCAGACCACCATATTCTTTAGGAATTCGAGCACGTAAGCATCCCAGTTTGCGCAGCCCGTGCAAATATTCGTCCGGAATTTGTTGATCATTCTCTATTTTCTCTGGGTCTACTGCTGAGACCAACCAACGTTGGATATCATTTAACAGAGGATCATCCCTGGTTATCTGCTCTTTCCAGTTATCGAGACATTCCGAAATCAATGCGTAGTCTACTCTTCCTGAAAAGAGGGTCGAGAAGGGGGAAAGGATTTGTTGTCCATGCGCCACCTCAAAAGTAGTTTTAAAATGCGCATAGTCTGATTGATTCACGGTACTCTGACCCTTGGGTTTAGCGATATCAATGCGTTCGAGAACGTGGGGTTAATGTTATTTTGACTATCCACTCAAGAAGCAGTTCCTCGCCTAGATTTCTTACCACTTTCGTAGCAAGGAAACACAAGAGTGTGTGGTAGCAAGGTGCGGTGCTTTGGTGTCACAGTAAAAGGTCGATGAGAGATCTATTCTCGGACAGACAAGCCTCCTAGTACACTTCCATAGCCTTTTTTGATTTAATGGTCAAAATGATCAATACAGAAAGACTTTCCTTATGAAAACGTTTCTAGCATTTCGAATCGATTCGAACAAAGGCTGGATTCATGCGGGTTTTGAGAATATTACGCTCAACGATCTAACACCTGGCGAAGTAGTCATCAAGTCCGTTTATTCGGGGATAAATTATAAGGATGCACTGGCCGCAACAGGTAAAGGCTCTATATTGAGAAAATACCCGCTCGTGGGTGGCGTTGATGTTGCTGGAATAGTTGAAAGCTCCAAAGATGAGCGATTTAACGTCGGTGATGAAGTCTTTATTTGTGGTTCGGAACTTTCGGAAACCCGCGATGGGGGTTATTCTGAATATGTTCGTGTACCGGGCCATTGTATTATCCCACTGCCCGATAATTTGTCGCTATATCAGGCTATGGCAATAGGTTCGGCTGGTTTTTCCGCAGCCCTGGCTATAGAAAAATTACAGCTCAACGGGCAGTCTCCAGAATGGGGTTCGATGTTGGTTACCGGTGCGACGGGTGGTGTCGGTAGTTTTGCGATTGATTTGTTGTCGGGTTTGGGTTACGAGGTCATTGCGCTCAGCAGTAAACCGGGACGTACCGCCTATCTAGAGTCGTTGGGTGCAGCAAAAGTTTTATCGCTTCAAGATTTGAGTATGGGAGAGCACCCACTGGAGAAAGGCTTGTGGGGCGGAGCGGTAGATTGCATCGGAGGTAAGCTGCTATCCTGGCTAACAAGGACAGTAAAACCGATGGGTAATATTGCTGTGATTGGATTGGCAGGTGGTATTGAACTCAATACGACGGTGATGCCCTTTATTTTGCGAGGTGTCAGTTTACTCGGAATCAATTCGGTGGTTTGTCCAGAAAAACTCAAGCTTAGTGTATGGAATCGTCTGGCGTCCGATTTAAAGCCCCGACATATCGATAAAATCGTCAGTGCCGAAATTCCTTTTGATCGTTTGCCGAGCATGTTCGAAGCTTATATCCAGGGTGAAGTCACCGGGCGAACCGTAGTTAGAATTGCAAATTGAATGCAGGTGATTGTTCAAGGTTGATATTGCCACGCACAAACCATGCTTTTCAAGACAATCTTAAGGCTCCGTCAAGGCGGATGGTTTCACCGTTTAGCATTGGGTTTTCGATGATATGCTGTACAAGCGTGGCGAATTCTGAAGATTTGCCTAATCGTGGTGGGAATGGGATTTGTTGTTCTAATTGGTTAAGTTTTTCTTCGCTGAATTCCGTAAATAAGGGAGTCGCAAAAACGCCTGGGGCGATCGTCATGACTCTGATGCCTAAAGTACCCAGCTCTCGCGCTATCGGTAATGTCATACCTATGATACCGGCTTTCGATGCGGCATAGGCTGCCTGACCGACTTGACCTTCGTACGCTGCTATGGATGAAGTATTGACGATAACACCGCGTTCGCTATCAGTGTTTGGGCGATTTTTCGCCATAATGGGGCTGCTCTGTCGGATCATATTGAAGGTTCCAGTGAGGTTAACCTCCAAGCATTGGCGGAATAATGCCAGATTAAAAAGCTCCCCATCTCTTTTAATCATCCGTTCCGACACAAGGATGCCGGCACAGTTAATCAAACCGTGGATTTCTCCAAAATACTCAATAGATTTGAATAAAGCATTTTTTATACTGGTCGGATCTGTGACATCGGTGGGTAGGCACAAAAATCGGTTTTTAAAGTCACCTGCGAGTTTCTTACATGCTTTGACATTAAGGTCGGCGACTATGATATTGGCGCCTTGTTCAGCTAATTGAAAGCTTGTGACTTTTCCAAGTCCTGAACAACCGCCAGTTATTAAAAAAGTGTGTTTGGGAATTTGCATGACTATTGAGTAATTAAGTAGTCGGGGTGAGATCGATAAACTGAAACCCAACTTACATATTTCTCCGGTATTTTCCGCCAACTTCAAACAAGGCATTGGTGATTTGGCCAAGCGAACAAACACGAGTTGCATCCATCAATTGCGCAAAAATATTTTTATTGCGTAGAGCAGCTAATTGCAGCCGATCCAGCGCGGATTTAGATTGTGCTTTGTGTCGTGTTTTGAAATTTTTCAATCGTCGGATTTGATTGTTTTTTTCCTGTTTGGTGGATCGCGCCAAATTGACAATCTTGGTTTTTTGACTGCCGGAGGTTTGAGAAAAGTTAAGGCCGACTATGGGTAAACTGCCATCGTGTTTACTTGCTTCGTAGATCATGCTTTCTTCTTGAATTTTCCTACGTTGATAACCTGTTTCCATCGCGCCTAGAACACCGCCCCTTTCGGAAAGGCGTTCGAATTCCATCAATACCGCTTGTTCGACCAGATCGGTCAAATGTTCAATGATGAAAGATCCCTGATTTGGATTTTCGTTATTGGCCAAACCCCACTCTTTATTGATAATCATTTGGATGGCCAGAGCACTACGTACCGTTTCTTCAGTCGGGGTGGTGAGTGCTTCATCCTTGGCGTTAGTATGCAAACTGTTACAGTTATCGTAGATTGCGATCAACGCCTGCAACGTAGTGCGGATTTCGTTAAAATCAATCGTCTCGGTATGCAATGAACGTCCAGATGTTTGAATGTGATATTTAAGCTTTTGACTTTGCTCTTTGGCTCCGTATCGTTCATGCAGTGTTATGGCCCAGATGCGCCGTGCTACCCGGCCGATTACTGTATATTCTGGGTCCATTCCATTGGAGAAAAAAAACGACAATCTGTGGGCGAATTCGTCGATAGCCATTCCCCGTGCCAGGAACGCTTCGATGTAAGTAAATCCGTTTGCCAAGGTAAATGCTAACTGGGTAATCGGATTCGCTCCAGCTTCGGCGATATGATAGCCGGATACCGAAATCGAATAAAAATGCCGTATTTGATGTTGGATGAAATATTCTTGGATATCTCCCATTATTTTAAGGCTGAATTCGGTTGAGAAAATGCAGGTATTTTGTCCCTGATCTTCTTTTAGGATATCCGCTTGTACGGTTCCTCTGACGATTTTCAAAACCTCCAATTTGATCCTATCGTATTCCTGGTGATTGGGAGGGCGTTTATTCTTGGTTTCGAAGCGATCGATTCGTTGGTCGATTGCGGTATTAAAAAACATTGCCAGAATCGTTGGTGCAGGGCCATTGATCGTCATCGAAACGGAAGTTTTTGGGTCACACAAATCAAAACCATCATATAAAGCTTTCATGTCGTCGAGCGTAGCAACCGAAACACCGGAATTGCCAATTTTTCCGTAAACATCTGGTTGCTCATTGGGATCGCAGCCATACAACGTAACGGAATCGAAGGCGGTCGATAAGCGATTGGTTTCCGAATGATTTACCAGGTATTTAAATCGGCGATTGGTGCAAAACGGGTCGCCTTCGCCCGCAAACATGCGTGTGGGATCTTCGTCGATGCGCTTGAATGGAAATACTCCGGCTGTATAGGGAAAAAATCCAGGCAGGTTTTCCAGCATCAGCCATTTAAGTATGTCGCCGTGGTCGTGATACTCCGGAAGAGCGACTTTTGGGATTTCCAACCCGGATAGAGAAGTATGGGTTAAAGAGATCTGGTGGGATTGGTCAAGGCATTCTGAATCTATGCTTTTTGCCCTATAGCTTTTGGCATTCACGTGCCATTGTTTTAAAACACGTTCACATCGTTCATCGATACTTTGTTTCGTTTTGGCGATTAAAGTATCCAGTGATTTAATTTCGTTGCTTTCCAGTTTGTCTTTGGTTGCTATGAAGCGTTGTAAATCACGTACGAATTGACTGTTAACTTCTACTTGCTTACGGTAACTTCTAACAGTTTCGACAATTTCTGCCAGATAGCGTTGTCTGCTTGCCGGTATGATGGTGCCTTTGTTTGTCGGTTGGCTGTTGTAATTAGGAAATATAGTAGGCGTGCGCCTGCGTAAACCCTTTTCCACCAGTTGGGTTCTGAGATTTTGATACAGCATTGTCGTGCCGTGGTCACCTATGTGCGATGCAATAGAGCCGTAAACTGGCATTTTATTGGCAGCGACAGAAAATGCTTCTCGGTTTCTTTGCATTTGCTTTTGCACATTTTGCAGTGCATCAATACTGCCCCTACGATCTAATTTATTGACCACAACCAAATCGGCAAAGTCCAGCATACTGACTTTTTCCAACTGAGTTCCCGCGCCAAACTCCGATGTCATTACATAAAGCGAGAGGTCAACCAAAGGAACGATTCCTGCCGCGCCTTGACCGATGCCGGGAGTTTCGACGATGATCAAGTCAAAGCCATAAGCAAGCATCGCATCAATGGAATCAGCAAGAGCCAAAGGGATTTCAGTTGACGCCTCCCGTGTTGCCATGGAACGCATGAATATATTTGGTGAGTCAATAGCATTCATGCGTATCCTATCGCCCAGCAGGGCACCGCCAGTTTTAACGCGTGACGGATCAATTGCGAGAATGGCTATCTTGAGAGTATCTTGAAAATCGATTCGAAAGCGTCCAATTAATTCGTCCGTCAAGGAGGATTTTCCAGCACCGCCCGGCCCTGTAATACCGAGAATAGGCACTTTGCCTTTTTGAGTGCGTACCCTTCGGTTTAGTTTTTGCCGTATTGGGGAAGGTAAAGTGCCGTACTCAATTTGGGTGAGGATGCTAGCCAGAGTTTGCCAACCGTCTATCCCAAAAACGTTGGTACTATCGATGGAGTCCCGCTTTGGGTTTTTAGCGCAAATCCGCATCATATCCTTGATCATTCCCTTCAAGCCCATGCGCAGTCCATCCTCCGGAGAGTAGATTCTAGTTACACCATATTGTTGAAGTTCCTTGATTTCATCTGGCTGGATGACGCCACCACCACCTCCGAAAACTTTAATCGACGCCGCCTGAAGGGTTGTCAGTTGATCGACCAGAAATTTGTAATTTTCCATGTGGCCGCCTTGGTAAGAACTGAGAGCAATTCCGTCAACATCCTCTTGGATGGCAGCGGTGACAATTTCATTAACTGTCCGGTTATGTCCCAGATGGATAACCTCGGCGCCCTCACTTTGCAAAATACGACGGATTATATTGATGGCCGCATCATGGCCATCAAATAGGCTGGTGGCAGTAATAAAACGTAATCTGGCTGCCTTTTCGGTTGCGCAATCGTTTCTGGTATCTTTTCTTGGGGCAGGTTCACCCATAGGTGTTCCTCCAATTCGTACAGGCTAAATAGACAATATATTTAACGCTCATTTACTCGTTATTAGATTTCTAATTTCAGTACCAGTTCCCTGTTTATTCAGGTCCAGTAATCAATGATGACTTGAACTTGGTTGAATAGGGTGAGGTCGAAATTAAGGGTTAAACCGTTTAAACACACAAAAGGAATATTTATGTCTGAACAACATATTTCTGTGGTTGTTGTTGGTTATGCGCGTACGCCAATTGGAAACTTTCTGGGCGAATTAAGTTACCTAAATGCGGTTGAACTTGGAGTGGTCGCTATAAAAGCAGCGTTGACCCGGTCAGGTGTGGATGCGGATAGTGTCGATGAAGTTCTGATGGGGTGCGTTCTGACAGCAGGTATAGGTCAGGCGCCAGCTAGACAGGCGGCTCTTGCTGCGGGATTGCCGATTTCCGTCGGATGCACAACCGTCAACAAGATGTGTGGTTCGGGTATGAAAACGATCATGCTTGGAACTGACCTGATTAAAGCCGGGAGTGCCAAACTGGTTGTGGTTGGAGGAATGGAAAGCATGAGTAATGCGCCATATTTGCTGCCTAAAGTTCGTCACGGACTCCATATTGGCCATGCCGACATCTTCGATCATATGTTTCTGGATGGTTTGGAAGACCCTAAAGAAAAACGATTAATGGGCTGTTTCGCCGAAGATTGTGTAGAAAAATACTCGCTGAGCCGCGAAGAACAGGATGAATTTGCCAAACAATCATTAATACGCGCGCAAACCGCAGTAAGAAAGGGTTGGTTTGAGAGAGAAATTACATCCATATCGTCTAGGTCCGGCACCAAAGAAATCTGTGTCTCTCAGGATGAGCAACCTCGAGTGGTCGATGTGAGCAAAATTACTGGCCTTAAGCCAGTATTTAAAAAAAATGGGACGATCACGGCAGCGAATTCAAGTAGTATTTCTGATGGTGCGTGTGCTCTGGTGTTAATGGCTGAATCTGAAGCTAAGCGGTGTGATATAGTCCCGCTGGCCAGAGTGCTCGGCCATCAAACCCATGCACACGAACCAGCCTGGTTTACGACGGCGCCGATCTATGCAATCCACAAAGTTCTCAATAAAGTGCACCTCGGAATTTCTGATATAGATTTGTTTGAAGTTAATGAAGCATTTGCTGCTGTTCCATTAGTGGTCATGAAAGAGTTGGGGATACCCCTTGAGAAACTCAATGTACACGGAGGGGCGTGTGCTTTGGGTCATCCCATAGGCGCTTCAGGTGCGCGTATTATTGTTACTTTGCTTTCCGCTTTGGAGACTTATGATCTAAAACGCGGAATCGCATCCCTTTGTATAGGTGGGGGCGAAGCGACTGCTTTAATGATTGAACGATGAACGTCATTGAAACGGTGATCGATACCGGGAGCACATCGTTTAAAACGAATAGGGACGCTATGCATAGCCTGGTCAATGACTGGCGGAAGCAGTTGGATAAGATAGTGGATGGTGGGAATGCTCAGGCGCAAAAAAAGCATACCAAACGGGGTAAACTTCATGTCCGAGACCGGATTTCGCTATTACTCGATCACAATTCATTGTTTCTTGAGTTTTCACAATTTGCAGGGTTTCAGGTATATGAAGGTTCAACCCCAGCTGCCGGTATCGTTACCGGTATTGGACGAATTGCCAACACCCAATGTGTGATTATCGCGAACGATGCGACAGTTAAAGGTGGTACCTATTATCCGCTAACCGTAAAAAAACATTTGCGGGCACAAGAAATTGCAGAATTCAATCGATTGCCTTGTATTTATCTGGTCGATTCTGGTGGGGCGTTTTTAACCAAACAAGCGGAAGTATTTCCTGATAGGGATCACTTCGGGCGGATTTTCTTCAATCAGGCTCAAATGTCGGCAAAAGGCATACCTCAAATTGCCGTAGTTTTAGGATCGTGTACCGCTGGTGGGGCATATATTCCGGCAATGAGCGATGAAAGTATTATCGTCAAAGATCAAGGTACAATATTTTTAGCAGGTCCTCCTTTAGTGCGTGCGGCGACGGGTGAACGGGTCAGCGCTGAAAAACTGGGAGGTGCTGACGTGCATGGAAGGTGTTCCGGTGTTGTCGACCATGTTGTTGACAATGATCAACAAGCGTTAGCAAAAGTAAGGTATATCATTTCCAACTTGAATCCTACTCAGAACGACTCTTTTTCATCCGTTAATGATTGTGTCGATCCGATTTATCGGTCGGAAGAAATCTACGGTATCGTTTCAGCAGACTATCGTCACCTTTATGATGTCCGCGAAGTGATTGCGCGTATTGTTGATGCCAGCGAATTTGATGAATTCAAAGCGCTGTACGGGATCACGCTGGTCTGTGGGTTTGCCCATATTTGTGGGCACTCCGTTGGTATTATCGGTAATAATGGTGTTTTGTTTTCAGAAGCAGCGGGGAAGGCGGCACATTTTATTGAACTGTGTTGCCAGCGCAAGATACCGATTATTTTCCTCCAGAATATTACGGGTTTTATGGTTGGTAGCCGGGCAGAAGCCGGTGGCATCGCTAAGCATGGCGCTAAAATGGTTATGGCGGTTGCTTGTGCGAAAGTTCCCAAAATTACTGTCATTATTGGTGGCAGCTTCGGGGCCGGCAATTACGCTATGTGCGGTCGGGCTTACGCACCCAGGTTTCTTTGGGCATGGCCGAATGCTCGGGTATCGATTATGGGGGGAGAAATGGCGGGCAGTGTTATGGCGCAAATCCATAAAGACAAATTAGAAGCCGCAGGAAACCGGTGGACGAAACAGGAAGAGGTTAGATACAAGAAACCCATTCTAGATCAATATGAAATTCAGGGACACCCGTATTATGCCAGTGCACGGCTTTGGGATGATGGGATTATCGACCCGGCTGATACTCGACTGATTTTGGAGTTAAGTTTGTCCGCAGCGATGAATGCGCCTATAGAAGCGAGTAGATTTGGGGTGTTTAGAATGTGATTGGCATTGGCAGACGCAAAGTGTCGAAGTTGATGATGTATTGTTGTGTCTTAGTTTAAACTTATACAAATAATAATCGACTGCACTCCTAATTGGGATATATCAGTCCAAATGAGTTTGAAAAGCAATTAATGAAATGGAAAAAGCCGCTTTACTGGGGTGTACAAAATAGCTTGACCACGTCAATGATTGTTGAGGTCAACTTATCGGAGCAGAGGTAAAACAAGCCGCGACATAGAGTCCGGGGCTTCCTCGGCGCTAAAGAAAAGTGGGGAATTCTATTTGCTTCTAACAAAAAACCAATGACAAAATTGACTGATCGTGACAGATTAGTGTAAAAATAACCCACCAGTGTTTTTGCAATGTGCAATTGGTCACGTTCCCCGGGATAACCGGTCATTTTCAGCGGTATAGTCAATCAGAAGTAAGTCTGGTGTTCCGATAACTAAAGAGTTTATGAAATCAATGTATCAGATTTGGTTTTAATAGTTGTGCAGATGACATTGAATATTATGAAACAAAATAAAAAGACCATTTCACTCGGACGCTACGCTACTCTGCGGGTTCGTGATTCGCAGCGTTGGGCGGCCAATGCCGATCTGAGAGTGCTCAGGACTTACGCCCGGATCCCTAGGCGGATGCTGTCAATCGGGCTTCCCTTGTGTATTGCCCTGGGTGCCTTTGTTGGCTTCCTGGTTTTCCCGGATCTTTCTCTGTGGGAGGTTTGTATCCTTGGAACCATGCTGGCGGCAACGGACGCCGCTCTGGGTAAGGGTGTAATATCCAACGAAGCCGTTCCCAACCGAATTCGCCAGGGGCTGAATGCCGAGAGCGGGCTCAATGACGGTATGGCGGTTCCTGTTCTTTTCGTATTCCTCGCCCTTGCCACTGGCACTGTGGAAGGCGAGAGCACTGAGCTCGCTTTGCATCTTGTAGCCGAGGAGATCGGGATTGGAATTGGCGTTGCCGTGGTCTTGGTCACGGTGGCGGTGCAGCTGATGAAGCTGGCCAGGGATCGAGAGTGGTTTACCGAAGTGTGGCGTCAGATTCCCGTGGTAACACTGGCGCTGGCCTGTTTCGCTACCGCCCAGACCCTGCACGGCAGCGGCTTTATCGCCTGTTTCATCGGCGGCTTGTTATTCGGGTACTTTGCTCGAGAGCGCACCCACCACCTCGTACTGGCGGGGGAAGGGATTGGCGAGTTGCTCGCCATGCTGACCTGGGTGGTCTTTGGCGCCGTCTTCATGGGTCAGTATTGGGCATTGATGACTTGGGATGTAGTACTCTACTCACTGTTGAGCCTGACACTAATCCGCATGTTGCCCATCGTGGTTTCCTTGTGGCGAACAGGTGAACCATTGGAAGCTAAGTTGTTTCTCGCCTGGTTCGGTCCACGGGGCCTCGCGAGCATCGTTTTCATGGTGATTGTAGGTGCCGAGAACCTCCCCGGGGAGACTGTTATGATCAGCACGGTGGTCTGTACCATTACACTTTGTGTCATAGCCCACGGTTTGACGGCTAACCTCTGGGCCCGACGCCTGGCCAGTAAAATGGCGGAGGACTAGGAGTGAGAACGTTCCGCGAGTCCATCGTCTACTCGGGTAATCGGGATCTCTAACTCCAAGCCCCTATACCACTCAGCGTGTGGGTCCGCCCTGGGTGATTTGTCAAACGAAGTGAAACATGATCTACCGGTCTCTTACAGAGACGAACCCTTGCTTCTCTAACCATTGATTGGTCACTCCCAAATGCGTGGTTAGTGTTCGTGTTACCTAGTGTCAGGAAATAGCTCGGAAGAGAGATAAAGGTGTTATCGAGGATATTTAGAAAGTACGACTTCATGTTTATCAAGATTGATAATTCAGCGCGTTGGTTTTGGTTCCACCATTAATGAAAAACTTATTGTTTAAACTTAAATAAGGGGAAATGTTATGGCATGGTTAAGTACTATTTTCAGTTCTATTGGTGTCAGCGTTATTTCAACAATCGGCAATGTCATTGATGAATTAGTAACCAGTGATGAGGAAGTTGCACTTACAGATATTCAAAAAGCCAAAATAAAAGCCGCTTATAACGTCAAAGTGCAGGAATTACTGGCAGAAATCGATCAGAAAGCTGCAGAGCATGAAGAAAACTTGGAAAATGAACTGACCGAAAGGCTCAAGCTCGATATGAAAAGTGATTCATGGCTATCAAAAAATATTCGTCCCATGACTTTAATTTTTATGACTTTAGTCGTATCAACATTGGCATTTTTTACAATCTTCAATAATACGTTTACAGAGCAACAACTTGATACTATAAAGGCTTGGATTCCCTTTTTTCAGGTCATTATGCTTACAATCTATGGATTTTATTTTGGTTCTCGAGGACTGGAAAAAATTCAAACCATTCGAGTTTCCAGCCAGGCTAAAAATTCAAATAAAGGCTCTATTTTCTCTCAAGAACAGGAGCCTAGAGGGTGAATGCAATGGACATTGGTAGAGTTAAATCAGATACAGGACTTAATTTAAGAGTTAAACCCAATGGGGAAAAGATTGCTGTATTACGACATAACGAAGAAGTTGAAATTCTTGATGAAGTGTCTTTTTTCAGAGTGATGACCCCCAATGGTAGGATAGGCTTTGTTCATGGTTCATTCCTGGAAAAAATGCCGGAACTGGATAACGACCTTCGAATATTATCGAATGAAAACGCTTTTCCTTCGGAGCTATTCAATGTTGTTAAATTTTCCAACGAGAATTTTGTAGGTGAGGCGATACGGATCGATAGTGACTTTGTTAACGCTCTAACCCGAGTTGGGCAAATTGCCAAAGGGTGTAATTTAAAAGTATGGGTAACATCTTCGCTACGTAGTATTAACAATCAAGTACGAGGTGCTATTGTTTCTCCAGCAACAAATAGTTGTCACCATATTGGACACGCCATTGATATGAACTTGCTTCATAACGGAATTCTATACAATTCCAAAAAGTTGAAACGTAATAACCTTAGGAATTCACCGGACCCAATCCAAAAATTTATCGATTTGATTAGGGTAGATAAGGAACTACGCTGGGGTGGAGACTTTAATACGGAAGATCCCGTGCATATAGATGATGATTTTTTCCGCAAACAGAAAATCTTTTATAAGGCAAAATTACATAGCCGGTTGGATCAGTTGAATGCGTAGTGCATTTAATTTGGAAGTTTTTTGACATGTTACGAAACCGGGAAAGAATTCTGTGATTAGTCAAAGTGGGACTTTTTTAGTTTTTTCAGTTAGGTTGGGTGCTCTATTCTGTCCAATACTAGGAGTGAGCTATAGATAGGAGTGAGCTATAGATTGGTGATTTAACCACGCTGTAGTCGTACTTGTAGTACGACTACAGCTTTGAGGCCGCGTTGACAATAGGTTAATCTGCGACCGTAAACGACAACGAGTCTGTCCCGACGTTAATCCCGCCGATGAATACTTCGACAGTAGCTGTGGCAGTGCCTCGCCTTCTTGCCCGGCCATCCCAGGCCTGAGTGACGCTATCACCTGGAAGTATTTCCGCTATACTAACGGGATTGCTGGGATTCAGCTTCCTAATGCGTCGGTTAGGATTAACCCCCAGAGAGAGTTCTAGGTTTTTTACGCTGGAATTTCCAGCATTAGTGACAGTAATCGTGAATGATACGTTGTCGCCTTGTTTAACAGTGGCAGGTCCATCAATAGTAAGTGCAATTTGTGGCAGTTCTGATGCTGGTGGATCCGCAGTTTCGACCGTGACTGTGATTGATTGCGAAGCCGACGTGCCGACGGAGTCGGAGACCGACGCAGTGATGCTATGGATTCCCACTGAGAGAAGGGTCTGAAAGGTGCCGCCGGTACCTATTACAGAATCAATGCTCGAAGTCCAAGACAGGTTTGATGTCAGAAACCCATCTTCTACATCATTGGCGGAGCCAGCCATGGTGAGAAGGTCATCCTCAGTAACGGTGATATTATTCGCCGGAGAGGATAAATTCACCACAGGGGCCGAATTGATTATAACATTGACGTTGTTTGATTCACTGATATTGCCGGCGGCATCAACAGTACGTGCAAAAAGAGTATGCAGACCACTAGGGTGGATAGCGGTATTCCAAGGGTGCAAGTATGGGGGTGTAAGGTCAGAGCCCAGGAGTGTTCCATCAAGAAAGAACTTAACATCAACCACATCTAGATTATCACTCGCGGAAGCTTCTAGGTTGACCGTACCTGCGACCTGACTACCATCGGCTGGGTTAATCCACGTGATAGTGGGTGGTGTGGTATCGCTTGGAGCTGCACTGTCGTGAACACAGTGCGAACCAGAAATTCCTAATGCGTTGTTATAACACGACAGGTCTTCCTCAAGTCCCGGAAAAAGAATCTGATTGGTTCCTAATTCCATAAATTGAAGATCGTAATGCAAAGAGATGTCGAACATCGTTTGTAATCCTGCTAGAGTGTAGGGGCCGGGTTTACGTTGTCCTGCAGTATGAGGTCTCCAATCGTAAAGGGTCTGAAATTGTCCGCCTAAAGAGGTTGTATTCCAAATTTGGGAAGGGTCTCCGGTGGTGTCCGAGAATACGGTGCGCATGATCCCAACTTGAGGTACCAACGCCGTGGGACCATGGTGCTCAAAGAGCGGTCCGATAATCATGTTACGAGTAGTAGAAATGTTAACCCTTCCACGGTTATTCATCGTGCTTGCGACCGCAATGATAAAGGGTTTGGTGGTTACAGAGCTCAAGCTGGCGGCGAATTGTAGCGCGAAATCCTGTATTCTATCAACCAGGTAGCCTTGAGCCAGCCAATTGGTTCGATCGGTATTCGTGGCATCACACAGATCCCAATCAGCGGTTTTCCAGGTATAAATCCCACCCGGGCGATAGGCTGAAACTGTTGGGTTAAATTCGTAACGGTTCGCTATAGCCATCCATAGCTCTGTCCACTCGTTTTGGTAGGTAGAATCCCAAGGGATCGGACCACTCGTGCCGTTAGAACACTGGAACATTTCGGATGTTAACCAAGGGGGTAGTCCATCGCCAACCAGCCCACGGCGTACGGCAATCGATACGTTTTTATTTGCTGCTTGCGCTTGGATGATCAAGTTATCAAAATAAGCCCAATCGAAAATATTGTTTTGGGGTTCGAGCGATGCCCAGTCGATTCGAATCTGCAGACCCGTGACATCAGCATGCTGGAGAATACCGGGTTTAATTGGTTTTCCGTTTGGTACCAACGCATAGACTCCGCTTGGCAAATAGCTTTGGGCTTCAGCTGCGCTTATCCAGCTTAACGTTAGCAACACGTTGGCAAAAAGGCCTGCGACCAATAGCGTGATAGCATTTTTCATTCTATGACTCCCCCAAATTAAAGGTTGTTTGTCCAATTCTATTTCGGTTATCTGCTCGTGCATGATTTACTCCTTCTCGTTATCTATGCGACAACCTTGTCTACGTCAGTATTGTGTATTTTATAAACAAATTGGTGTTAATGAAGATTTATATATTGTAAAAAACGATATATAATGCTCCAATTTAGATCTTGTAGCAATAAAAGTGGAAGTAAAAAAAATTTCCAATGATTCATCTCTAATTAGGTTGGACTGTGTAAGCAAATCGAAGGTGGTTAACCCCAAGTATGATTGGGTCGTGCCATTTTTCGTACTTCATTGGTCTCAGACCGCTAGTCAAAATTATGCACTTTAGTGCAAGGCTTTAGCTGCTACTCACTGATGTTAAACTTTGTTCTATGGATGAACAGAGACGAAGTAGCCATACCGTTACGAGATTCACAGCCCATTTAGTATGGGTGCCGCACAACCTGCCACAATTGCGTGCGTTCCGACACCATTTAAGCCGGGCGTGGCTGCGGATACGGATGCTTCGGCGTCGCATCCAGAAGGCCCGAAAACAGCTTACGTGGGAGAAGTTTGAGCGTATACGTAATGCGTGGCTACCATTGCCCTATGTTACTCAACCCTTGGTCCGATACGCGATTTCGCCGCCATCACCCAAGGCAGGAGCCGTATGCGGTAACTCCGCATGTACGAATCTCTACGGGGGGGCTCGTGAGAGGCATTCCTACCGTGACTAGTACCTTGTATTGACAGACTGACCAGTCGCGCGTACCAAGTAAGCCATCGCTACACGGTGATTTACCAAAGCAGTAACGTGTTCCACCTCGGAGATTAATTGATCGGCTTGAGCCAACAGAACATCGTTTATAACCCCCTTACCGGTCTTTAGACGAACTTGTTCTATCCGTAGAGCTTCGTCAGCGAGCGCGAGTACAGCCTTTGTGTTTTGCATCCTTTTACCCGCTTCGTGAATATCCTCCAAAGCCGTTTTTATCTCAAAGCCGATTTTTAGCCGAAGATCGGATAACTGTTCCTGAAGCTGCTGGTAACGCGCATTTTCACGGTCCCTGCGCGAATTGACAACACCGCCATCAAACAATTTCTGGGACAGCGTCAGAGACAAAACGGCATCATCTTGGACTTTGGTATTACCATCAATCCCACCTGCCCCGAGATAGGTCGCTTCGAGATAGATCTGTGGCAGGTTGTTCGAATCTTCAACACGTACTCGCTGGGCTTGAGCATTAAGTTCCGCCACCAGCGCCTGGTAGTCAGGACGTTCAATTAAAGCCCGTTCAAGGTATTGTTCAAAATCAACCTGAAGGTGCGGACGGTAATTAAATTCACCTCGAAGACGGAGAATGCGTAGTTCTGTTTCACTCATCCCCAATAGACGCTGGAGCTCCGCCCGGGTAACTTCGATTGAACGGTCTGTCCTAATTAGAGATTGCCGGATCTCCGATAAGCGTGTTTCCACACGTAGAAAATCGAGTCGAGGAGCACGACCAACCTTGAGCAATTGCTGGACCACGCGTTTAGATTCTAGGATGTTTCGCAGCGATGCTTTCTCCGCTTTTTGAACCTGTTCAAGTAACAACACCCGGTAAAACCTGTCGGTAACGGCCAGGACAAGATTGTCCAGTGTACGCCGAGCAAGAGCTTCGGTGCCTTGTTGATCTAGCGCTGCCTCCTCGGCCTGGGCGGTAATTTTGCCTCCTGTGTATATTGGCAGCCGTGCGCGAATGCCAAGGGTGGCTACTTGGCTATCGAATTTATCGCCAAACTTTGGAAGGTCTTCCAGTTTGGCCCTTTGAATCACACGTTTCTGCTGGATAGGCGAGTAAAGATAGCTGGCAAACAGGTCAATACGAGGATAATGTTGCCGCTTTGCCGCTTCGACGTTATAGCGGGCTACTTCTCCAGCCGTTAATGCACTGTGGTAATCCGGGTTGTTTTCCTGGGCTAATTGGATCGCTTTTTCGAGTGTCAACTCGAGGATCGAGCCATCTTGCGGCTCGTCTGCTTTAACCATCCAGGTGTTAAATAACCCAAAAAACAACAGGCTCACTGCCCACAAAAGTAAAAGCTGGTGATTCGCTGTCCTAGGTTTGTTTTGATTGGCCGGGTACTTAAGAAGTAAACACCTATTTTGCATCTTACCGCCTCCGGATATGTGATCGTAATTACAACTATACTTTGTCCCCCCCCCTCGTGAATCATAAAATACACCCCGTTTCATAGTACGATGTCAAGTTATAGA
>CAZZET010000057.1:0-22841 GCA_964653275.1 uncultured Methylococcales bacterium
GTTACGATCAGTCAATTGTGGCGGTGAATAGCTGTAGTTTACCAAGTTAGTTGACTTTTGGAAGTCAATTCATTTTATTGAAATTGGCATGTGATTACTCGATCCGATTGGTAGGGGAGCTGAAATGCACAGTGGCTTTGGCATATTCCGACAAGAACTCTGTACTTCGTAAGTTCAAGGATATAGTCCGAATTGGCTTCTCCTTGTGTATGAATAGTATGAAACTTACAATACAGTCAATTTAATCGACGTAAGAAAGATGGAAAACGGCAAAACAACGCATTTTGGTTTCAAGGATGTCCCTTTAGGGGACAAAGTAGGATTGGTTAAGGGTGTTTTCGATTCGGTTGCTGACAAATACGATTTGATGAATGATTTGATGTCTTTTGGTGTGCATCGTATCTGGAAGCGAATTGCGATTACCCTAAGCCATGTGCGAAACGGAGACCGAGTCCTCGATTTGGCGGGAGGCACTGGCGATTTAAGCGGACTATACAGTCGTAGGGTAGGGGGTGAGGGTGAGGTTATTCTTGCGGATATCAATGCCGCGATGCTGCGTCAAGGTCGGGACCGATTGATTGATCAAGGGATAGTGTCCAATATCGGTTATGCACAGGTAAATGCCGAAAATTTACCCTTCCAAGAAAATAGTTTTGATTGTGTGTGTATTGCTTTTGGATTACGCAATGTTACCAACAAAGATGCCGCATTGCGTTCGATGTTTGAAGTATTAAAACCTGGTGGAAGGGTGATTATCCTAGAATTTTCCCACCCCAAGGGAGAATTACTTCGAAAAGGATACGATTTTTATTCTTTCAAGATTTTGCCGACTTTGGGAAAAATTATGGCTGACGATGCGGACAGTTATCAGTACTTAGCCGAATCGATTCGCATGCACCCTGATCAGGAAAATCTTAAGAAAATGATGGAGGCTGCTGCCTTTGAACGCTGCGAGTATTTTAATTTGAGCCACGGTATCGTAGCGGTTCATCGGGGTTATAAACTTTAAGGGATTTTAATTTTATGTTTCTTCCAGCGGTTTTGCTTGAGGTTTTTGAAAACGGATTCAACCGCTTGCTGGATCTCGATCCTGATGTCGGGGCGTATTTGCAGCCATTGTCCGGGAAAGTAATTGCGGTCAAAATAAAGCCCTTCGATTGGATTCTCTATTGTTTTCCTCATTGTGGTGGAATTCAAATGCTGGAGCGCTTCAATGGTGAACCCGATACATCGATCATCGGCACGGCGCCGGCACTACTGTCGATGGCTCTCAGCGATTCACCCTTATCTTTTTTGGCCAATAAAGATGTGGTTATAGAAGGTGATGTTGATGTGGGGCGTCGATTTCAAGCGATGTTTGACCGGGTTAATTTGGATCCAGAGGAATGGGTGTCCCGTTATACGGGTGATGTGGTTGCTCATCAGATAGGTAGTGCTGTCCGCTCTGGACATTTTTGGGCTCGGGGGGTCGCTAAAAAACTGGAATTGGATATTAAAGAGTTTCTTCAGTATGAAACCCGTGACTTGCCTGCCCCAACCGAGACCAATCATTTTTTTGAAAAAGTTGACGTGTTGCGTTCTGATGAAGATCGTTTGGAAGCCAAAGTTCAAAGATTAGAGGCGGCTCTAAGTCAGCCTTGATGTTGGGTATCTTGCAAAATTTAAACTATCAGGTTTGTATGTCTATGGCTCCTTCTTCTGTGTATTGCCAAGGGTTATATAGCGCACTACGTGCACTTACTTTTAATACAAAGTCCTATCCGACGGAAATACCGGTAGTTTAATTATTTCCAGGTGCTTTGCATTTCCAAACAACAAAATCCAAAGGTAACTTATGATTCGCCCTAAAATGCTTTGGCGATTGCTGCACATTAACTGGGTGCTGGTTTTGCACGGGCTAGATGAATTGATTTTGGCCACGCATTTGTTTCGGCCGTTTCGGTTTTTGGCGATTTTGTCGCCGAATTATTGGTATAGGTTTAAGGATCAACCACGCGGTGTGCGGATACGCAAAACTTTGGAAGATCTGGGGCCGATTTTTGTCAAATTTGGTCAAACCCTATCAACTCGGAGGGATTTGTTTCCTGAAGATATTGCTGTGGAATTGGTAAAGCTGCAGGATAAGGTGCCCCCTTTTTCTAGTGTTGAAGCTAGGGCGATTATTGAAAAAGAATTGGGTTCATCAATTTCTGAGAATTTCGCGGCATTCGAAGATATTCCCCTGGCCTCTGCGTCGATCGCCCAAGTGCATGTGGCAAAGTTGAAAAGTGGCGAGGATGTTGTTGTCAAGGTTTTGCGCCCCGACGTCAAAAAGACTGTTCAGCGCGATATTGAGTTGCTTTATGAATTGGCAAGAATGGCCCAAAAATTTTGGAACGATGCCAAACGATTACGACCGATTGAAGTAGTGGCCGAATTTGAGAAGACCATCCTGGATGAATTGGATTTGGTTCGAGAAGCTGCCAGCGCATCGGAATTACGGCGGAATTTCGAGCATTCGAAAATTCTCTACATTCCTAAAGTTTATTGGGATTGGACTCGGGAAAAAATATTGGTTCTCGAGCGGGTATATGGTATTCCTATTGGCGATGTCGATAGACTAAAGAGTGAAAATATCGATCTAAAGTTGTTGGCAGAACGTGGGGTAGAGATATTCTTTACGCAGGTGCTGCGAGATAATTTTTTTCATGCCGACATGCATCCAGGAAATATTTTTGTTGCGCCTGATGCATCCTATGTTGCGGTGGATTTCGGTATTGTAGGATCATTGACATTTGCTGATTTGGAATACTTAGCAAATAATCTTCTGGCGTTTTTTAATCGCGACTATCGTCGGGTAGCCGAGTTGCATATTGAATCCGAATGGGTTCCTAAAGAAACACGGATAGATCAGTTGGAATCTGCTATTCGGACTGTTTGTGAGCCGATTTTTGAAAAACCGTTAAAAGAAATTTCCTACGGCCAACTGTTGCTTCGCCTTTTTCAAGCGGCAAGGCGATTTAATGCTGAAGTGCAGCCACAGCTTGTTCTGTTTCAGAAAACCTTGCTGAATATTGAAGGGCTCGGACGCGAGCTCTATCCGGAGTTGGATTTGTGGAAAACCGCTAAACCGATATTGGAAAAGTGGTACAAAGAGCGGATTGGACCCAAAGCTGCCATCAAAAAATTGCGTCAAGAGTTTCCGGAATGGTCTGAGTCGATGCCGGAGATTCCGGGATTAGTCCATCGTGTGCTAAAACAGGCCTCCACCGGTCAACTGGAAATGCAATGGCGATCCGATGAACTTGAGGGTATACGCCATCAACTGGCACGAAATAATCGCCGATCCGTTGCGGCGGTGACAGGCAGTGGCTTTATTATCAGCGCAGCTGTGATTCTGGGTTTGGACGGGTATTCGCCTGAGATGCTGGGGTCAGCTCCTGTTTTGACTTGGTTGTTAACCGGCATGGGGCTTGTGTTTTTAATCTCGGCATGGAATTCAGACTAGGAGGCTGTCGCCTTTAAGTTGAGCATGCCCTGTTTCATCTTCAGGTTAAATTTGGCTAATCTTCAATTGCAAAATAGAAGTTGGCTGGGTAGTCACTTATCTGATCTATTTTTTATCGATTGAGAGAGTAATACATGGTTCGAATGGAAACGCCTAATTGTGATTTTGGTAATAAAGCCATTGAATTTGCGCTTCCAGGTGTTGATGGCGAAGTTTGGACTTTAGATTCCTGTAGGGGCCAAAATGGGTTGCTAGTTATGTTTATTTGCAACCATTGCCCGTTTGTTAGAGCTATTCAAGATAGGTTAGTACGTGATACTCGAGAACTTCTTGGTTTTGGGGTCACGTCAGTAGCGATTATGTCTAACGATACAATTAATTATCCCGGGGATAATTTCGAGAGTATGTCGCGGATTTCCAAAGATTTAGATTTTCCGTTTCCCTATCTTCTCGATGAAAAGCAGAATGTTGCGAAATCGTATGGAGCCGTTTGTACTCCGGATTTCTTCGGATATAACTGCGATTTGAAACTTCAATACCGAGGTCGTTTGGATGCGAGTGGGAAACAAGCTGGGCCAGTTAATGCGAAGCGAGAATTGTTTGAAGCGATGAAACAAATTGCCGAATCTGGCCGTGGCCCAACCGAACAGATAGCCAGTATAGGCTGTTCGATAAAGTGGAAGCATTAGGAGGAGACTTTTATGTCATTTAAGCGGATGACGGACTTAGATTTACGTGGAAAACGTGTACTCATACGACAAGATCTGAATGTACCATTGAAAAATGGCGCTATTACCAGCGATCAACGGATTCGTGCGGGTCTTGGGACTATACAGGCTGCGCTTAATCAGGGGGCAGCGGTCATTTTGATGTCCCATTTGGGGCGTCCGAAAGAAGGTGTTGGTAATCGGGAATTCTCATTAAAACCTGTGGCGCGGAAATTGTCAGAGTTACTCGGGAAAGACGTGTCCTTTCGAGATGACTGGCTTGAAGGGTTTGCGACTCAAACCGGAGAAGTTGTACTTTGCGAAAACGTTCGTTTTAATGTTGGAGAGAAAAAAAATAGCGATGAATTGGGTCGGAAAATGGCTTCCTTATGCGATATTTTTGTAATGGATGCGTTTGGTACCGCGCACCGCGCTCAAGCGTCTACCCACAGTGTTGCACGATATGCTCCGGAGGTATGTGCAGGGCCATTGCTGGCGAATGAATTGGATGCTCTGGGAAAGGCGATGGAAAAACCGGAGCGTCCCTTATTGGCGATAGTCGGAGGTTCGAAAGTATCCACTAAATTGACGGTATTAAAGTCGCTTTTGGAAAAGGTAGACCGGTTAATAGTTGGTGGAGGCATTGCTAATACCTTCCTTGCGGCTAGGGGCTGTCCAGTGGGTAAGTCTCTTTATGAGCCCGATTTGGTGGAGGAAGCTCATAAGCTCCTTGATAAGGCAAAAGCATTAGGCACCGAGATTCCATTGCCAACGGATGTGGTGTGTGCCAAAGAATTTTCAGAAATGGCTGAAGCAACCGTCAAAAAGATCAGTGATGTTGCCAATGACGATTTAATATTGGATGTGGGTTCGGAAACTGCTGGAACTTATGTAGAACTGTTAAGCTCAGCTAGGACGATCGTTTGGAACGGCCCAGTTGGCGTTTTTGAGATAGAACAGTTTGGAGGAGGAACCCGTAGATTGGCAATGGCTATCGCTGATAGTACAGCGTTTTCGATCGCGGGTGGTGGTGATACCGTGGCGGCAATTGAAAAGTACAATATAGGTGATGACGTATCTTATACGTCGACGGGAGGTGGGGCATTCCTTGAGTTTTTGGAAGGCAAAAAGTTACCGGCAGTTGCAATTCTGGAAGAGCGTGCGCTGTCAAGCGACCACACGTGCTTATGATACAATATTGACTTATAAATTATTATTTGATTGGAGGTTACAAATACATGGCTCGAATTACTGTCGAAGATTGTCTTATGCACGTTGAAAATCGTTTTGAATTAGTTCTTGTCGCGTCGAAGCGGGCTCGTGAATTGTTGGGTGGTTCTGAACCAAAACTAAAAACAAAGACCGGGGACAAATTTACCGTCGTTGCCTTGCGGGAGCTTGCTGCAGGTTTGCTCACAGAGCAAGAAATACCTTCACCCGATGAGTCAGAAACGGTTCTGGCTGCGGAAGCGGGTACCGATTAAAATTTCTTGGCGATAAAGATGTATATGGAACAGTGGTACGGTTGAATTCATGAGCGAAGTGGCTGCGGTTGTCGAACCCGAGTTGCCTCAGAATAATCTGATCCAACGGCTTTATTCGATTTTAGAAACCTATTTGAATTCTGAACAGGTGGGCGAAGTGGCGCGGGCTTATAATTTCGGTACTGAGGCGCACTTTGGACAGTTTCGAATTAGTGGAGAAGCTTATATTTGTCACCCGGTGTCTGTGGCGATCATTCTTGCCGGCATGCGGCTGGATTTTAAAGCGATCATCGCAGGGCTTTTGCATGATGTTATTGAGGATACGACGCTTAGTAAAGAGCAGCTGAGCCGATCATTCGGAGGCGAAGTTGCCGAACTTGTCGACGGTGTCAGCAAACTCACTAAAATCGATAGTAAATCCCACATTGAAGCACAAGCGGAAAACGTTCGGAAGATGTTTTTGGCAACATCCCGTGATTTGCGTGTGATCATGATTAAACTTGCGGATAGGGTACACAATATGCGGACCCTAGACGTATTTCCTGAGAGTAAAAAACGAAGGATTGCTCGGGAAACATTGGAAATTTACGCACCCATAGCGAATCGTCTGGGGATGAATCAGATTCGCTTGGAATTGGAAGAACGTGGATTTTCTTGTTTATACCCGATGCGTTTTAGGATCTTGAAGAATGCGGTCCAAAAGGCTAGAGGAAATCGTAAAGAACTGCTAACAACAATCGAGGCGGCGATTAATAATCGGTTGATGATCAGCGGGTTGGATTGCGAAGTTCTTGGCCGGGAAAAACATTTAAGAAGCATCTATGACAAGATGCAAAGTAAATCGATTTCGTTCAAAGAGGTGTTCGATGTCTATGCATTTCGAATAATTGTCGACGAGTGCGACGACTGTTATCGTGTGTTAGGCGTAATGCATAATCTTTATAAACCGATTCCAGGACGGTTTAAAGATTATATTGCTTTGCCTAAGGATAATGGTTATCAGTCGTTACATACCGTTTTGGTTGGGCCATTTGGAATACCTGTGGAGGTACAGGTTCGTACCCAGAAAATGCATCGTATAGCCGAATCGGGGATTGCCGCTCATTGGCTTTACAAAATCGATAACGAGCCTGAAAGTGTTACCCAGGTTCGAGCCCAGGAGTGGTTGCGTGATTTATTGGAGATCCAGCAAGATACTGGAAATTCTTTGGAGTTTATCGAAAATCTTAAGGTTGACCTGTTTTCCCACGAATTGTTTGTATTTACACCTAAAGGCGGGATTATTAAATTGCCAACGGGGAGTACAGTTATCGATTTTGCCTATGCTGTCCATACTGATGTTGGAAATACTTGCATTTCAGCACGCGTCGATAAACGCTTAACGCCGGTCCATACGAAACTAGAAAATGGCCAGACGGTTGAAGTCGTTACGGCTAGCTGGATTCGGCCGAGCCCACTTTGGCTTAATCATGTCGTGACCGCAAAAGCTCGTGCTGCAATACGCAATTTCCTTCGTAATCTGCAAGCTAAAGACGCGATTTCTCTCGGGCGGCGTTTACTTGAAAAAGAGTTGGCTACAGAAGGAATTGGTCTTGACGATATCGGGCATGACCAGCTACGTGAGCTATTGTCCAAAATTGAATATGAGTCTTTGCCCGATTTGTTGAAAGATATTGGTTTGGGTAATCGGATGCCGTTTTTGATCGCCAAGCGCCTTAGCCAAAGTGATTCAAGTGCAGGTATAAAACTTGAGGATCAGGAACGGAAGTCTTGTTCGCCGTTGGTGATTAAAGGAACCGAAGGAATGGTCGTTAATCTTGCAAAATGTTGCCGGCCGATCCCGGGGGATCCGATTACTGGATTTTTTAATCCAGGAAAAGGGATTGTTGTTCATTATAATGATTGTAACAACTTAAATTATAACGGAAAGAGCGAAATAAACTGGTTGAATGTAGAATGGGACCAGGATGTAAGTGGGGAATATCCAGTGGAAATTAAATTGGATGTTTTGAATAATCGAGGGACACTGGCTACGTTGGCTTCGACTATTTCTAAAATGGGGTCAAATATCGAGAATATCTCAATAAATAGTCAGGATGATACTACATCTACCGATTCCGTGGTTTTGACCGTAAAGAATAGAATTCACTTGGCTCGTGTTATGCGCGAGCTGCGAAGGTTATCCAGCGTGATCCGGCTCGCTCGGGTTAAAAAATGATGTAGTTAATCTGTTTATCCCTGAAATTTGCTTTTTCTACTTCAGGAATGATCGTTTTTCGCTTCAAACTGAGGAATTTCTGGGGTAACCTGAGCAGTGATGATGTCGAGGGCCAGTTACGATTTAAGTAAACCAAATTTAAGCGATGAAAAAAGAAATTATTAAGACAAATCAGGCTCCGGAAGCTATTGGGACATATTCCCAGGCGGTTAAGGTTGGAAACAATGTTTATCTTTCTGGCCAGATTCCGCTTAAACCGGATACCATGACGCTGGTGGAAGGAGGGATAGATATTCAGATCAGGCAGGTTTTTGATAATTTGCGTGCTGTCGCTAATGCTGCAGGTGGTGGGATGGCCGATATCGTAAAACTTAATATCTTTCTTACCGATTTGTCTCATTTTCCGATTGTAAATGAGATTATGGCACAGTATTTCCAAAAGCCCTATCCAGCGCGTGCAGCGCTTGGCGTTGCGTCTTTACCGAAAGAAGCTGGGGTCGAAATGGATGCGATCATGGTGATCGGATAGGGGAGACCATTTAGATTTGACATCTCTGGAGGATGTTTCGGTTTCTAGTTTAAAAGGAGCCGGTGTACAAACGGTAAAACGCTTGGAAAAGTTGGGAATAAAGAGTGTTCAGGACCTTTTGTTTCATCTTCCTTCCCGTTATGAAGACCGTACTAAAATTCATGCTATAGGTACGTTGGTGCCTGGTCATCATGTTTTGGTTGAGGGGCGAATCCAACTAACCCAGGTCGTTGCTCGAAACCGTGGTTCGCTGATTTGCCAAATCGAAGACGGTACGGGTACGTTGTCTTTACGGTTTTTCCACTTCTCATCAAGACAACGGACGATGTTGGAACAAGGCCTTTTACTTAGGTGTTTTGGCGAAGTGCGGTCGGGGTTTTTTGACCTGGAAATGATCCATCCAGAATACAAAATGATTAGTGTCAATGAACGAGGACAGATAGCTGATTCTTACACACCAGTTTATCCACTGACACAGGGTGTTAACCAACGGTCTTTAAGAAAATTAGTTAAGCAGGCGATTGATCAGTTACAGAGTCAGCAGCCAGGGAACGAACCCTTAAAAGACTGGGTGCCGGATTCGATCTTAAGTTCGCTGAATTTTCCAAAACTAAAGGATGCCTTAATTGGTGTACATACGCCAGCGACTACCGACGACATTAACTCGCTAACGACAGGGAGCCATCTTGGACAACAAAGATTAGCATTTGAGGAGCTTTTGGCACACTATTTGAGTTTGAGTCGGGTACGACAATCGTCTAAAAGGCAAAAGGCGGCTGTTTTTTTAAAGCGACAAAAAGTACTTTGTGACTTTCTCGAGTCCTTACCATTTCGATTAACCGAAGCTCAGCGGCGCGTCATTAAGGAAATAGATAAAGACTTGGAGGCTGGTAGGCCCATGATGCGGTTGTTGCAGGGGGATGTTGGTTCGGGCAAGACCATTGTCGCAGCATATTCGGTATTAGTCGCTATTGGATCACAATACCAAGGTGCAGTAATGGCTCCAACAGGATTATTGGCTGAACAACACTACAATAGTTTTAACCATTGGTTCGAACCCCTAGGGATTCAAGTGATTCTTTTAACGGGGAAAGATAAGGGTCAGGCCCGAGAAGAAAAGCTCAAGATGATTAGCCAGGGACATGCTGGGATTGTGATTGGCACCCATGCTTTGTTTCAGGACGATGTAAAATTTTTCCAGTTAGGATTAGTCGTAGTAGATGAACAGCACCGGTTTGGTGTTCATCAAAGATTGGCTTTTCGGCAAAAAGGCGTTCGGGATGGTTTTTCCCCGCATCAGTTGGTCATGACCGCGACGCCAATTCCGCGGACGTTAGCCATGCTTCGGTTTGCTGATTTAGACATATCCGTTATCGATGAACATCCGCCCGGACGCAAGCCTGTTAGAACCTCAGTTATTGCATCGGATAGACGAGGAGAGGTGATTGAAAGGATTATGGCCTGGGCTAAATCCGGACGTCAGGTTTATTGGGTCTGCACCTTGATCGAGGAATCCGAAGTATTAGAAGTCGAAGCCGCTGAAAAAACCGTGGGAGTACTCAAAAAAAATCTTCCTAGACTTACCGTCGAGTTAATCCACGGACGGATGAAGGATTCTGAAAAGGAAGATATTATGAAATTGTTTAAAGTGGGTCAAATTGACATGTTGGTTGCGACGACGGTAATTGAAGTTGGTGTTGATGTGCCCAACGCAGGATTGATGATTATAGAGAATGCTGAACGTTTAGGATTATTTCAACTTCATCAATTACGGGGCCGCGTTGGTCGGGGACTCGAGGAAAGTTACTGCGTGTTAATGTATAAATCGCCTTTAGCTCAGAATGCCCGAATTCGATTGTCCACGATCCGTGAAACCACCGATGGTTTTAAAATAGCGGAAGAAGACTTGAAATTGCGGGGTCCAGGAGAGGTGTTGGGAACTCGGCAAACCGGACAGTTGCAAATGCGTGTAGCTAATTTGGTTAGGGATAGGGAATTGATCTCGAAAGTGAAGATCGCAGCAGATATAGTTGTAGAGGATTATCCCGATTGCATTCAGCCATTAGTTACACGTTGGTTGAGCGATTCGAGTCGTTATGCGGAGGTTTAAAAAACTCATTGAAAAATAAAGGATATTTATTTGAACGCGAACCCTGCTGGTTTACGAGTCAAAGTGGGACTCGACGGACTTTGCCGTCGCCTATTGCATCGTGGCTTTACGAGCGTAAATCATTGACGGCGCGCCTGCGCCGAAACTGCTTTCACTGCTTTCAAGTCCAGGTTTTAGCCCAATCATGGCGACGACCTTTTGCTGAAGAGGCCAAGTTATTGGATTTGTCTCCACACCGCCGCGCGTTGGTGCGCGAAGTCCGGTTAGAATGCAATGGTACCCCTTTGATAGCAGCAAGAACCGTTATTCCATCGGAAACGCTATACGGTGCACGCCGGCGTTTGTCTCGATTGGGTGCTCGACCTTTGGGTGAGGTTATTTTTTCTTTTCCGCGATTGAAACGACTAGATTTGATGCTGACTTACTTGGAAACTAATGACTGGTCTTCCTCAGCGGCAACTGATCTTGGTATTCAGGAAAACGTTTGGGGTCGACGGACCTTGTATTCAATTGGTGGACCCAAACTTGTTGTTTGTGAATTTTTCTTACCCACAGTGATTGGAATTGATGATGCCAGGATGTAAAGAAATGGCATTACGAAGCATCGTGTTTGATCGGGTTGAACAATATTGGCTTCTAATGCGTTTTGACCGACCCATTGGCATTTTTTTATTACTCTGGCCAACGCTTTGGGCACTTTGGGTTGCCGCCAAAGGTTTTCCCGATCCCTTAGTTTTTGCTGTGTTTGTCTCGGGCGTCGTTTTGATGAGGGCGGCAGGTTGTGTCATAAATGACTATGCTGACCGTGAATTTGATCCGCATGTTTCAAGAACCCGGCATAGACCTATCGCTGCAGGGCGAGTGAAGCCGAACGAAGCGCTCATTATTTTTGCTATCCTTTGTTCGCTTGCTTTCGTTTTGGTGTTGTTGATGAACACTATGACAATATTGCTATCGGTCATTGGTGCCCTGTTAGCCGCTTCATACCCGTTCATGAAGCGCTATACCCATTTCCCCCAGGCATTTCTTGGGTTGGCTTTTGGCTGGGCAGTTCCAATGGCGTTTGCCGCGCAAACTGGAACCATACCTCAAGTAGCCTGGATGCTTTACGGCGCTACTATTTTATGGGCCTTGGCTTACGACACAATGTATTCCATGGTCGATATCGAAGATGATTTAAAAATTGGGGTCAAGTCTACCGCCATAATTTTTGGTGAATTTGACCGAATAATAATTGGGTTAATTCAAGTTTCAGTATTGGTAGTGTTATGGGTGGTAGGGCAAAAAGCTGGACTGACGCTACCCTATAAGGCCGGACTCGGTGCCGTGGGTGGATTTTTTATCTACCAGCAGTGGCTCATTCGTAACCGAGAAAAAGACGGTTGTTTTAGAGCGTTCTTGAATAACAATTGGGTTGGGACATCGGTTTTTTGCGGGATTTTTTTTCATTATTTGGTGGTTTCGTAATGTCTTTTTTTCAGATAGTTATAATCGATCGAGTTTGGTTTGATCGATAGTTCGCTAATTCGAGTACAACATTGGTATAAAGCCAAATTATTTGAACGTAGGAGCCATCCATATTCCGATAGTCTCCCACTAAAATAATGTCTTTCTGATCTCCCGTCTTGTCTGCCTTAGTGTAGAGTTGCTGTATACTGATGCAGTGTGATGCAGATTATGACTCATAAACGATGAAATCCGTTAGAATTACCGCTTCTATCCCCGAACAACAGCATGAACAACTGCAAGAGTTGGCTGAAAAAAACAGCCTCTCCGTTGCCTGGTTGGTGCGGCAAGCCGTCAGTGATTTCCTTGAAAAAATCGATGACCAGCAAGCCTTTAGTCCTTTGACAAAAGAAACCACTAAAGGTAACCGCTAATGTATTCGCCGGAGCAAAGCGCCTATTTTGCCCACTGGTTATCCCTCAAAGGGAACTATGAGGAATCCCTGACCAAAACCATAGCCAGTGCTAAAGTGGATATGAATCCGCATCAGGTACAAGCAGCCTTGTTTGCCCTTCGCTCCCCATTATCGAAAGGGGTTATTTTGGCGGATGAAGTCGGACTGGGCAAAACTATTGAGGCCAGCTTGGTGTTGGCACAGAAATGGGCCGAACAAAAAAACAAATTGCTCTTGATTGTTCCCGCCACATTACGAAAACAATGGAGTCAGGAACTTCAGGACAAATTCGAGTTACCTTCGCTTATTCTGGAAACAAAAAACTTTAATCAAGCCCGAAAAACGGGCGTAGAAAACCCGTTTGAAATACAAAGTTGGCTGGATACAGCGATAGTCATTGTTTCTTATGAGTTTGCTGCCAGAAAAAAATTGGAGCTAGGACGGGTTCCATGGGACTTAGTCGTGTTGGATGAAGCACATAAACTACGTAATATTTACAAAAAAGACGGTGCAAAAACAGCGAAGGCGCTGAATTTAGCATTGCTTAAACGCCCTAAAATCCTGATGACAGCGACACCGCTGCAGAACAGTCTGCTTGAACTTTACGGTTTGGTATCCGTGGTTGACCCTTATTTTTTCGGTGATCTGGAATCGTTCAAGGCGCGGTATGCTCGCCCGAATGTAAACCCCTCGGAACTAACGCTGTTAAGCAAACGCCTAAGCAACCTTGTCAACCGCACCTTGAGAAAACAGGTACAGGAAACCGGGAGTTTCAACTTCACACGTCGTTATTCCATGACAGAGGATTTCCGTCCATCGGTAGAAGAGCTGGAATTGTACAACCAAGTGTCTGGTTATTTGCAACGTGATGATCTATTGGCAATCAAAGCCGAAGCCAGACATCTGGTAACACTGGTTATCCGCAAGATTCTCGCATCTTCAAGCTACGCTATTCAGGGGACATTGGCAAATATGATGCAACGGTTGCAAAATAAAATGCCCCTGATGGATGGCTTGCAAGCTGATTATGAAACTCTACAAGATATGGCGGATAGTGATGATATAAATTCTGCCGATACCATTGACCCACAAGCCTTGCAGGAAGAAATTGACCTGCTAGCTCAGTTCAAAAATCTGGCACAGAATATTTCCCAAAACGCCAAAGCAGAGGCATTACAACGTGTTTTATCCCGTGCCTTTAAAATGACGCAAAGGCTGGGCGGTGCTCGCAAAGCCGTTATTTTTACCGAATCAATACGTACCCAGTCATGGCTTTTTGATGTGTTGAATCAAAATGGTCATCAGGATCAAGTTGTACTGCTTAATGGCAGCAATAAAGACGCTCATTCAAAACAAATTTATAATGAGTGGTTACAAAAGCATAAAGGTTCAATGCGCGTTTCCGGTTCAAAATCGGCGGATATGAAAGCTGCTCTGGTCGACAAATTCCGTGATGATACGACCTTGATGATTTGTACCGAAGCGGGTGCGGAAGGTATCAACCTGCAATTTTGTTCCCTACTGATTAATTATGATTTGCCGTGGAATCCGCAGCGAGTGGAGCAACGAATCGGACGCGTGCATCGTTACGGGCAAAAGCATGATGTCGTCGTGGTTAATTTTATCAATAAAGGCAACCGTGCCGACGAACGAGTGTTTGAACTCCTAAGTAAGAAATTCCAGTTGTTTGAAGGAGTGTTTGGTGCATCCGATGAAATTCTCGGTTCCATTGAGTCCGGGCTGGATATTGAACATCGTATCCACGAAATTTATCAAAAATGTCGCAGTGATGAAGCGATTGAAAACGAATTTAATGCTTTACAAGAAACACTCAAACAGGAATTGGAAAACCGTGTGCGGGAAACCTCACGTTCAGTTTTCGAATACTTCGATACCGATGTCGTCAAACGTTTGAATATGCAACGTGAAACCACCGCTCAGAAATTGGGAGAATACCAGTACATGATGATGCGACTCGCTATGGCGACATTGCCGAATGCCCAATTAGACAAAGATCGCTTTTGTCATGATGATATCTGGTACGATCTGAACTGGCCACAGGCGGAAGCTACCGACGCGCAGTTTTTCCGTCCACACGAAGGCCTGGGAAAACAACTGATTGCACAAGCTAAAGCTCATAAAGCACCAACATTTATAGAGCTGGTATTGAATTACGCCTTATTGGAAACCCAACGAGTTGATGTGCGGAACCACATCGGGGGAAGTGGCGAGCTAAGTGTCGAAAAATACATTATCAAAACCAGCCTACAAAAACTGGAATACTTGCTGGTATCGGCCTGTACTGATGAAGGTGATATGTTAGATGTAAAAACAGCAACACGTTTACTGCTAGTTCCGGGAGATACACGCACTACGGCGACGGCCTTGTGCCAGGAAAACATTCTGCAAACAGGATTACAGATACTACGGGATAAACACTTTGCCGAAGCGGAACGTAATAATGAGAAATACTACGAGGAAGAAACTGAAAAACTGGAGAATTGGAGTGAAGACCGCAAAGTAGCATTGGATATTCGTATTAGACAGCTTGATAAGGACATAGCCGATGCCCGTCGCACTGCTCGACAACTTCCCACCCTGCAAGAAAAAATGAACGCCAAACGCGCTTTGAAAAAACTGGAGCGTGAACGGGATAAAACCATGCTGAACTATCATGAAGAAAAGAAAAAAATCGAAGCCAAGGAAGACCAGTTGATGGAAGAAGTGGCTGCGGCATTAAAGATGGAAACAGCTAGCGAATCCTTGTTTACTCTGCGCTGGACGCTTATGGAGGAAGCATGATTGATTCCACCGAATTGGTGCGTGAACTGCTTTATCAGATACGCCTGGGAGAAGACTCCGCCTATGAGTTCAAAGAAGTCATATTCGACAAAAACAAAATAAAAGCTCCTCACGGTGAGAGTATCGCCAATGAGATCGCTGCCTTTGCCAATACGGCCGGTGGTATTCTTGTGTTGGGTGTAGATGACAAAACCCTAGATGTTCTAGGTGTCGAGCGTAAACAACTCGACAAAACAGACCTTTGGCTAACCAATATCGTCACTGAAAAAATCAAGCCCTCACCGCTGATTCAGACGCGTCTGCTAGAAATCCCTGACCGTAACGGCGAACTGAAACCCATTATCTGGGTGCGCATACCCAAGAGCCTGTTTATCCACGAAAGTCCTAGTGGTTATTATCATCGAGTAGGTTCCAGTAAACGCAAAATGCCCCCCGATTTACTGGCTCGAATGTTTCAGCAGCGTAGTACTATACGTTTTATTCGCTTTGATGAACAGATAGTGCCCAATGCCACGTTGGATACAATTGATCCTTCTCTGAAAGAGCGTTTTGTTCGCGGCAATGATTTACCCGAAAAAAAGCAACTCAAAAAACTGCATCTGATCGGTGAAGATGAAAACAAACAGGAATGTCTGACCGTTTCCGGTGCATTATTGCTGACCGCGCAAGCCACTGACTTTTTGCCCTCCGCCTGGATACAGTGTGTGGTGTATAGCGGAACCGAACGCAACGCTGAATTTCAACTGGATGCACATGAATGTCGTGATTCCATTGATCGGCAGATTCTTTGTGCTTTCCAGTTTGTAAAGCGTAATATGCGGGTAGAAGCGGTAAAACAGCCCGGCAGAATCGACATTCCGCAGTATGACCTGGGTGCGGTCTATGAAGCCATTGTGAATGCGGTTGCGCACCGGGATTATGCCGTACATGGCTCTAAAATTCGTCTGCACCTGTTCAAGGATCGACTGGAAATTATGACACCGGGCGGTTTATCAAACAGCCTGACAGTCGATACCATCGACAGTAACAGTATTACGCGGAATGAAACATTGGTGAACTTGCTGAGTCGCTATTATCCCGCTGATCCTGTCTCCCAGCGTCAGAATATCATAGAACGCCGAGGCGAAGGCGTGCCGAAAATATTGACTGCTAGTGAAAAACTGTCCACATGTCGTCCGGTTTATGAACAAGCGGATGAAGTACAAGCCGAACTGAAATTAACCATTTATGCCGCCAGCCGTGAAATGAATGGTCTAGTGGCGCGGTTTGAAAATGAATAAGTATTGATGAGCCGGGGAAAACAAAAACTCGAACTCACATGGATTGGCAAGGAAAAACGTCCGCGGTTGGAACCTCGTATCTTAGTGGAAGACAAAGCACTGTCTTATCGTGCCGAAGCGCAAGAACAAGGCGCTCAAGATTTGTTTGCCGATCCGGAAAGTGAACAAGCCCAACCGTTTGATGACAATATTCTGATTCAAGGGGATAACCTACTGGCGTTGAAGGCGCTTGAGCACAAGTATGCGGGGAAAGTGAAATGTGCGTTTATTGATCCGCCTTATAATACCGGTAGCGCTTTTACTCATTACGACGATGGTGTAGAGCATTCGATGTGGCTGACGTTGATACGTGACAGGCTTGAAGTCATTAAAAATCTGTTGGCTGAGGATGGTTCGTTATGGATCACTATTGATGATGCAGAAGGACATTATCTGAAGGTGATTTGTGACGAAATTTTTGGAAGGGGAAATTTTTTGGGAACTGTTACATGGCAGAAAACGACTAGTGTCCATAACAATGCTGTATTATTTTCCTCTGCAACAGATATGCTTTTAGCATTTTCCAAGAATGTTTCCGAATTTCAAATGGGGAGATCACCAAGAAGCGTACGAAATAGTAAAGACTATAAAAATCCAGATAATGACTCCCGCGGGCCTTGGGCTTCTAGTCCCTTGCATGTTAGTTTGACCTCTGGGCAGCGAGGAAAACAGTACGCACAAACAGGTAAAAGCTCAGGCTTATACCCTATTATTAACTCTTATAATGAAGAAATATGGCCACCCAAAGGCCGATGCTGGGGGTACTCGAATGAATCTATCAAGGCATTTGAGGATGAAAACCTTATTTGGTGGGGCAAAGATGGAAAAAACCAACCGAGATTAAAACGTTTTCTAAAGGACAATCAAGAAGGGGTGGTGCCAACAACCTTATGGCTTTCGGAGGATGTTGGTCACAACCAAGAAGCAAAAGTAGAGAATTCGATACTTTTACATGAAGTTTCTGAGCTTTTTTCCACTCCAAAGCCTGAAAGGTTGTTGCAACGAGTTTTGACATTAGCAACAAATCCCGGCGACTTAGTCCTGGACTCCTTCGCCGGAAGCGGCACAACCGGCGCGGTAGCCCACAAAATGGGACGACGCTGGATCATGGTAGAACTGGGCGATCATTGCGAAACCCATATCGTTCCACGCCTGAAAAAAGTGATTGACGGAGAAGACCCAGGCGGCATCACCAAAACAGTCAACTGGCAGGGCGGTGGCGGTTTCCACTATTTCCGCATGGCAGCTTCACTACTAAAAAAAGATGCCTGGGATAACTGGGTGATCAATCCCGAATACAATGCCGAAATGCTTTCAGAAGCCATGTGCAAGCACATGGGCTATATTTACGCGCCTAGCCGGGTAATTTTTTGGCAACACGGACATTCTACGGAAAATAATTACATCTATGTCACCACCGGAACCCTCAGCAATGATCAACTTAAATTAATCAGTAACGAGGTGGGTACTAAAAGCAGTTTGTTAATCTGCTGCAAGGGCTTTGTAGCCAGGACCGACGAATTTACCAATCTTTCCTTAAAAAAAATCCCTCAGGCCGTATTGCATAAATGCGAATGGGATCAGGATGATTACAGCTTCCAAATCAATGTGCTACCCGATGAGGATGAGGAAAATTACATAGAAACAAACGAAGAATAATGGGACAAAATATTGACGATCAACGCACCGTTAATTTCCTCAGTAACCAATTGTCACTGCGCATCCCTCAGCGTTATTCTTTACAAATACTGGCCGATGTACTGTCGCAATTGGGCTTGAGTAAAGAGCCTGATTTGCGGTATTGGTTGCAAGTAATCCAGCAACAATATCCAACGGTTAAGGCTTTCGAGCGTGAATTTCCATCCTTATGCTTTGCTTTGGCTACTGGGGTAGGTAAAACCCGTCTGATGGGGTCGATGATTGCCTGGCTGTTTTTGACCGGACGAAGTCGCCATTTCTTTATATTGGCACCCAATCTGACTATTTACGAAAAACTGAAGCAGGACTTTGCGCTGAATAGTCCAAAGTATGTATTCAAGGGAATTGCGGAATTCGCCCAGACGCCCCCTGTACTGATCACTGGCGATGACTACACCGATGGACGCGGTGTACGACTGGAAATGTCTATGCCACAAAGTAGGACGGCTGACCTGTTCGGTGCGGACAACGCCGTACACATTAACATCTTCAATATCTCTAAGATTAACGCGCGTGATAATAAGGTAGGAGCAAACAAATCTACCGTGGCGAAGGTGCGTCGTTTGCAGGAATATATCGGTGATTCTTATTTTAATCATTTGGCGGAACTACCTGATTTGGTGGTGCTGATGGATGAGGCACATCGATACTATGCCAGTGCCGGAGCAAAAGCCATTAATGACCTTAAACCCATTCTGGGCCTTGAACTGACGGCGACACCGAAAACCGCCGGAGCAAAGTCGCGTGACTTCCACAATATTATTTACCATTACCCGCTATCACTGGCCTTACAAGATGGCTATGTAAAAATTCCAGCTGTTGCCACTCGCAAAGACTTTAATCCGAAACAATATTCGTCTGAACAATTGGAAACCATCAAACTGGAAGACGGTATCCATCATCACGAATACGTTAAAGTGGAATTACAAACCTATGCCCACACTCTGGGATGCAAAGCGGTTAAACCGTTCATGCTGGTGGTAGCACAAGATACTGTTCATGCCGGTCAGTTAAAGGCTTTTATCCAGTCAGATCTCTTCTTTGAAGGACGTTACAGGGACAAGGTAATTGAAGTCCATTGCAATCAGTCCGGTGAAGAATCCGATGAAGCGATGGCTCGTCTGTTGGCCGTAGAGCATGATGACAACACTGAGATTGTCATCCATGTTAACAAGCTTAAGGAAGGTTGGGATGTGACTAATCTATACACTATCGTACCGCTACGTGCTTCCGCCTCCGAAATTCTAACTGAGCAGACTATCGGTCGTGGCTTACGCTTGCCTTATGGAAAACGTACAGGGGTTGAAGCAATTGATCGGCTTACGATTATTGCTCACGATCGCTTTCAGGATATTCTTGATCGTGCAAAAAATGAAGATTCGATCATTCGCAAAACAATATATATCGGCACTGGCAGTGACTCGGATGTACCCGAGAAAAAGCCTAAATTGATAGAAACACCTTCCGTATTGGATACGATTACAACTGGAAAACAAGCCACTGAGGATGGAAAACCCTTTAAAGAGACACAGGGAGATCCTCAAATAACAACGCTAATCCAGACTAAAGCAGAACGCAAGATTGCTGAAACCACATTACAGGTTATCCGTGAAGAAACGCGTAAACTGTCATCTAGCAAAGCACTGACAAAATCAGAAGTTCAACAGGAAATCGTTCGGAAAGTACAACGCCGCATGCAGCCGATCCAGGCTGAAATACCGGGACTTGGTGCGGAACTGGATAATGACAAAACGGTGACAGACGTGGTTAAAACCGTCAGTGAAACCATTGTCACACTGACTATCGATATCCCACAGATTGTTGTTCTTCCAACTCGTGAAGTGAACTACGGTTTTACCGACTTTGATTTGCAACATCTGGAGCAGATTAATTACCAGCCGGTATCACAAGAAATATTGTTGGGGCATCTGGAAGGTGAACAGATGCGTGATTCCATTCACTTTGGCGATGATGATAAACAGGCACAAGAAACCCGCCTGGAAGATTACATTGTTCGCAATCTGATGGACTTAAACGAGATTGATTACGACGCGCACGCCGATTTGCTTTACAACCTGGCCGGGCAACTGGTGAATTATCTTGAAGGAAAATGGCGGGATAAGGAAAAAGTAAAAAATATCCTCGTTTACTATCAGCAACAATTGCGTAATTTCATTTGGGTACAAATGAAAGATCACCTATGGTCAACCCCAACTGACTATCAGGCCAATCTGATACAAGGATTCGATGTACTGGAACCCAATATGTACACCATTGCAGCGGAAGAAAAACCCCGTGACTTTCGTGCTCCCGTACAAAATAAACAGGATGTCAGGAAAATGCTGTTTACTGGCTTCAAGCGGTGTTGTTATCCCTATCAAAAATTCGATTCCGTCGATGGGGAATTAATGTTGGCATGGATACTGGAGGATGATGACAGTGTACTCAAGTGGATGAAACCTGCCTCAGGAAAGTTCAAGATCGAATACCAAAGTGGCGATTGGTATGAACCGGATTTTGTGGTAGAAACAATCGATTGTTGTCTGCTAATCGAGCCAAAACGCGCCAATGAAATTGACAATTCAGCGGTGCGGGCAAAGAAACGTGCTGCTGAACGCTGGTGTCATTATGCAAATGAACATGCCGAACGGATAGGGGGTAAAAACTGGAGGTACCTTTTGATACCACACAATGACATTTTGCCTAATTCATCTCTTGATGGGTTGATAAAACGGTTTAGTTAACTATTTAGGTTTAGCTAGTGCCTGCTATTATGCAGTTTGGAGGACCTATAGTGAATAAGACGTGCAAAAGGGGTTTCGATTGTGAATCGCAAATCCTATGGGATGGCGGAGCATACTTTAAATATGCTCAATTCCCGACCCGACTCGTTTTTCTGGTTTCTATCAATACACGAGGGGGATTGAATGATCGGTGTTAATGACGAGAACCGTAAGTGGTGGGTACTGGCGGCGATGGGTGGCATTTTGGCTTTGATTGTTCTCGATGAGACTGTGGTTGGTGTTGCTTTGCCGACTATTCAAAAGGAACTGGGTATGAGCCAGGTTAATTCACACTGGATCGTCAATGCTTATTTTCTGGTTTTTACGGTATTGGCGGCCGCAGCTGGAAAAATGGGGGATATATTTGGGTATCGGGGTCTTTTACTGGGTGCCTTGGCAATTTTTGGATTGTCCTCCATTGCCTGTGGGTTTTCTGAAACAGGACCAGCGCTGATTACTGCACGTGCATTCCAGGGCCTTGGCGCGGCGGTCGTCTTTCCCTTTACTGTTGCCATGATAACCGCCGTCTTTGCGCCGGAACAGCGTGGGCGGGCATTTGGTATTCAAACCGCGATCGGTGGATTTTTTATCTCCATGGGACCGTTGATGGGCGGTTATTTTACGGACGTTCTGAGCTGGCGCTGGATATTTTGGATCAACATCCCGGTGGTGCTGATCGTTGCTGTGATAGTTATTACCGCCTGGAAGGAACCTAAGAAACAATATAAAGAAGGATCCAGCGGTTTTTCGCAGATTGATTTCAAGGGATTGGTGGCTATGATACTGGCGATGACCGCTCTTGTTATTGCGATTATGGAGGTTCCGGACTACGGCTGGCATAATCCATTTATTATTGCTGGCCTTTGCAGTGGTACTGTCATTCTAGTTGTTTTTATTGTTATCGAGTTGAAAATCAAGCAACCGCTCATTGATCTCGCGTTGTTTTCATTACCTACCTTCTCGGTCATGAACATGGTTGTTTTCATGGGGGAATTCGGCAAAATTGCCATGATCATCTTTGGCGCACAGTTTTTGCAGCAAACTCTGGACATGACTCCCCTTATGGCCGGTATCGCTATGATACCAGCGGTCCTACCATCGCTTTTCGCATCACTCCTTGCGGGTTCTTTTTCGGACAGGTTCGATGCTCGCAGAATTTCCCTTATCGGGCTTTCTCTTAACGCCAGTGCCATGATTTGGCTGGCAGTTTTTGTCCAGCACAAAAGCTACGTTTTACTGATTCCTGCCTTTATTGCCTGGGGGTGTGCCCTGCCATTTCAATTTGTGTCTACTCGGCGGGCGATCGTCAATGCGGTTCCCCAGGAGAAACTGGGCCAAAGCGGCGGTCTGACCATGACCGCACAGCTCCTTGGTGGTACCGTTAGCATGGCCGTTTGCGGTACTATCTATGCAACTACAGGTCAGTTCAATTGGCTATATTGGACAGCTGGTATTTTGATGGCATTTATTTCTATTTCTGGTTTCTTAAAACTTCGTGGAACTCGCTAACAAAAATGAGAGATGGACCCCTCCGATTGGACTGCCCAATCAGAGGGGTCCGTCTCTTAGAAATATGATATTTGCAGTCCCATTTTGAATGGCTTAAGCTTCCTTTCGATATGAAAGTGCATCTCTTTTGGTTGGCTGCCAAGCCGAGGGCTTGTTTGTCAACGAATTAAAATAATAAATTTGATAATTAGTTTTTTGTAACAACTATAAGCCATGGACAGTATTTTGAATAAAAATAAAACCCAATCAATTTTTTTAATTTTGTTTTTGACGATAGCTCTAGTTCCTTGTGTTT
>CAZZET010000058.1:0-22803 GCA_964653275.1 uncultured Methylococcales bacterium
TTGATCTGGGGGCTAAGATACGCAGTACTGAAATGCGCGAACATTAACCAATGCGGTTACTTTATTCTCTTGTATTTGTTCAAGTATATCATAAATATTGTGATGCAAAGCGAACGAGTTTATTTGGTTATTTTTAGTTTAAATATGAAAAAAATACCACGAGATGGTGCGCTTTAAGTTGATAATTATAGCTTGGTTGGTTGTGCATGCAGATCAAAATTGTGCCGGTGAAGCTCGAGTTGCAGCAGCAGCAAGTTTAACCTTTGCTGCTGCTGAATTGTCCCGGGTATTCGAAAGAAATTCGCTGCATAAAGCAAAAATTACAATTGGGTCCTCGTTTAATCTAATGCGCCAAATTGAGCAGGGAGCGCCTTTTGAAGTGTTCTTGAGCGCCGATGAAATAGCGGTCCAGGAGTTATATTCCAAGTCTTTGACCACAGGTAGGGGTGTTATCTACGCAATAGGTACACTGGTTTTATTTAGGGCAAATTTTTCAAAATTGCCACTCGATTCCAGGTTGGATAATCTGATACATTGGATTCGAACGAAACAACTAAAACATTTAGCCATCGCTAACCCGGAGACTGCACCTTATGGCGTTATTGCGAAGCACGCTTTACAAAAGGTTGGAGTTTGGGAATTGTCGAAACCACTGCTCGTGTTGGGTGACAATGCCGCCCAAACCGCCCAATTTGGCCTTTCATCCGCTGATGCTGCTTTAATCCCCTATGCATTGGCGTTGAGGCCAACATTCGCTAATCGTGGTTCTTATATTCCCATTTCGAAACATCTTTATAACCCTTTGTATCACCAAATGGTATTGTTAAAAGGCAGGGGCGATGCCGCAGTAGCTTTTTATCAGTTTCTTCAGGGACCGATTGCTAGGGAGATATTAGAGTCTCATGGTTTTGGGGTTCCAGATTAGGTTGTAATTTAGTATGGATTGGTCCGCTTTCTTGCTTTCACTTCAATTGTCGACATGGACGGTTGCTATTCTACTGTTTATTGCTCTATATCTTGCCCATTTCTTGGCGTGGAGAGATTTTCCAGGTAAGAGTTTCGTTGAAGCTTTGGTAGCATTGCCGCTTGTGTTGCCACCCACGGTATTGGGTTATTATTTGTTGAGTTTTTTTGGACGAGCCAGTCCTATAGGAATGGTGATTGAATCGATGACTGGCCATAGTTTGGTATTTTCTTTCGAAGGTTTAGTTTTGGCTTCGGTTATTTATAGTTTTCCGTTTGCTGTGCAGCCGATGCTCCGAGCTTTTGAGTCAATACCGCAAAGTGTGCGGGAGGCTGCATGGTGTAGTGGGTTGTCCAAATGGAATACGTTCTGGGAAATCGAATTGCCCCTTGCACGTAATGGAATTATTTCTGGTGGCGCATTGAGTTTTGCACATACGATGGGTGAATTTGGGATCGTATTGATGATCGGGGGGAACATTCCGGGTGAAACCCGAACCATTTCTATCGCGATTTTTGACCATGTTCAAGCTTTTGATGAAGCTGCTGCGAGCATTATGTCGCTAACACTGCTCTTATTTTCTTTCGTTACAGTTGGGATGGTACACATGCTAAATCGCCGTCGAGGTCATGGAGTTATCATTGGCGGGTGATTCGAATTGTGGTTTGAGACTGAATATTTTCCAGAAATCGCCAATTCATCTTAGTGTTCAATTGCAATGCCGAAAGGGTGAAACACTGGCGTTGGTCGGGCCGTCAGGTAGCGGTAAGACAACCGTATTACGATCGGTATCTGGGTTGTGTTCTTCAACATACGGTAAAATTTCCTGTGATGATGAAATTTGGTTGGATAGTTCTAACGGTGTCAATTTAACACCGCAAATGAGGCGGGTGGGAATGGTATTCCAGGATTTTGCGCTGTTTCCTCACAAAAACGTCTTGGAAAATGTTTCTCTGGCTATAGAAAATTCATATTCGAATCTGCAAGAAAAGACGGCTAAGGAAATATTAAAGCGTGTTAATTTACAAGGTTTGGAGACTCGATATCCGGCTGAACTCTCGGGAGGGCAGAAGCAACGGGTAGCTTTGGCGCGTGCTTTGGCGCGAAAGCCGAAGGTATTGTTGCTAGATGAGCCTTTTTCCGCTGTCGATCAAGTAACCCGGAGAAAACTGCGGCTAGAAATGAGGCGCGTGACACGACAGCTTAAAATACCAATTATTCTGGTTACCCACGATTTGGACGAAGCTTGTATGATGGCAGACCAAATGTGTGTATTGCACAGTGGAACGACTCTTCAATCGGGTACAACCGAGGAAGTGCTGTCCAAACCATTGAATTCGACCGTAGCAAGGTTGGTTGATATAAGAAATAGTTTTAAAGCTCAGGTATTGGAAATAAAACCCGAGCCTCAGGGTCTTGTTCTTCAGTGGGGCGAACATTCAATGGAGGTCGATTTTACGGAGGGTTATTCGATAGGTGACAAGGTTTGTTGGTGTATCCCACCGAAAGGCATATTGCTTCATAGTCGACTTAGACCGTCAAAAGGCGAAAAGGAAAATCCAATAAGCGGTATTATTGATGAAATGGTAACTATCAACGGTCTAACCAGTTTAATGGTCAAAATATTGCCGACGTTAAGGCTTAGACTTTATATGGAATTACCGATTCATGTTGTAGAGCGGAATAGGTTGAAAATGGGAGAAAATATCGGTATTTCATTACTTAAAAAAGCGGTGCATTTGATGCCCTGGCAACCAAACCGTGGCATTGATAAACAAGATTAGTGTTTTAGAGATTATTTGACTAAAGATCGAAGAACGAAACATGATCAATAATCCAGTATCTGAGGAAATATTGGATGCGGCATTGCAAATGGCTGATGCTCAATCATGGGAAGCTATTCATTTATTCGATATAGCGGAAAATTTGAACATGACGCTCGACCAGATTAGAGTTTATTATCCGCAAAAGGATGACTTGGTAGAAGCTTGGTTTGATCGGGCAGATAGAGCAATACTGTCAATCGACCCGAGCGAGGATTTCCTGAATTGCTCGGACAGTGAACGTCTCCATTTCGTGATCATGACTTGGTTAGACGCGTTGTTGCCCTATCACGAAGTTACCCGCGAAATGTTGTATTACAAACTTGAATTTGGACATATCCACCTTCAAGTATTAGGAGTGCTTAGGATAAGTCGTACTGTTCAATGGTTTCGCGAAGCAGCCCGTCTCAATTCGACCCATTTACGGCGAGTTGTCGAAGAAGTTGGAACTACCAGTATATATTTGACCATATTTTCCCGGTGGCTATTTGACGATTCCCAAGGTACAAACAATACTCGTCGATTCCTGGATGTATTGTTAAAGAAAGCGGAAAATTGTATGGATGTCTATGATTCTATCATTCCCTAAATTAGGGCATGGACACAATAACCCACATGCTGCTCGGGGCATTAGTTGTTCGGGCAAAACCCAAAGTGAAAGGTCGAGAGAGTGTACTCAGTCCGATTGCATGCACGATCACGGTTGCACTTGCAGCCGCCTTTCCAGACATTGACTATGCCTTATTTTGGTGGGACCCCTATCGGTTCATAACCCAATGGCATCGGGGGCTGACCCACTCATTGCTCATGCTGCCGTTTTGGGCGGTATTTCTTGGAGTTTTCTTTGCCATTGTTTCCCACCAATTTACACAATGGAAGGCCTATTCGTGCTGGTGCGCACTGGGCCTTATTTGTCATATTGCCACAGATGTATTGACTATTTACGGTACCCAAGTTTTCGCACCAATTAGCAATTATACCCTCGCCTTAAATCTTAGTTTCGATGTGGACCCATGGATTGGCATGATCATAGGGATTAGTTTGGTCGGCAGCTACTATTATCCAGTTGTCTCGCGTTGGGGTTTGATGTTGGTTATAGCCTTTATTATTGCAAAGGTTTTGATACAACGATCCGCGTTGTCGTTAGTGGAAGCAGCAGCTCAGGCGCATGTAGGAATCAATGCCAAATTTTATGCTATCCCTCAACCACTTTCTCCGTTTCATTGGAAATTTATCGTGGACGATCAAGATTATTATAAGATTGCCTATGTCGATTTACTTAAGGGTGTTGCATACGATAGATCATTCTGGCCGTCGTCCTATAAATCAAAATATAGCTTGGATTGGGGTAGGGACTCACGTTTTGGAGAAACTTTGGAGGACCGGAAAATAGCTAAGAAAATCTGGAACCATGGAGAATTTTCTGACTTTCGGCGATTCGCAAAACTACCCGCTGTTTATAGGATTGATCGTGACTCTGACGGTGTATGTGTGTGGTTCACTGACCTACTTCATATTCTCCCGGGGTTGTTGCCGCCGTTTCGTTATGGGATGTGTCGTTCAGGCAAGCAAAACAATTGGCGTATTTATAGATTAAGAAGATTTACGAAGAATCTGCGACAACCGATAACTTAGGCGATAAAATTTTCAAATACACTCTTTTGACACTTGTTCTTCCTTCAGGAGTTAACATGTACTAAAGGTTGCTTTTGGGCCATTTCCGGCCGGTCGAGAAATTTAGGCAAGTAATCGGTTCATACGGCAGGTTCACCCGATTACAGCACCCTATGCATGAAATCGGTCAGCTGGTCTTTAGTTGTCACCCTACTTCAACAGTTTCGGATAAAATCGATGATTCAATTTTTGAGTTATGCACCGTTTTACGGTGCCAAGAAGCAAATACGTCTGCTGCCATTGGTTTGCCAATGAGGAATCCTTGGACTTCGTCGCAACCGTAATCCTTTAAAAAACAAAGCTGATCCTCCGTTTCCACCCCTTCTGCGATAACGCGCAAATTGAGATTGTGTCCAAGATCGATCACTGCCCGCGAGATCGTAGCATCATCTTGATTCGTGAGTAAGTCAGTGATAAAAGATCGATCTATCTTTAACCGATGTACGGGAAATTGTCTCAAATAGATTAGTGAAGAATAGCCGGTACCGAAATCATCAATCGCAATGCCTAACCCAAGCTTCTGTAGACGACTAATTATTTTTACGACTGATTCCATCTGATCCATCATCGCACTTTCGGTCAGCTCTAATTCAAGTCGTTTCGGATCTATTTTGTTTTTTTTCAGAAGTGATTCTATTAAGTTGACAAAAGTGGGTTCTTGAAACTGTCGAGCAGAAATGTTGGCGGAAACCGTGATAGAACCGAATTGTGAGTCTTCATGCCATTCATTTAGCTGTTTACATACTGCTTTTAGTACCCAGTGATCAATTTCTAGTATTATCTTAGATGAGTCAGCAACGTCTAAAAATGCCCCAGGCTGGAGCAATCCGCGCTGTGGATGCTCCCAGCGAATTAGCGCCTCTACGCCGATCAGCTTATTCGTGACCAGATCCATTTGCGGCTGGTAGTAAAGTACAAATTCGTTTCTTTTGATTGCCTGATTAAGCTCCTCTTCCAGTTGTTCCCTTTGTAACATTAAGACATGCATGGTGTCATCATAGTGTTTATACACGCCGCGTCCTGCATCTTTTGCCTGGTAAAGCGCAAGGTCCGCCTTCCTGATTAGTTCATCAGCATTGATGTCGTGGTCGGGGAAAACACTAATACCAATACTGGTTTTAACCATAATTTCTTTATAGCCGATAGAGATCGGCTGAGATACATTTTGAACAAGGCGGTTTGCTATTGATTGTAGGTATTCATCCGAATCTAGATCTAATAGGATAATAGCAAATTCATCTCCACCTAAGCGTGCTACAGTATCTTTTTCGCGTACCGTCTTGCAAAGTTGATGAGCTACTCCACAGAGCAGTTTATCCCCTGCCGGATGACCATACATATCGTTTATCTGTTTGAATTTATCGAGGTCGATGAATAAGACTGCGATTTTTTTTCCACTCTGTTCTGCCAACTTTATAGCGATCTTTAAGTCTGTGTGGAATTGAATTCGATTAGAAAGCCCGGTTAAGCTGTCTGTAAGCGCAAGTTTTTTAATCTTTGATTCATTTTGTTTGCGTAAGGTAATATCCCGCATCACGCCTGTGAACATCTGCTTTTCAGAGCGACCCATCGCGTTAAGTGAAAATTCCAATGGGAAATTAGCGCCATCCTTCCGTTCACCCAATACCTCGATCGATGTATTCTCCTGTATATTTCTCGTTTTGTATTTTTGACCTGACTGCTCGGCAAGCGGAACAATTGGTTCTTGAGAGCAAATAAGAAGATCGATCGGTTGGCCGATCAGCTCATCTGGATTGTAGCCAAATTGTGCTTTTACAGCGGGATTTGCCTGTTGAATTTGTCCTGTTCGGTCGAGAATGATGATTCCATCCGAAACCGCTTCTAAAACACCTCGGCTGCGTTCTTCACTTTCACATAACAATATTTGTTTCTCTTCGACTAAACGTAAATGTTCCAACTTTTCCTTATTTGCTTTTTTCATTACTGTGGCAATCCTGTGCCCATATAGGGTCACAAGAATAACCATTAATACAATGAACCCTCCGATTAAATATTCAAATTGGCGAAGTTTCCCGGCTGCTTTGATTTGCGCCTTGAATTGTTCTTCCTGAAATTTTGCTATTGTAGTAGAAAGTCGGGAAAGCTCCGAACGAACATCTGCATATTTCCTGTCCATTGTCGCCATCCGCTTTCCAGCCTTTTGTGATTCTTGTCGAGTAAAATAGGAGAAAATAAGGTTTGCTTCTTCGACCATACGATCCATGGCAATCTGCACTGCATCAAGGTGTGTTAGAAGAGGTGTACGCTGTTCCGACTTAACATGTTCACTAAGATCGAACCGAATGGAACTCATCTTTCGATCGAATTTTAGAAGCTCTTGATTTCGCCGAATTGTTTCTTTTTCAACATCGCCAGAGTCGAAGACATCATTGCCTGGCGCATTCACTGTTCCGGCAAGTATACTAAGGTTGCCAAGATTCATATGTCGTGTTGCCCAAGTGTGATTTAGATTTACCGAATCGACGTATATTCCCATAATTCGGTGATTAAGGTACAGACTGCCGTTAACTGTTAGAATATCAAAGAGTGCCAATATGTAATAAATATGGTGGCACTGGAATTCGAGTCCCAACCTCTTATGCTTCATATCTCAAGTACGATTTGTTTTCTATTGCTAATCTAGTGGATATCCGGTAAGCGATTAGTTAATTTATTTTGGAATAGAATGAACCTTTTCAAAAAAAAAGCTCAGTAACACGTCCGACTTTAAAAAATAGAACTAGTAACTGAGCTTTCGACTTACAGGCCTATATCCTGCACGACAAAGCCGATTAATGTCTTTAAACATTAATCTACGGATCCAAACGCTTAAAGAATCTAAATTCAATCTGAATGACGACCGAAAAGATTGTTGTACTATAAAATATAGTACCGAAAAACAGTTTATGAGAAATTGGGCTACTTTTCACATAATCGGGTTAATCTTCAAACAAGTGGAGCTTGAGTGATGACTCCTGGCTGGATCCAACAGTCCGATCAGATTATCTGAAAGACCTGTTTTGGCTGTTCTAAACCCTCTATACTTTTGTGTATTTTGGAATCCTTCGCCATCAGTTATGGAGGGCGAATACGAGCGTCGGAAATCCTCGACAGTAGTCATCGGGTATTTGGGATATATGTCGTGCTGAGCGCCAAAGGAAATCAGACATAACATCCCTAACGTCACCAAGCCATTTGTAAGTAGACTATGACAAAAGTATTTTGGCATGTCGAGAAAATATGGGCGTGTGCACCGAATAAGCGCCACTAGATCCAACCCATTTTCTATTAGCTCCATCGAGCGTTTTTATCTAGCTGGATGTTAGCGACGTGGCCTCTGTTACCAAGTTTTTTAGAGTGGAGAAAAACGACAGAGCAAAATATTTTGTGGTGAAGGTGTATGTATTACGCTGAGGTCCCACAAGGAGCACAACACAATCATTTCTCGATATTGTGGTTCAGCAGTAGATCGTTTGTAAGAATTCCAGCACGACTAATGTCGAAAATGCCGCATTCCCGTAAATGCCATTGCCATGCCGTGTTCATTCGCTGCGGCGATGACCTCGTCATCACGCATCGAGCCGCCTGGTTGAATTATTGCCGCAATGCCAGCTTTTGCTGCGGAATCAATACTATCTCGGAAGGGAAAAAAAGCATCGGAAGCCATGACTGATCCTTTGATTTGCAAGTCCTCATCTCCGGCTTTTATCGAAGCCACGATAGCGGAATACACTCGGCTCATTTGGCCTGCTCCAATTCCTATGGTTTGGCGATTTTTACAATATACGATGGCATTGGATTTCACGAATTTGACTGTTTTCCAAGCAAATAGCAAATCTTGAATCTCCTTTTTATCAGGGGAGCGATTGCTAACGACTTTAAGGTCGCTTTCAGTAACATGGCCCAAATCTCTGTCTTGTATGAGCAAGCCACCGGCTACCCGCTTAAAGTCCCAATTTGGTTGTGGAGTATCGGGCCATTGACCACAATCCAATACCCGCACATTCGATTTTGTGCTTAATATTTTTAATGCTCCGTCATCGACCGCGGGTGCGATTATGACTTCGACAAATTGCCTATCGATGATGGCTTTTGCTGTTGCAGAGTCCAAAGTTTGATTAAAGGCAATAATACCTCCAAAAGCTGATGTCGGATCGGTGGTATAGGCTTGGTTGTATGCATCTAACAAGGTTTGCCCTATCGCTACACCACAAGGGTTAGCGTGTTTTACGATAACGCAAGCTGGATCACCTGGAAATTGTTTGACGCATTCTAAAGCAGCATCTGTATCGGCAATATTATTATAGGATAAGGCTTTACCTTGAAGTTGTGTGGCCGAGGAAATGGTTCCCGGTTTTGGACTGGGTTCTAAATAAAACGCAGCTTTTTGGTGAGGGTTTTCTCCATAACGCAGGGATTGCGTTTGTGTAAACTGTAAATTGAGCGTGGACGGAAAATTTATTCGGTTGTGTTTATTTAGGTAAGCGGCAATAGCTGAATCGTAGCGTGCAGTATGTTCGAAACTTTTTCGGGCTAGACTGAAACGCATATCCTTAGCAACAATACAATCATGGTTTTTGAGTGTTTCGATGAAAGAGCTATAGTCCTCAGGGTCGACAACGACACTCACAGCAGCATGGTTTTTTGCCGCAGCCCGAATCATGGTCGGGCCGCCGATATCGATGTTTTCAATTGCGGTCTCAAAATCGCAACTTGGTTTAGCAATTGTTTGCTCAAAAGGATAAAGATTCACTACGACAAGGTCGATAGCTTTGATGCTATTCTTTTCCATAACTGATTCGTCGATCCCACGCCGACCTAAAATACCTCCATGGACAATGGGATGTAGAGTTTTAACACGCCCATCCATCATTTCCGGAAAACCGGTGTAATCTGAAACTTCTATGACCGGAACATTGTTTTGGACCAATAATTTTGCGGTACCACCTGTCGAGATAATTTCGATCCCCAGTTCGTTCAAGCTCTGGCAGAATTGAACGATACCGGTCTTGTCGGATACACTGACTAATGCACGTGAAATTCTATGTTCCATGTTAATCGGATTATTTGATGTCGTATTGAATCATTTTTTTGCGCAGAGTACTTCTGCTTAGGCCTAAGGCATTGGCGGCTTTTGTTTGGTTCTGATTGGTATGTTTCATAACCGCTTCGATCAGTGGTTTTTCGACCTCACCTATTACCAGAGCATGAAGGCCATTCAGTGGATGGCCATTAAGTTGGTCAAAATAATAGTCTATGGATAGTCGGACATACTCGCTTAAAGTAATGTCCCCATCGCGCCGAGTTTTGAGGGTAATCATTTGTTTATCTCTTGGTTGCCACCAACAATAGTTTCCATAGTTATGTTGCAATCCTGTATTTGTTGAAGAGGGAATTGATAATGCCGAGTTGCTGTTCAGGTGAGTCAACTTGAAACAATATCTTAGGAATGCACAATTGGAATTTATTACCGAGACTTATGTCGCGTTGCGAACTTGGCGGTTGGGCTAATTGATTGAGGTACCATCGGATATGTTTTCTAGCGATACGGGCACCGGATGTAGCACCATAAAGTTCGTACAAACCGGTCAAGTGTTGAATCATAGTGCTATGGACGTCGGTAAAATGGGGTTGGGGGAGAGGACGTCCATACCTAAGAAAGTGAGCGATAGATTGAAAAATCCAGGGTTGACCTTGTGCCCCTCGACCAACCATTATGCCGTCCGCTCCGGTGTAATCTAATACGAATTTGGCTTTTTCCGGCGATTCGATATCGCCATTTGCTATGACTGGAATATTGACATTTTTCTTGACTGCCTTAATAGTGTCATATTCGGCCTTTCCCTTATACTGACATGCACGTGTACGCCCGTGCACGGTAATCGTTTGGATGCCCGACGATTCCGCTATTTTCGCAATAGCAACTGCATTACGACAGAGTAAATCCCACCCAGTGCGTATTTTTAGTGTTACAGGTATATTTACTGCCTTGACAACAGAGTCCAATATTTTTGCTACTAATCGTTCGTCTTTCATTAGCGCAGATCCTGCTGCCACATTACAAACTTTTTTAGCGGGGCAACCCATGTTAATGTCAATGATTTGTGCACCACAATCAGCGTTGTAGCGTGCTGCATCACCCATCTGGTATGGGTCTGCGCCCACAATTTGAACAGCACAGGGTTCAGATGCATCAAGCTTATTTATTTTCAGTTTAGAGCGTTTTGTATGGCGCAATTCCGGTTTTGACGAAACCATCTCGGATACAGTAAACCCAGCCCCCCAGCGTTTGCATATTTCACGGAAAGGTCGATCAGTGATACCAGCCATGGGTGCTAAAAAAAGGTTATTATCAAGAGTGTGACAGCCGATATGCATATTATTCTTATTGGTTAGAGAATGTACAATTCTACTTTTAAAACCTTTAAGAAGCAAATTACGCTTGAGATCGGTTATTTAGAAAAAAGTTACGTATATTTTTGAAAAATAAAGTAAAAAAATATTAAATAAGATGTGCTGGTATGTAAAGTGTAAAAATATAAAATATTTATTATGTATGAAAGGTTATCAGTAAGGTGTTTTTTTAATGGATCTTAAGAGCAATTATTTAGGGTTTTTGGAATAGTTCAATTCATCAATAAGCCTTGGATTCAATTTTAGCAAGCGTGAGAAATCTTCATGCCTGTCTAGGTCCCATAATGTGTCCAGTTCGGACCATTGCCAATCCATTTTTCTGAGATTATTCCGGGTTTGATCCATTACGTGTGCCGTTCCCCAGGAAATATTCTGAAATAAAGATGGTGCAGGTTTTTTAAGTCCTAAAAGGTAATATCCACCATCTTCGGCAGGACCAAGCACAGCGTCTAGATTTTCTTTAGCTAATTCAGCGAAAGCTTTTTGGACGATTTCATGACTCATTAAAGGACAATCGCAACCAATGACGACAACGAATTGAAAAGATTTTAATGCTTGGTCCAATGCTGTATACATTCGATCACCTAGATTGTTGCCTTTTTGTTGAAAAAGCCATGATCCTTGTTGTTTTAAGATTAAAAAGTCAGGGTGTTCTGTGGTTGGATGACACCAAATTTGAATTGGACAGATTTTTGATCTAAGCATTAGGCAAGTGGTGTCGCTCAGCATTTTTCGGTAGAGCTTTGTGGCTTTTTCTTGCCCGAGAAAGGGTATTAAACGGGTTTTCACTTGACCAGATACGGGAGCTTTAGCCATGACAATGAGACAAGCGTTAGGTAATAGATAAGGGCTAGAATTCGCCATTTAATTAGCTGTATTGTTTGGCGAGATCAGCTGGATCAACTCCAAAAAAATACTTAAATCGTAATATCCACATCAACAATATCGTACGTAAAATACCATTGGATTCCCAACGACGACTTGAGGTGGTCACTTTTTCGATCAAACAGATAGGCCTTGTTATGCGTTTGAGCTTTTTGCTGAGAGCGATATCTTCCATTAAAGCGATGTCAGGATACCCACCAATATTTTTGAAAACATCGCTTCTGACGAAAATTGCCTGATCTCCAGTCGCAATCCCACTCCATCTCGAGCGCGTGTTCATCATTAACTCTACCATTCTAAGAGAACCTTTTTCCCCGGAAAGCGCAATATCGAAACGGCCCCATACTATGCCTTCCAATAAGGAGTTTTCAAGGGTTTCATAAGCATTTGGGGGTACCGATGTATCGGCATGCAGGAACATTAAGTATTCCCCGTGGGCCTTAGTCGCGCCAAAATTCATTTGATTTGCACGCCCCCGGATAGATTCCAAACTGAGGTCAGCGAGAGAATTTGTCAGTGCTAATGTACCATCATGGCTCCCTCCATCAACCACGATGATTTCCAAGTTTTTACCACGGTAGGGTTGTAACGCTTCCAAGGTTTGTTTGATACAACTAACCTCATTGATTGTCGGAATGATGATTGAAAGCAGCATATGAGGTGTTTGAGTCCAGGTTTAGTTTGGGGATTACTGTTCTATCATATCGCTATCAGATTCTTCCTGTACACGATGTTCCTAGATCCAAAACTGCTAGCGCTTAGCCATAAGTACATTAGATTGATTTGTTGGACTTTCTTGTTCTTTGGTGTTAGCAACAAGAACTCGGGGAACAGCAGGAGCTGCCACCATGGTTAGAACCTTTGCTTTCCGACGAGGGTCTTACACTCCCGGCGGGCAGGACCCAATCCGACGGTGTTTTTTCGACTACGGGTGGAATGTCGATGAAATCATTTTTAAAATCCACATTTTTGGTAAGTAGCTCGTAGGTATTTGCGCTCACTGTAATTCGTCCTCCCCGGAGGTAAAAGTTGCCTTGGTCGTCATAGAGCTTTGAATAGGGGCCTCGGTAGATGACTTCGTGGCCGCGATCAAGAGCGGTATCGCCTGGCCTCACGTGTCGCGAAGGATCACCACAGCCATAATCTTTGTCGATAATCTCTTTTGGAAGAATCTGGAGGAAATTCGCATTGTAGTCGATGGGGCAACACAAATCAGAGTTTTTCATATTTGCTGCCTCGGAATATCGAGATAATACATCGGTTTCTACGTTCATTTTTTTCCTCAGTTGCTGGTATCTTTTAATGCGCCACTACCGATAATATGACAAAGTAAGCAAGACATATTGCAAATGTAACCGAGGTTTATTTGTAGTGTCGTTAGTTTTCGGCGGTAAATGGAAGGGAAGTCGGTCGGTTCGATTAATGGTAAAATTGCGTGCATGATTTAATGCGTGCCTTTTGGGTAACCGATGGACTTCATAGAATTCCAAATTATTAGATGATTGGGGTGAAGAAATAAACCGAGTGAAATTAATTTGTCGTAGTCAACAACATTCATATGGGTATTAGCGCGTATTAAGCCTAAATGGCGTTCTGCTAGCGTCAACCTTTGGTAGAGTCTCCCACACTTTAAAAATTCCATGATTGTACTGGGTATAGAAACTTCCTGCGATGAAACGGGGATTGCTGTTTACCATTCGGAACTTGGCCTACTAGGGCATCGAGTCTATAGCCAAGTAGTTATTCATGCCGAGTACGGCGGTGTTGTACCGGAATTGGCTTCAAGGGACCATATCCGAAAAGTTGTACCACTTATTCGGCAAATGATTAAGGATGTAGGTGTGGATCCTCTTAAAATCGATGGGATTGGATACACCGGTGGACCGGGGCTAGTAGGTGCATTGCTTGTAGGTGCGACGGTAGCTCGGAGTTTGGCTTGGGCCTGGGGTATTCCTGCCGTTGCTGTTCACCATATGGAAGGGCACCTATTGGCTCCCATGCTTGAGGAGAATGTACCGGAATTTCCTTTCGTAGCGTTGCTTATTTCTGGAGGACATACCCAACTCGTTGGCGTTCAGGGAATAGGTCAATATCGTTTGTTAGGAGAATCGCTGGATGATGCTGCTGGTGAAGCTTTCGATAAAATCGGTAAATTGCTCGGATTAGCTTATCCCCAGGGCCCTGCTTTGGCTCGTATGGCCGAGAGTGGTGATCCTAAAAAGTATAATTTCCCGCGACCTATGGTAAATCGACCTGGATTGGATTTCAGTTTTAGTGGTTTGAAGACTTTTGCAATTAATACTTTTAATCAAACTGATAAAAGTGGGCAGGTTAAAGCAGATATTGCTTGGGCGTTCCAAGAAGCCATCGCCGATACTTTGGTAATTAAAAGTAAACGGGCATTGAAACAATCAGGAATGCAGCGATTGGTGGTTGCCGGTGGTGTAAGCGCGAACCAAAGGATACGGACAAAATTATTAGAAATGGTCGAACAATTGACAGCAACAGTGTATTTTCCAAAATTAGAATTTTGTACCGATAACGGTGCAATGATCGCTTTTGCCGGTTGTCAACGTTTATTGGCTGGTTATTTTGATCCGCTGGTGATTAAAGCCGCACCCAGGTGGCCATTGGATGATCTACCAGAGGTTTAGATACTCGTGTAACTTTGGCCTTAAACCGTCAAGTTGATTGGGATAGCAGGATGGGCTGAAGCCTTATGTAGACCATTGTATTGAGTGCTTTGGTTGGAACCGAATGGGGTGGTGAATGACCGATATGTACTATGACCTCGAACTTAGCTCAATGGGTTTCTGTAAGTTGCACACTTGCTGGCGATGCTGATAAAGCGGATCAACAGACGTTATTCTTTCTGAATGCTGAACGGATCTATGGCTCGCGACACACTTCGAAGGTATGTTCCTAGGTCCAGTTGTTATATCAGCATGAATTTCTCATCAGTTCGTTTTTGAAATCCTTAGTCCAAAAAATATTTCAAGATTTCCCGACTTTACTTTCTTCCTTTCTCAAAAGGCGTTGGATGTTAGCTTTATGGCGCCAAATTGCAAACACCGAAATGATAGTCCCTGTAATAATCATGGTTTGATCGTCAGTAAACCACCAAACATAAATAGGGTTGAGGATCGCTGCTATCAATGCTGAAAGCGATGATATTTTGGATAACGCCAACGCTATTACCCAAGTTAATATCAGCGCCAAGCCGATAGGCCAGGCGAAACCACCTAATACCCCAACAGCGGTAGCAATACCTTTACCACCTTTGAAATTGAAAAATATTGGGTAAAGATGGCCCAAAAATGCAGCTAGTCCCACTATTGCAATAATAGAGGACTGCGGAGCTATAAATTTTGCCAATAGAACAGGGATCAGGCCTTTTAGAACATCGCCAAAGAGGGTGACTACGGCTACTTTTTTTCCAGCAAAGCGCAGAACATTTGTTGCACCTGGGTTTTTAGAGCCCTGTTGCCGGGGATCGGGAAGATTTAGGCAATGGCAAACGATGATTGCACTGGAAAGCGATCCCATTAAATAGGCAAAGGGTACGATCAGCCATTCCCACATGTTTTTCTCCTTTGAAAGATTGAATGTGCACGGAATTTTATTACCTTGGCAAATTTATACATTAAAAAATAGTTATGAAATTGAATATGAAAAAATAAAGAAACAACTTAGCGATCGTCCGTAAATTCGAGGATAATGTGCGTTCCAAAATTACCAAAGATAATTAAAAGAGTGGATATTATATTTCTGCATGGTCTTCAGATCGAGACAATTATTGGAATTTATGATTGGGAACGTAAAACCAAGCAAATAGTTGTGTTAGATTTGGAAATGGCTACCGATATTCGCAAAGCGGCTGAAACAGATAATATTGACAGTACTGTCGATTATAAAGCGGTTTCTAAACGTTTGATTTCCTTCATCGAACGGAGTGAGTTTTTGTTAGTGGAAACGTTGGCTGAAAATGTTGCTAAGATCGTAATTGACGAATTCGATGTGCCGTGGATCAAGTTGATGGTGAATAAGAAAGGTGCAATTAGGGGGGCGACTGATGTTGGTATCGTGATAGAAAGGGGGGGGAAATCAATCGATGCCTAAGGTATTTATCGGTCTCGGTAGCAATATTAAGCGCGAAATGAACATTCGCTCTGCGCTGAGTGCATTAAAAAAGAAATTTGGGGTTTTAACGTGTTCCAGTATCTATGAAAGCGCCTCGGTCGGTTTCGAAGGAGATCCGTTTTATAATATGGTAGTGACTTTTGAAGCTCAGCGATCTCTCTCGGAGGTCTTAAACATACTGCGCAGTATTGAAACTGAGCACGGCCGCACCCGAAGGAGCTGTAAGTTTTCCTCTAGAACCTTAGATTTGGATTTAATGCTATACGGCGATCTGATTTTTGATGAGGAAGGTATTGTTTTGCCCCGCGCCGATATATTGGAATATGCTTTTGTATTGGAACCCCTGGCTGAAATAGCATCAAAATTAGTACATCCCATTCGGAAAAAATCCTACGCCGAACTATGGGCTTTATTTGATAAAACCAATGTCAAACAACAACAACTCAAAGTTAATCTGTTGGAATGTCCCGTGGTGAAATAAAAGGGAGCTTCCAACTTGCCATTCCAAATGTAGGTGTCCGTTGCTTTATCTGCCGACTATAATTCGATCTCTAAACCTTCTCGAGCGAGGGATATATCAATTTCCTCGGCTGTTTCTGTATAGCGTTCGAGAGCTTGCTGGAATACAATTTCCAGTTGTTCGTCGCGACGTGTGGGCTCGTGATGGGTACAAATAAGTTTTTTTACGCCAGCTTGTTTTGCTAATTCGATAGAGGAATCAAATGTGCCATGTCCCCAACCTTGTTTAGCGGGGTACTCGTCATTAGTATATGAGCAATCGGCGATCAATATGTCGGCGCCTTTTATGGCCTGCAGAATATGCGCCTCTTTTTCCCTTATTATCACTTGATAGTCTTCAAAATCTTCATCGTCTGGATGATAGATGTTGTAGGGTGGTTCGTGGTCGCCAGTGAAGAAGATAGATTTGTTACCCTGTCTAATTCTGTATCCGAAATTTAAAACTGGATGGTTGAGAGTGGTTGGTGTTACAAAGCTTGTTCCGATTTGCGTTGTTTGGCTTTCATTCAGAGTGATATATTCTACGTTGGCTTTGATTTCGGCTTCTCGGATAGGGAAATAGCTGTATTGTAGTTGAATTGATAAGGCATGTTCTATTCCCTGTTGTGTCACGATGTTAAATCCACCGTATAAATTTATGTGGTTACCCGGTATAAATAGTGGTGTAAAAAAAGGAAGTCCGTGGATATGATCCCAATGTGTATGGGAAATGAATATATGTGCCGTAATAGGGATTTCGGCGAGTAATTCTTGGGCTAGCGGAAAAACACCAGTTCCACCATCAAGAATGATCAACTCATTTTCGTTGGTTCTAATTTCGATACAAGTAGTGTTACCTCCATAAATTACCGTGTTTGCTCCTGGGGAAGGTATCGAACCTCGAACCCCCCAAAATTTAATTTTCATAATGGGTTTAGCAAAAAATAAGTCAGTACGAAATCAATTTATACCTTTAACACAATAGCTTTGGATCGACAAAGGTTGTTCTGTCCGGCTGGTCTTGAAGATTTATGAGCTTTTCCAAATCCCCAAAGCTAACCTGTGTTTTTTTAAAATTGAAATTGTCAGGTTGGGCAAGTCAAATATGGCAGAGGAATACCCTGACTTTTGGAAAGATTACTACGGGGCAGGAGAGTCTCGCATACGCTGATTGCGGCGAAGCGGTACGAATGCAGTACGGCTAGAACTCATTGGTTTTTGGGTTGGCGAACCACTGTTTCCTCGTATTACGGGCTCAAAACTATTTGTAAAGCTATAGTGACCTGTGCACCAAACCCCCCGAGAAATCCGAGTGTCCGAACCCAGGGAATTCCTAAAGTATAAGCGCCCAAATGAACGATGCGTGACCAGAAATAAATCACACAAGCGGTTGCAGTAACACTATTCGTGATATTCATGACATGGGCGGCCAACACCAATAACCCAAAAACAACCAAATTCTCAACCGCATTTGCGTGGGCGGCTTTCATGCGTGATGCCCAAGGTGATAGAGGTTTTGGGTCAAGAGGGTAACTAACAGTATCGAGAATGCCTCGCACAACAAAGCTGTTCAAGATATAAGGCACCCACATAATGGACGTTACCATTGTGGTCCACACTAAATAACTAATTTCAGTAGTCATATTACTTTCCAATTAAAATGAAGTTTATGTTGGGTTGGGGGGGCGGTGGATTCGATTTTCGAAATTGTGGGTTGTAAAAAAAAGTGCCCTCTATTTTTTGTTTATATGTTCTTTTTTCCAAGCAGAGTTCTATTGGATTGGTGGAAATCGCCATTCGGAAAAAACCGGAATGGCGATTCTGATTTCTAACGATTATGCGTGCGCTGCGAATGGATGCTCCGCGGAACTTTTTTGAGCCACAACATCGCGTGCTTTTGGCTCGCGGCGAACAGCTCGTTGGAGAGCTTCTTTTGTGGCGGCATAGTTATAATCCTGGATTTTGGTGTCGTCTGCAGCCAACCAGTGGATGAATACGCCCACGCAGATGAATACATTGTCGGCTTCCTCGGGAGGGATGGTGCCATCTTCAACACAATCAGCTACAGCCATGGCAACCCCACGTTGAGCAGGACCAAACATTTGCACGGCCTGTTTGCTGTTTTTAATGGTGACTTTATTGAACATGACGGTACTCGGCTTAGCCATTAAATTTGGCGCAACCACCGCTAATAAACTGGAAAAGCCATCCTTGTTGTTAGTCACACAATTAGCAAACGCCGATTCCGCAGCGCTACCACGAGGTCCGATGAGCAAATCGATATGCGCTACCTCATTGCCGTCTCCTTGCAAGGATTCGCCGACTAGTACCCTATTGATTAGGGCCATGTCTAGGTTGTCGGAAGAAAAAAAAGATAAAATGTTGCCAATGATCGACATTGTAGATCCCCTTTAAACAATACAAAACAACATCCATATTTTAAAAAACCCGGTTCGAGTAATCTAAGTTAAACTAAACTGATTCCCCTTTTCCATGCCTGGCCATTTTTATGGCGCTACGTTCGTTAGGTGTTATTTTAAGTCCATAGTAGCGTCAGGATCGACTTCGAGCGCCTCGAAAGCAGCTGTCATTTCTTAAAAAAACTGTTTCGTTCATCCCGGAGACCGAGTTACCTATTATACGAGCAATGTGGTCGGATGTCAGAGAACTAGCGGGGCGTTCTACATAAATACACCCCGTTCTAATTCAAATTTGCGGCCTCACTTCGGCATATTATACTTTGTCTTCTGTCAATCGAAAGTATCTTTAAAATTTCGGCTAAATAAAACGCTAGGACCTTAAGATATTTGAAGGAAGTTTTCGTGACGTTACTATGTCTTTAGGCTATCGCGATTAGGAACGATCCATTGAAATTAGATCATTAACAGTGGTGGTCTTTTGAAGAAATGCAGCAATTGTGCTCATAGTATATTTATGAGCGTTTTTTATCTTACTCGCTCGCGGACCCGCTATATTCAGCTCATTGATTCGATACTTTAGTGTAAATGTATGAATGAGTTCAGTGGCTTGTTGCTCACAGATTTTGGTGGCATCGAAACTAAGGTAGGGTTTATGTTGGTTTTTACAGAAAATTGAAGTCAGTTTGGTTCCGCCCTCCATTATCCCAAAATAAAAAATTACTGTACCGTCACTATCAATGACATTTTGTAGCGTTCGATCTCGATAATTTCGGCTTTCTAATTCACTTAGTGGATATCTTTTCGGAATTCTTCCGTCTTCGGCAAGACGTCCGGAAGGGCACCAACCACCGCATTCCACACCGATTGCTAATGCGGCATCCAAAGCGCCGCGGTCGACACCGGTTTGTCCTCCAGAGATTATTTTAATCACTTTTTCGTTGACTCCAGATTAACCGTTAACCGCGGCACGAAAAAAAACAAACTCCCATTAGCACGTATCCAATCGCACATGGCCATGCTGGCGTCAAAGAAAGTACCGTATCAGTAATAGTCCAATGATAAGTATGCAGGAGTCCAATTATGGATAGAGAGGCAGCTAACCAACACCACAACGCAGCATTTAAAAAGTGGCGTTCAATAATGGCGACAGGGGTTGCAGAAAGAATCATGACACTGAAACTAACCAACCACCAGCTAAAGTTGATGGTTGTTTAGTTTTAAAAAAATGTGTGCAAGGCAAGTTTATGGGAATAAGTATGATACAAACTGATAATTTTGCTCATTTAGCGAGTGTTTGATTTGTGGGTAATTGGTTGGCAATAAAAAGCGCAGGGTCTACCTTGGTCCTATTCAGGTATACATTCCAATGAAGGTGTGGACCGGTGACACGACCCGTTTCGCCCACCGTTCCCAAAATATCTCCGCGCTTTAAATGTTGTTTCGCCTTTACTTTGATTTCATTCATGTGGAAATAACCAGTAATCAATCCTTGTCCATGGTCCAGAAAAACTGAATTGCCGTTGAAAAAAAAGTTTCCACTTTCGATCACTACTCCATCAGCAGGTGCTTTAATGGGGGTTCCTTTAGGGGCAGCAATATCGAGCCCACTGTGGGGTTTGCGGGGTTGTTTATTGAAAAACCGCCTTAGCCCAAAAGGGCTGCTCAGTTTGCCGTCAACGGGTGTTGAAAAGTCCGTGTCCACTATGGTTTGGGGTGTCCACGTTCTCAATGCCTTATTAATGGGGATTCTTTCGTTTTTGATTCGATCAATATCCTTCGCATAAGGATTTACCATGCGTTTGTTTTTTATCGTAATGTATTGAGTCGGATACTCTTTTGCTTCAACAATGAACGGCATTTTTTGCTGTGGTGAAGTGCCATATTTAACCAGGATTCGGTGTTTTCCCGGTTTTATAGAGAGTGGTATTCCTACCAGCGCGACCCATTTGCCCTGATTTTTTAGTACCGCGACTCTTCGGTCTTGGAAGTAAACTCGAGGTGCTACGTCTTGGTTCTGTAGCAAGTCGATCACAACAATCCCGCCTGGTACAAGTGATTGTTGGGGTAACTGCATGGAAAATATTTGGCTTGAATATGCCAGCAAAAAAACATAAATGATCTTATTCATTGAGTGATTCCTCGACGATGCAATTCAAATGTCCCTGCGCTAGTTTGGCCTTAACCCGTTCTCCTGGTTGAATTTGGCTATGAGATCGAATAATGGCTCTGTCACTATCACGTATCATAATACTATAGCCCCGGCTCATGGTTGCCAAAGGGCTGACTGTATTGAGCGTATGGCTGAGTTTTGCCAATCTTAAGCGCCGGTTTTCGAACTGATTTTCAAAGGCTTTTTGCAATCTTTGGTTAAGATGTTTGTGGTGAGAAGCGAATACGCTTATTCGATTCATGGGGCTGTGTTGCAGCAACTTTGCTGCCAGTGTGTCGAGAAGAGCTGTAGAGCGGGTTAAATATCCATTAATATTTCTTGATATTCTTAGTTCTAGTTGGTCGAGGCGCTGATTTTGGGCTTGTATCTTCTGAAGAGGTCCTTGTTGATCCAGGCGCGTACACAGCCAACCAAGCTTTTGTTTTCGGTGCTGAAGTATCAACGAAATTCGTTTACGAGTCCGTCGTTCAATTTGGACAATTTGATCCAGCCACTCTTTTTGGTTCGGAGAAACAGTTTCAGCTGCAGCGGAGGGTGTTGCCGCGCGAACGTCGGCTACAAAATCGGCTATTGTGAAATCTATTTCATGTCCGATGCCTGTGATAACGGGTATCGGACATTTGAACAAGGATTGAGCGATTTTTTCTTGGTTAAAGGCCCATAAGTCTTCAAGCGAACCACCACCTCGGGCAAGAATAAGGACATCGCATTCTTTGCGAAGGCCTGCGATTGTGATTGCGCTAACAATATCATCCACAGCATTATCCCCTTGGACCGACACGGGATAGATTATTATCGGGATGGAAACAAAGCGTCGTTTAAGTACTGTCAAGATGTCGCGAATTGCCGCTCCAGTTGGCGATGTGATAATACCAATTTTGTGAGGTAAAACTGGCAGTGGTTGTTTGTGATCGGGATCGAAGAGACCTTCTATCAATAAACGATTTTTCAGGGCTTCGAAAGCGCGTCTTAAAACCCCGTCACCAGTCTCTTCGATATGTTCAATGATTAGTTGGTAATCTCCTCTAGATTCATACAAACTGACTTGAGCTTTTACTAATACCTGATTTCCGTTTTCGGGTTTGAAACTCAATCCGAGTCGTCGTGTTCGAAACATGGCGCATCGGATTTGAGCGGACTCGTCCTTGAGCGAGAAGTAGATATGGCCAGAAGACGGGCGGGCTAGATTGGAAATTTCACCTTCGACCCAAATGGAGGGGAAGCGTTCCCCCAACAATTGTTTTGCTTCTCGGTTTAGCTGCGAAATGGTATAGACTTCTTCACCATTTGGTTGGGTGGCGAGAGATAAAGATTGCCTCATGGGTGACTTTGTGTAAATTAGCTTAGGTATTTGTTAGCTGCTGAAAATTCTTGTTCAGAGGCTAAAAAAAAGAATTTTAGTATAAGTATTGGAGATTATAACATCGGCTGCGTCTCCGGGTTTTCGGTATTATTTTCATTTTTTTATAAAGTATAGAAATAATTGTCGGATAGCTGCCGTACGGCGCTAACTGCGCTGTGGTGAACTTTAAAGCGTAGGGAAGTGCTTGCAGTTGAATGCATGCGGCTTACAATTAAGGAAGAGAATGATTCGGTATTGGGGCAGTGCTACAACAATGTTAGGTGCCAATTACGCCTATATAGGCGTGTGCTGAGTGTCTGCTTGAAATTCTATTGTTGATGGTTTGATTTTTTGGAAAGAGTAGGGCGGGGTGATTCTCTTGAAGATTATTGAGAGGTTGGGAGATGGGTTCATTTATTATTTCGTTTTTTTGGTGTTTTTCATGACTGGCTGCGCTGGTTCGGCTAATAAGT
>CAZZET010000059.1:0-22802 GCA_964653275.1 uncultured Methylococcales bacterium
TTGACTGCCTTAACTTTCAATTATATAGAGCAATTCTGCATCAAGCAAGAATCAGCAAGGATTCTCACGGGTTAGATTATGTATTATTTTCCTAGTACACTTATGGATTATCGATTTCTCAAAAAATTAGGTGTTTTGTATGGACGTTCAAGAACGTATTAAAAATCAGATCGAAGAAAACCCAGCTATCCTTTACATGAAGGGCAGCCCCCAATTTCCACAATGCGGTTTTTCAGGTCAAGCAACCCAAATTCTCCAGGCCTGCAATGCGAAATTTGCTCATGTTAATGTCTTTGAGGACCCTGAAATACGCGAAAACCTTAAAATATATTCCCAATGGCCAACATTCCCTCAGTTGTTCATCAATGGGGAGTTGGTGGGTGGTAGCGATATTATGCTTGAGCTCTATGAGTCTGGCGAGTTGAAAAAAATGCTCTCTAACGCGGGTGTTACGATAGACTAACGGTAGTCTGTCGATGTTTTTCAGCGGTCAAACTTTATTGCGACCGTTTATCGATTTTTTCGTGGCTGTGGTTTTTCAGATAGAGCTGTCGGTGTTGGTTTAACACGGTAGTTTCGATGCTTGAACAACGAGTGAATTACTCTTTCAGCATTTAAAGGGCGAATTGGTTGTTTCTCAGGCCAATGTTTCGACAGAAGCGGTTTACAATGGTTATCAATTGCCTTGAAAATCAATAAACAAAAGCCTAAAGGTCTCGAAGATTAGCAGTAGCTATGCTATCTTATTAATGATCCTTCATTATAGGATATATGTAACTTTTACGATAAGGGGAGTAACTGTTACGATCATCTTTATTTTGTTTAAGAACTAAGGACAAATGCTTAGTTTATAGTATGTAAACGAGCATTCCTCCTACTGGTAAGAAGCAAAATAGGAGTGTTTAAATATTACAAATTAATTTTCTTAAAGCCGGTTCAGGAACGATATGATGTCAAATACTATTAAAAAAATTGGATTGCACCTTGGGGGGGTGATCTTTATTTCAATTTTAGCTGGGTGTGCCACGACTAGTAACGATCCGCGGGATCCAATGGAAGGGTGGAATCGAGGCGTACACACGTTCAATGAAAATCTCGACGAATATGCTTTAAAGCCGGTTGCAAAAGGCTACAATTGGGTCACACCCTCTTTCGTCGATACTGGCGTCACCAACTTTTTTAGTAATCTCGCCGACATACGTGTCACGCTAAACGATTTTCTTCAACTGAAGGTAGCTCAAGGTGGATCAGATGCAGCTCGCTTTTTAGTTAATTCAACAGTCGGATTGGCCGGTTTTTTCGATGTTGCGACCCACTGGGATCTCCCAAAGCACAATGAGGATTTCGGGCAGACCCTAGGGGTATGGGGAGTTCCTACCGGTCCGTATCTTGTTTTACCGTTTTTTGGGCCCAGTTCACCTCGAGGTACAGCGGGATTGGTAGGAGATGCTTTGGCTAATCCAGTTACTTATATTACATTTCTCACCAATAATTCGGTAGCGATAGGTTTGGGTCTCACGGCTTTAGATGTGATTGATCAACGGTCAGATCTTTTGACTGCTTCAGCGATTGCCAAGGACGCATCAGCGTTTGGGGATGATTACGCATTTAGGCGAGATTCCTACTTCCAGCTTCGTGAGTCATTGGTCCATGACGGAGATGTCCCTCTCGACGAAGAAGATTTTGACGAAGCAGACTTTGAAGACGACGAAATAGAAGACGAAGTGGGGGCGGAATAGCTTTAAATGCGATAGCAACGAGCCTATACAGAAAGCGACAGGGGAATGAGATGACATTTCAGTGTATTGACCTTGAAGACTGCAAAAAGATGATGGAGGAAAAAGAGGTGACTGTCGTCGATGTCCGTGATCCCCAGTCCTATCAGTCTGGCCATCTTCTGAATGCCCAATTAGTCAACAATGCTAATGTTCAGGAATTTTTGGATAATGTTGATAAACAACGACCCCTGATTGTGTACTGCTACCATGGTAATACCAGCCAGGGTGCTGCGGAATTGTTTTCTAGTCAAGGTATTGCCGATGTCTACAGTTTAACCGGTGGGTATGCAGCGTGGAGCGCGAAATATAAAGACGCCTAGCATTTTGAGACTTATTTCTTAACCGGGCGCTTATCTAGTTTGCGTTGTAGGGTGCGTCTATGCATTCCTAACGCTCTGGCTGCTGCAGAAATATTTCCATTGTGTTCCATCAAAACTTTTTGCAGGTGTTCCCATTCCAAACGTTTAACCGATAGCGGTCGGTCTGTGACTTTTTCCATCGGGTTTCCTTGGCTTTTTAAAAGTGCAGCTATGATTTCATCGGGATTGGCAGGTTTGGTTAAATAATGGGTGGCGCCCAGTTTTACAGCTTCGACTGCAGTGGCGATGCTCGCGTAGCCTGTCAACACGATTATACGCATGTTTTGGTGTCTTGAGTGTAGTTGTGAGACCATCTCCAGACCCGACTCTTGACCTATCCGCAAATCTACAACGGCATACAAAATGTCCTGGTCGTCCGCGATAGCGCAGCCCGTATTCAGATCATGGGCAACCCTAACATCGTAATTTCGTTTTGTGAGGGATTGGCTAAGTACCTGACAAAATGTCGGATCATCGTCAACCAATAATAGTTTTGGACGATCTCTGCCTTTTTCGAGTCTATTTTCACTCATATGTTTTCAGAATTTTGCAGAAGGTAAGGTGACTTTAGAACAAGCACCGGTTTTGGGAAGGTTGAATATCTCCAGCGAGCCACCCAAACGGTTTATGGTTGAATAGGCTAGAAATAACCCCACACCCAAACCTTGTTGCTTGGATGAAATTGGATGCTTTCCTAGCGATTTTATAATTTCTGGATCGATTCCAGAACCCTTATCCAGAATTTCAATGACAATTTTTTTGGAATCCCAATCGACATTTAGCCCTACCCAAGCAGGTGAAGCATCTGCTGCATTGTTGAGTATATTAATTAGGGTTTGAGTTAAGGTTTTGTCGGCTAACAAAAAAGGGTAACTGGATTTTGAGTTTTTGGGGTTGTACTCTAGTTTTGGGTAGGATCGTTGGTCACGCCATTGAAGAATTACATCGTCAAGATATTCTCCTAATCGCATCACATATCCTGATTCGGCGCGAATATCCCCTGCCGAAGCGGACATTAGAGCTAAAGCATCTTTACAGCGCTCGATTTGTTCATCGAAAATTTGCATTTTTGATTGTAGGTCGCCAAATTCTTCTCTTGGATATTCCTGTTTAATATCATGGGTTAAGATTGCCATAGTTCCTAGGGGTGTTCCTAATTCATGAGCGGCGCCCGCTGCTAATGTTCCTAACGCGATAACCCGTTCATCACGGAGGACCTGTTCTCTCGCTTGTGCCAATGTTTTTTCCCGTTCGCGTAAGGTGTCGGTCATTTTCACAACAAAATAGGCCACTATTCCGGCTATAAGCAAAAATCCGAACCAAAGGACGAATACATGAAGATTGATAAAATGTTGTGATTGTAAATCTAGAACTACTTTTGGTAGATTGTTTGTATCAACCCCAGGGTGCGGATCCGCGAGAGGAATATTGTAGCCGGTGAGTATCGTGTAACAGACAGAGGTCAAGCCTAAGATATATCCGGTATAGATATGGGGAAGTATTGTTGCAGTGATAACCAATGGAAGAATAAAGAACCATGCGAATGGATTTGCGCCTCCACCGGTACAATATAATATTGCGGTGATTCCCATTACATCAAATACTAAGTGGATGAACAGCTCGACTTCAGTGACTGGGTGGCTGTGCTGCAAACGATACCAAGTTAACGAGTTGACAATCATGGCAACAGATATAATCGCCCAAATTAATCTTTCGGGAATTTGGTAAGCGATTAAATACACGGTGACAACCAACAGTAGTGATTCGCCAGCGATCAGAAAATTGCGTAGTCGAAATAACCAAGTTAGATTCTGGCGTGCCGATTGATCTGGACTGGATTCAATGGTGCTACTCATACTGCTCAAATAACTTTAGATGAATGAAGGTATCGAGGTGCGACATTTTGCCACATTACATCTAAATTATTAGCGAGGTACACTTACCCTATGGTGTGTTAAGCATGCGATGCGCTTAGTTTGAGTTGAGTTCATGCCTTCCAATTAGTATTAATGTTGACCTAGATTAGGGGAAGAAGTGGTCGGAGCTTCTTCCTTTTTTCCTAAGAAACTAGTCTTGATTCAACGAGTTGTTTCCAGTTGAAGATACCACGAAAGGGTATCGTATTCCTGTCCCGCCTATTCCGCAATAACCACCTGGATTTTTGGCCAAGTACTGTTGGTGATAGTCTTCAGCGTAAAAGAATTCGGGGGCTCCTAGAAGTTCCGTAGTAATTTTACGGTTTTTGCCATCCCGATTTAACGCTTGTTGGTAAATATTCCGAGAGGTTAACGAAACTTTTGCTTGCTGGCTATCGTAGGTATAGATTCCTGAGCGATATTGAGTGCCTATATCATTGCCTTGTTTCATTCCTTGTGTAGGATCATGTGATTCCCAGAATGAACAGAGTAGCTGTCCAAAGCGGACTATCCTGGGGTCGTAAGTTACTCTGACAACCTCGTTGTGACCTGTTAGGCCGGTACAGACCTCTTGATACGTTGGATTAGGTGTTAGACCCCCTGCATAACCAACAGCAGTCGAAAATACTCCCTTTATAGACCAGAATATTTTTTCTGCTCCCCAAAAACATCCCAACCCAAATATCACAGTTTCCATTCCGTCGGGAAAAGGCGGCTTCAATGGATGTCCGCTGACATAATGTGTGTCTGCTACCAGCATTTTCTCCGGGCGTCCGGGTAACGCTTGGTTAGCATTAGGAATCTCCAACATTACGAGCAGAAAGTTTGGATCAGACTTTGCCGAAACATATTATTCAACTTTCAGGCATTTTTTCTTCAATGGTGCCGATGGCCGGACTTGAACCGGCACGACTTTCGTCACCGCCCCCTCAAGACGGCGTGTCTACCAATTCCACCACATCGGCTTTTATAGCATTGTACTGTTCTTGTCATAACGCGAATAGAGCGGTACCACGAACTAATCCTAATTAGCGGGGGTATTGTCTAGTTTTGATGGATTATCCTGCGTGATTTGGTCTATAGGATTGATTGTCGGATTATCCACACTGCTGTCTTTTTCTTTCGGAGTTGAAGGGAACGGTAGGTCGCTCGGTAGTGGGATATCCGAAATTGTTTCGGTGATGTCTTCCTGGAACCCAGTGGGAAGATCGCTGATTGGTTGAGCTATTGCGGGTGTATCCATAATGTCTTTTTGGGGATCACCCATATCCGCTAAATATGCTAACACCATACTTGTACTGAAAAATAGTGCCGCTAATATTGCTGTCGTACGGGTTAGAAAAGAGGCCGCGCCACGCGCTCCAAAGACTGTACCGGAAGCACCACTCCCAAATGCGGCACCGGCATCAGCACCTTTACCTTGTTGGATTAGTATTAGGCCAACCATGGAAACTGCGATTAAAATGTGGAAGATTATTATGGCTTGGTGCATGTTATTTTACTGAGTTTGCTGAATTAATTATGGCTAGAAATGATTGGGCCTTAAGAGAAGCTCCGCCAATCAAACCGCCGTCTATGTCTGCCATTGAAAAAAGAGCTGTCGCATTATCCGCGGTGACGCTGCCCCCGTATAAGATACGAAGTTTTTTTGCGATGCTCTGATCAAAATCTGCAATTGTTTTTCGAATATAAGTGTGGACCTGTTGAGCTTGCGCTGTTGAGGCAGTTTTACCGGTGCCTATAGCCCATACTGGTTCATAGGCAATTACGGCTTTAGTAAAGGAATCCACTCCCACTGCTTCTAAAACTGGTGAAAGTTGTTCTTTTATGACCTTAAACGTATCATTTTTTTCTCTTTCTTCCAACGTTTCTCCGACACACAATATGGGTTGGAGGTCGTTTTTAATTGCCATTTTAAAGCGCTCCGCTACCAGGGCACTCGATTCGCCATAAAGGTTGCGTCTTTCGGAATGACCAACTATTGCGAATCGACACCCAAATTCCTTAAGCATTGAAGCCGATATTTCTCCAGTAAAGGCTCCCTTTTCTCGATCAGCAACATTCTGAGAACCCCAAAACAAGCGTGTGTCTGCTAGTTGTTTCGCTACTTGTGAAACAAAAACAAAGGGGACACAAACAGATACTTCTGTTTGTGTATCGTTTTTTAATCCTGCTAGGATCTCCGACAAAAGTTGCCTTGTACCCACGCGTGTACCGTTGAGTTTCCAATTTCCAACTACAAGAGGGCGACGCATTTAGTACTCCGTGAAACTACACCAATAGAGGACGATCCTCGTAAATTTCTATTTATCGATCGGAAGCCTTTTAAAACCGCGTAAGGGTAGCGACAAATGAATAAAAAATCAACTTGTTTGGGTGTACTATGTATTAGAAGCTAACTGCTGACTGATTACTGTTGCCAATCGGTTAGCAATATCGTCAACTTGGGAATGGTCTTTGCCTTCAACCATGACCCGGATTAAAGGCTCTGTACCAGAAGCACGAAGCAGGATGCGGCCATTATCGTTGAGTTCACGTTCAGCTGCTTCTTTAGCTTTCTGAATCGGTTCAAATTGAGATAAGTCGGTTTTTCGATCAACTTTAATGTTTACGAGTGATTGAGGGTATTTCTTCATACCATCTTTCAATTCATGCAAGGTAGACCCTGATTTGAACATCTCAGCCATGACTTGCAGAGCTGATATTATCCCATCGCCCGTGGTCGTCCGATCAGAGCAAATAATATGTCCCGAATTTTCGCCTCCCAAGATAGAGTCGTGTTTCGACAACATTTCCATGACATGGCGATCACCGACCTGAGCCCGTTTTAATTCTACACCGATCTTGGTCAGACTATGTTCTAAACCCAAATTAGTCATCAATGTGCCAATTATTGGGCCATGCAGAGTTTTAGAGGTAAGGCGCGATTTGGCGATGATATAGAGAATTTGGTCACCATCTACAATCTCACCTAAATGATCGACCATTACGACCCTATCACCATCACCATCGAGGGCAATTCCAAAGTCCGCATTATAATCGAGTACTTTTTGTTGCAAAGTTTCGGGTTCGGTCGCCCCACAGTTATCATTAATATTCAAGCCATCAGGTGTGACACCGATAGGAATAACCTCTGCTCCGAGTTCACTGAACACATGCGGAGCTATATGGTAAGTCGATCCATTCGCACAATCCACGACGATTTTCGATCCACTAAAATCCATATGGGATGGGATGGTGCTTTTACAAAATTCGATGTACCGACCTGCTGCGTCATCGATTCGCGAAGCTTTTCCAAGACTCGAGGAATCAACGGTACTCATCGGTTGATCTAATTGCTGCTCGATAGCTAGTTCAATTTCATCGGGCAGTTTATAGCCTTCTGACGAAAAAAACTTAATTCCATTATCGTGGTGGGGGTTATGAGACGCACTGATTACGATACCCGTTTGAGCTCGGAAGGTTCGTGTTAGATAGGCAATGCCGGGAGTGGGCATTGGCCCTAACATTTGGGTATTGACACCCGCAGCGGAAAGTCCTGCTTCCAGCGCCGATTCAAACATATAACCTGAGATCCGGGTGTCTTTGCCGATTAAAACATTTCGACTTCCTTTGCCCGCAAATACTCTGCCGACGGCCCATCCCAATTTAAGAACAAAGTCTGGAGTAATCGGATGCTGCCCGACTTTCCCACGGATACCGTCAGTACCAAAATATTTTTTTCCCATAAACCTTTCCTCTAGAGAGCAGCAAAATTTAAGATTAAATATGCAGGCGAAGTTACAGGGTAGAAGCAGTCCACGGTGATGAAACAGGAATATTTTGTTTCAAAACTTTCTTTGTCCCTATCCAATTACTGCATAAGAAAGAGGGATACATACGCCGTATGTATCCCTTCTTTTATCCTAAATATAGGTGAAAATTAAGGATTGGACATTCTTTCTGAGTTATTAATGCTGGTTAGCAGGTCCACCAAGTGGTGTTTCCTGGGGTTTAATATTATCGTCAGCTTCTTTTGCGTCAACGGTTTTTCCACCAGAAGTTGGCGTATCATCTTCCCAATCTTTTGGGGGTCTGACTTCTTTGCCAGCCATCAAATCGTCGATTTGATTCTTATCGATGGTTTCATATTTCATGAGGGCATCAGCCATGGCGTGCAATATCGACATATTATCCCTAAGAATCTTTTCTGCACGCTCATAATTACGGTCTATAACTGAACGTATTTCCTCATCAATAACATGGGCTGTTTCATCTGATGTTGACTTTGTTTGAGTAACAGAACGTCCAAGGAAAACTTCACCTTCTTCTTCGGTATAGGCTAGTGGACCCAATCTTTCGGATAAACCCCACTTGGTTACCATATTTCGTGCCAATTCTGTTGCTCTTTCAATATCATTGGATGCACCAGTGGTGACCTTTTCGGTACCATAAATAATTTGTTCAGCAAGACGGCCACCATACAAACTAGAAATTTGGCTTTCCAGTTTTCGCTTACTAGCACTGTACTGGTCTGTTTCAGGAAGAAACATGGTTACACCCAATGCTCGGCCCCTAGGCATGATACTGACTTTGTAAACAGGATCATGCTCGGGGACGGTACGACCGACAATACAATGACCAGCCTCATGATATGCGGTCAATTTCTTATCGTCGTCACTCATGACCATTGAACGCCTTTCGGCTCCCATAATGATCTTATCCTTGGCTTTCTCTAAGTTCTCCATGCTAACCAAGCGTTTGTTGGTCCGTGCTGCGAAAAGCGCGGCTTCATTTACCAAATTCGCCAAATCAGCGCCAGAGAAGCCTGGAGTTCCTCGGGCGATATTTTTCGGTTCGATGTCATCGTCCATGGGCACTTTTTTCAAGTGAACTTTCAAAATTTGTTCTCTACCTCTAATGTCTGGAAGGGCCACGGTGACTTGACGATCAAATCGGCCTGGACGTAACAACGCAGGATCCAAAACATCCGGCCGGTTGGTTGCCGCAATGACAATAACCCCATCATTTCCATCGAAGCCATCCATTTCTACAAGTAGCTGGTTGAGGGTTTGTTCACGTTCATCATGACCACCACCGAGACCCGCGCCCCGCTGACGACCTACCGCATCGATTTCATCGATGAAAATAATGCAAGGGGAATGTTTTTTAGCTTGCTCGAACATATCTCGTACACGGGATGCACCGACGCCTACAAACATTTCAACAAAGTCTGATCCTGATATTGTAAAGAAGGGCACTTTCGCTTCCCCCGCTATAGCTCTGGCTAACAAGGTTTTACCAGTACCAGGTGGACCAACCATCAGCGCACCACGGGGAATTTGCCCCCCTAGCTTTTGAAATTTACTCGGATCTCTAAGGAAGTCGACCATTTCCACAACTTCTTCCTTGGCTTCCTCAACCCCGGCGACGTCTGCGAATGTTACTTTAACTTTGTCTTCTTCCAATAGTCGGGCTTTACTTTTTCCAAAAGACATAGCTCCACGTCCTCCGGCCCCGCCTTGCATTTGGCGCATGAAAAATATCCATACGGCAATAAGTAACAACATAGGAAACCACGATATAAAAATTTGCATCAGGACCGATTGTTGTTCGGGGGGTTTGGCGACGACGATAACACCATTAGCCAGAAGATCATCAACTAAACCTGGGTCATCCGGACTATAAGTGGCAAAATCCCTTCCATCCATCGTTTTTCCTTTAATTGTTCGTCCATCAATTTTTACTTGTCGGACCTGCCCGGCTTTGACCTCGGCAATAAAATCGGAATAAGGCATCGATGAAACAGCCGTGTCTTTCGCTCCGAAATTATTAAATACGGACATCAAAACAACAGCGATTATGACCCACAGAATAATGTTCTTTATCATATCGTTCAAAACTTACGCTCCTAAGACGTAGCCGGTCTTCTTAAAAATTTAGATGGCGATTTTACCAGGATTTTCTTGTTGAAGCTTAGAATATACCTTAATCGGGTGTAATTTTTGGCAGTCTTCACCACCTTGGGTGCCGACCCCAGCACTACGAATGCTCGAGATCAAACGATTAAATATCTCGCAATTTATATTTGAAGTCCTCCAGCACAACGCGAGATTGGACAAGCGTGCCCATACAATGTTCATTAAGTATGGTGATCATTTGGAAAATTTAAACCCCCGTGCTAAAAGATAAACCTCTCTACTTCTGGATCGGGATGCTTTTGGTTTTCGAAAAACAACTTTTTTAAATATTTGCTGAGTCTGTTTTCGGAATTCGTCAAATCCATCTCCTTGAAACAGCTTGATGAGAAAAAGTCCTTCCGGCGCTAATACATTATTGACCACCTCTAATGCTAATTCGGCAAGATACATTGCCCGAGCTTGATCGGTTGACCTTATTCCACTTGAATTAGGGGCCATGTCTGACAGTACAATATTTATCTTATCGCCCGCTAATTGGTTATGTAACGATTCTAAGACCAGGTCGTCTCCAAAATCACCTTGGATAAATTTTACACCTGGAAGATCGTTCATGGGTAAACGATCTAGTGCTATAACTTTACCTGCGGGACCAATTACTCGTGCAGCGTACTGACTCCAGCCACCCGGTGCAGCGCCAAGATCGATAACATTGTCACCGCATTTTAACAGATGGTCTCGTTCGTTAATTTCTTTTAGCTTATACGTGGCCCGAGAACGCAATCCTTCCCGTTGGGCGCGCCTAACGTATTCATCCTGAAAATGTTCGGATAACCATCGTTTGTCGGTTTTACTCACTTTCGAAGGGGTAACTCTTCAAGTTTTTTTCGGATGATTCTTTGAGGATTTAGCAAATAAAGGTACATGGTTTAAATACATAGACGTGCATTTTAAAACCGCTATGGAACCAATTTTGGGATGAAATAAAGGTTATGCTAAATATTAGCTTTCATACCGCACCTTAAGGATTTCGTACTCTTTTATGCCTCCCGGGGCTTGTACTGACGCGATATCCTCTTCTTCTTTACCAATTAGTGCTCTAGCTATGGGGGAAGTAATAGATACACGCCCTTTTTTGATATCCGCTTCGTCTTCTCCCACAATCTGGTAGGTCACAACATCACCGCTATCTAATTCTTCCAGTTCAACGGTTGAACCGAAGACTACTTTTCCATTGGCGTTAATCTTGGTGATATCGATAATTTCGGCATTGGACAGTTTGCCTTCAATGTCGGCTATTCGTCCTTCGGTAAAACTCTGTTGCTCACGGGCTGCATGATATTCGGCGTTTTCTTTCAAGTCTCCATGCGCACGCGCCTCTGCAATTGACTTAATAATACGCGGACGAACGACTGTTTTAAGTTTAACGAGTTCTTCTCGCAGTTTTTTCGCCCCTATAACTGTGATTGGTGTTTTTCTCATATTTGGATTACTCCTTGGCTTACTTGTAGCTGCCAAAGTTTTACTTGATATTGCTAATCGGTAAAAGTTTGGTGAAGCTGTTGTAAGCAGTTAACGTCGATGATATTATTTTTATTGAGTGCTTGGCAAGTGGCGCGGGCACCCGCCAGTGTTGTTGTGTAGGTTACTCGATGTTGTAACGCTTCCCGACGGATCAAGAATGAATCCGCAATAGCTTTCTTTCCTTCGGTCGTGTTTATTATCAATTGTACCTCACCATTTTTGATCGAATCGACAATATGGGGGCGTCCCTCGTTTACTTTGTTGATGACGGTGCATTCGATACCGTGCTCCGCTAAAACCTTCGCGGTTCCTCTTGTTGCTATGATGTTAAAGCCTTTTGAAATGAGCGTTGAAGCAATTGGAAGTAAATGAGGCTTATCGGCGTCACGGATACTGATCAGTATGCTACCCGAAGTAATCATTTCAACACCCGCTGCTCGTTGGGCCTTTCCAAAAGCTTTGGCAAAAGTTTTACCTACCCCCATGACTTCTCCCGTCGATTTCATCTCAGGTCCAAGAATCGGATCCACACCAGGGAATTTGATAAACGGAAATACTGCTTCTTTAACCGAATAATAATCCGGGATACGTTCTTTTGTTATACCTTGTTCCATGAGAGTTGTTCCAGCCATGCAACGGGCAGCGATTTTGGCCAATGGATATCCCGTGGCTTTAGATAAAAATGGTGCTGTTCTAGAAGCTCTTGGATTGACTTCGAGCAGGAATATATTATTTCCTTGAATCGCGAATTGAGCATTCATCAGGCCCACGACGTTTAATGCTTTTGCAAGTTTGATGACCTGATGCCGCAATTGTGATTGTATTTCTTGACTCAAATCATAGGGTGGAATCGAACATGCTGAGTCGCCTGAATGAACACCCGCTTGCTCAATGTGCTCCATAATTCCACCGATCAAAACATCTTTGCCATCACAGATCGCATCAATATCTACCTCTACCGCATCGTCCAGAAAGCGATCCAATAACACAGGGGACTCGTGGGAAACATTAACCGCAGCCTGCATATAACGTTTTAGATCGTCCTCGTTATAAACGATCTCCATGGCTCGGCCTCCCAATACATATGATGGTCTTACTACCAGCGGAAAACCTAATTCAACGGCAGAAAGGATAGCTTGGTCTGTGGAGCGGGCTGTTCTGTTCGGTGGTTGTTTGAGATTAAGGCGATCGACCAGTTTTTGGAAACGTTCCCGATCTTCTGCTAAATCAATAGAATCTGGTTTAGTGCCTATAATAGGTGCACCCGCGGCTTCCAATGCTAGGGCTAGTTTCAAAGGTGTTTGTCCGCCATATTGGACGATAACGCCTTCCGGCTGCTCCAGGTGGACGATCTCCAACACATCTTCTAAGGTTAGTGATTCGAAATAGAGTCTATCCGAGGTGTCGAAATCGGTAGAAACCGTTTCAGGGTTACAGTTGATCATGATGGTTTCGTAGCCAGCTTCACGCAATGCGAGTGCTGCGTGGACACAACAATAATCAAATTCGATACCTTGACCGATTCGATTTGGACCTCCACCGAGAATGATAATCTTTTTTCGATTCGATACATTGGCTTCGCATTCTACCTCGTATGTCGAATACATGTAGGCGGTGGCGGTGGAGAATTCAGCGGCACAGGAATCAATACGTTTATACACAGGCCGGACAGCAAGCGAATGACGGTTGGCTCTGAATTCAAATTCAGTACAATTTAGCAAAAAGGCCAGGCGTGAATCGGAAAATCCTTTCCTTTTTAAACTGTATATTTCGCTTTTGGATAATGACGTAAGGTTTCGTTGGATCAAGAATGTTTCAGTTTGTACCAAATCTTCAATTTGGGATAGAAACCAGGGATCGATTTGACAAAGATCAAAAATTTCTTCTAGCGACAAACCATAACGAAAGGCATCAGCTACGTACCATAATCGATCAGCTCCTGGTTGTCTAAGCTCCATTTGTAATTGTTCGGAAACATTGGGGTCCTTGAGATCTAGCTTTTCTACCAAACCGTCCACATCGGTCTCGAGACCTCTAAGCACTTTTTGTAACGATTCCTGAAACGTTCTACCGATCGCCATGACTTCACCGACCGACTTCATTTGTGTGGTGAGTCGTCCGTCTGCTTGAGGGAATTTTTCGAATGTAAATCGAGGGATCTTGGTAACAACATAGTCAATTGAGGGTTCGAATGAAGCAGGGGTCACCCCTCCCGTTATTTCGTTTTGTAATTCATCAAGGGTATATCCAATAGCAAGTTTTGCGGCCACTTTGGCGATCGGAAATCCGGTTGCTTTTGAGGCTAATGCGGATGACCTTGATACACGGGGATTCATTTCAATTACCACCAGGCGACCAGTATCTGGGTGAATCGCGACCTGAACATTTGATCCACCGGTATCGACGCCAATTTCTCGAAGGACGGCGATGGAGACATTCCTTAAAATTTGATATTCTTTATCTGTCAAAGTTTGAGCGGGGGCAACTGTGATTGAGTCTCCGGTGTGGACCCCCATGGGGTCGAAATTTTCAATCGAACAGACAATAATGCAATTATCCTTGGAGTCGCGTACGACTTCCATCTCAAATTCTTTCCAGCCGAGGACCGATTCTTCGATCAATAACTCGTTCGTAGGGGACCAATCCAATCCCCGCTCACAGATTTCCAAAAGTTCTTCCCGGTTATAGGCGATACCACCCCCGCTGCCGCCTAAGGTGAATGACGGCCGGATAACAGCAGGATAGCCGATCTCTTCAATGGCTTCCTGAGCTTGTTTGAGACTATGAGCGATTTTAGATCGTGGCACCTCCAGACCAATTTTTACCATAGCTTGCCGGAAAAGACTCCGGTCTTCCGCTTTGTCGATGGCTTTTTGACTAGCCCCAATCAATTCAACATCAAACTTATCCAGTATGCCTTCACGAACAAGATCTAAAGCACAATTTAACGCCGTTTGCCCACCCATCGTGGGTAATAAAGCATCAGGTCTTTCTTTTTCGATTATTTGTGCGACCGTCTGCCAATCGACTGGTTCGATATAAACCGCATCGGCGGTATCCGGGTCAGTCATGATTGTTGCGGGATTGGAATTGACTAAAACGACACGATACCCCTCGTCCCGCAATGCTTTGCAAGCTTGGGTTCCGGAATAATCAAATTCACAGGCTTGGCCGATCACTATAGGTCCGGCCCCCAACAATAAAATCGATTGAATATCTGTTCTTTTGGGCATTTAAAGAAGTACGGTTAGGAGTTGGACCGCTGAGCGGCGGCTTGATCCATTTTCTCAACGAACAAGTCAAAAAGCTTTCCGATATCGTGTGGACCAGGGCTTGCCTCTGGGTGTCCTTGAAAACCTAATGCGGGTAAATCTGTGAATTCGATGCCTTGCAAGGTTCCATCAAACAGAGACCTATGGGTTACTTTTACATTCGACGGCAAACTGGATTCATCTACAGCAAAGCCATGGTTCTGGCTGGTGATTAAAACTGTTCCAGATTCGATCTCCTTCACTGGATGGTTCGCTCCATGGTGACCAAACTTCATTTTGATGGTTTTCGCCCCAGCGGCCAAAGCCAGCAATTGATGTCCCAGGCAAATACCAAAAACTGGTGTCTTAGTTTGTAGAATAGTTTTAATCGCATTGATTGCGTAACCACATGGCTCTGGATCTCCGGGACCATTCGAAAGAAATACGCCATCGGGGGCTAATGCAAGTACATCTTTTGCTGGGGTCTGAGCTGGAACAACAGTAATTCGGCAACCACGCTCTACAAACATGCGTAAAATATTACGCTTTACGCCAAAATCATAAGCGATAACGTGTTTGCCCCGGTTGACTGGCTCCGTCAGGCTTTCAGTTATTTTCCATGTCCCTTGGTTCCAGTTGTAAGAATTGTCTACAGAGACTTCTTTGGCGAGATCCATCCCTTTAAGCCCAGGAAAGTCAAGTGCTTTTTGTTTTGCTTGGTGTGGGTTCAAATCCTGACCCGCAACGATGCAACCTCTTTGGGCTCCCTGGTCACGAAGAAGACGCGTAAGTTGCCGGGTATCGATTTCAGCGATAGCCACAATTTTGTGGGCAACCAGATATTCACGCAATGATCGTTGCGACCGCCAATTACTTAAATGCAAAGGGACATCGCGAACAACAAGCCCACTGGCGAAGATTTTTAACGATTCACTATCCGCATCGTTGACTCCTACATTACCAATATGGGGGTAAGTGAGGGTGACAATTTGACGGGCATAGGAAGGATCACTGAGGATTTCTTGATAACCAGTGAGAGAGGTGTTAAACACAACTTCTCCCGTAGTCGAGCCCTCAATGCCAATAGATATCCCTCGAAAAGAAGATCCGTCTTCCAACACTAAAATTGCGGGTATAGTCACTTATCTTTCTCACATGAAAAAACGGGAAGAACTGTTGAGAGGTAACCCGAGAATAGGCACCGTAACGCGGGAAGCAATTTTGAATAAGAGTTTTCGATCATATTAAGAGCGGAATCTTAGAATTTCAATCCATTGAACTCGCCAAACCAAATCACGAACGTGCATCAGGCAGATTAGTGATGAGATTTTGTACATCTATTTTAAAAAAGTGATTTGGAATTCTAGCCAAAAAGGACTTTTTCGCACTATGTTTCGTATGCTCGGGCAGTCTCCTGGCTAGCCTTGGCCCGATAACTAAAACCTTATATGTCAATTTTACGGGATGGTGCTTGTCCATGTCCATCCTGGCGGAATATTTGCCGAGAATAATTAAACAAGATGAAGCTGTTGAAGTTTGAGTTTAGGAGCTTCGGCTGTGGCTAGATAGTCGAGCGCCAGCATGTCAAGTGCCATAGTGTTGCCATGGAAATGTATACCATGATTGCAACACAAAAAACCTCTTCATGGCGCTTAACGTGCGATTTCACACAAACACTTGCCAAGATACGTAGCGAAGTTTTGTGACTGGTTCAATTAACGATTTGCCCCGAATGTTTGTTGCCCACCCCCAGATATACGGGCATTCGAACACCGGATATGCTCTGTATGTTGTTGAGGTTGGCCAAAAGCATATTAAGGATAATCAGGAAGGGTGTTACTGATACACAGGCCTGAAAGAAATTTAAAGTCGCTTATCAGGTAAGCTCAAAAATCTCTCTCATTCACAAACTGTTCGGGTGTCTCCTGCCCTTGCCAACTTTGATTGCGCTGTTTCAAACGAGCTCGGTGTCTCGCCATTAATAGGGAAATCCCAATCACAATTACGAGTACTGCTAATGAGATCTCAAGTAGCAGGAAAGAGCCAATCTTAAAGTATGCAAAACCCGGATGGACAAAGCGTACTAACCAACCGCCTGCTTCGTTCGCTAGTGCACCGATATAGGTCAGACTACTAATCCAGATCTTAAACCGCAAAGGCAACTCGGTCATCAACATCAAATGGGTCAAGGTTAACACGAGAATTCCCATCGAGAAGAGATGAAAATGAGATACCTCCAAAAGACTCTGATAGCTTTTGGGCTGGCTGAAGTCTTTTTCTGATCCCAGGTAATAGGTTATTACTGAATTCGGTGTCAACCCCATCTTGTGAAAATACATCATGCCATTGCTTACCCATAACAACACGATGTATCCCAAAAACATAAGCACAAGAGCATTTAAAAGCATTTGACGCTGTTGTTCCCCGTTAACAAAATATCTCATCAATCTATTTACTATTAACTACGTGTTCAGTAGCCTCTTTCGCCGGCATAACAATTTGATAAATCGCCATAACTTTACGAACACTACTAAGGGCGCCCCGAGCACTTAAGGTTGCGCCGGTTATACCATGAATTTCTTTGTTAAAATCCAATACTTCTAATACCCTATGGTAGAACTGTGCAAACCAGCGGTCGGGGGGTTGGTACTCGGGAGGCTCGTGAAACGCTAGTACATGTATGGCGTTCGGTTTGCCCCCCGGTGTTAATACAATTAAGAGTGTCTCCGGTTTGGTTCGAACATTATGGGTCTCGATAGCCGCATAACCAAGTATTTTATCCTGATCCCGTCCAACATAAAATGTAAAAAACGCCGAATCCACCTTTACGCGGGCTAATCGCTCTATCTTAAGTATTTGTTCGTCAGTGAAAAAAAGCGGAAGCGTTTCGACCTGGAAGTCGTCTCCAAAGGCTAATTTCATAGCCTCTGTTTTGCTATAGTAAATTTTGCCAAACGATTCGCTACCGGCCAATGCCAGCAACAATAAAAGAAAAAGCCGAGCCGGCATGCTAACCACAGTCATAACAACATAAGATGGCGCACGGAGCCTTTGCTCAGGCCCCGCTAGCCATAAAATTAAAAGATATATCCAAAACCCAAATTAAATTCATCGGAAACTGAGCCTTTTTTTGCAGTAAAGTTACGATAGTCTGCCTTGATCACGACGTTATCAATCGGTTTATATTGGAATCCAAACTGATAAATTTTCCGATCAAGATTCGGATCGTCGGAAAAACCGCTTGGCGCGCTCGCAATGGGATCCAACTGTTCGAACCGGAAAAATGGCGCAAGGTATTGCGGTGAGTCCGGAAGAATCAACGGAAGAATATTATACCCGAGTTCAGTATACCAACCGAAGTTAGATTCACCAATGGTTTCGCCTAAATCCGCACTGAGCACATCAGCGTCATCAATGTGTCCCCAGGCGCCTAGGGCACGGAATTTCCAACCCCTATACTTCCATTGCACATGCGCCTCGTAAAGCTGCGTGAAGGCGTCTACCTTACTTCCGGAGAATTCTTGGTTCTGGCCGGAATTGCCAAGATAGGCAGATGCCCCGACCAATAGTTGCGGATGGGACGGTGGAACATAATCGACTCGACCAATCCACGCTATATCTTCGGCGAGAGCCTTACTCCCCTTTTGACGGCCACCACGGATTCCGCTCGACTTAAAACCCTTGGCGTCCAATCCATTGACACCATAGGTTGTGTAGGTCAACCCAGGCAGGAGTTCCCCGAACAATCCGACACCATTTTCACGCCAGGTCGACGGTATGATACGCTTCTCCACTTCGGGTCGCTGGTTACCAAAAAAGAAAAGCGGTTCATGCATCAGATTGATAAAACCCGAGGGCACCAACACTAAGCCAGCACGAGCGTTCGCCATGGGGTCCCATAGAAAGTCAAGGGTCGCGAATTCGACTGAAACTGATCCATCTTCGTCAGTGGAAGCATGCTCTAATTCAATTTCACTGTTAAATATAATGCTGTCTGTGAATTTATAACCGACATACAACACCGCACGGAGGAAATCAGCCGTATCTTCATTTGTTCCTTTGTCACCTATAATATTCTGATAAGACGCCTCACCGTAACCACCGATAGATAACCCTTTATCCACCTGGTAAACTTTGGATGCGGCCGGACCCAATCCATAAGCACTTTTCAATTCCTTGTCTTCTGGAATTACCAAGGCGGTACGAAGTTTCTCCACCTCGTCGCTGAGGATATCCGCCTTACGCGATACTTCTTGAATATCGGTGTTTTTCCCATCCCCTGTTGACGTCGACTGCTTTTTCAGTTTCGCGTTTAAGCCATCAATTTGTTTTTGTTGCTCCTGTATAACTTTCCAAAGATCATCCACTGTCTTTGGTGGTTGTGTAGCTCCGACCCCCGTGCTCACTGCCAGCAAAGATATAATCGCCCCCCTTTTGAATGACTGCATTTTAAAAACCTCCTAACTAACCACGTTGAATAAAATAATCTACTAAAGGTACAGGTTAAAATATTAATGTGATTCGTATTCGTAATACGAATCATTCCGATTTATATTAACACATAGAAGAATACCTGTCTGATGCGATTAAATATCGAATCGATAATTCTTCTTTAAGTGTAGTAAACAATAGTAATACGAACAGGAGGGGTAATGCAAATGATTATGTTTCCTATTTAGATATAACGTAAAGGTCGGCCACAAATAAGCGCTTTCGCCGCTAAATCTACGTAATCATGCAAACAAGGGATAACCCTGCTAGCGCTTGCTGGAACCCAACCGGATCCCATTGACCGCCGAACATGATACGGCTGTTATATTCGTTGTTGTGGTCTTGCGGGAAGGGATTCCCCGAGGTACCTATGTTCTACGAAATGAACTGAACGATAACCAGACCCCGGTTGCCGATGATACACCATCACAATTTTTATCTGGACTTTAGAATCTATCCTCGTTGGAAGTAGTGCTGCCTTAATATCAGTTTTTCACAAGTTTACGAACATCATCCATTACTTTATATATCAGATTTTCAGGAATATTCGACGCATTGACCAGTGAAACCACACGAAGTAAAGCGATACCTTGATCCGGTGTCAGATGGCCATGTGGAATCCCTTCAGCGTAAATCCAAACAGCAACTTTTTCGGCGCTGAGAATATTGTCCAGTTGGGCTTTTGCGCTGATTCCCGCGAGCATGGCCGAACTGAGCAATTCTATGGCTCCAGATTGGCATTTCTGCTCAACAAGTAGTTCTGCTGCCCTCAATTTTTCTCGTGCCACGTTCCAGTATCGCGAGGTTGGAGGTAACTTGTTATCGACTTCGAATAGTATCCGTGAATCATTAATTGGCGATGCTGAGCCAAGGCGGTCAAGCCCTGCTAAGGTTCGCGGGTCGACCAGTGCGACGGGAATTGTTTCTGACAGCGACTGGGCGATTTCTTCGTCAGCGTTGTCAATATTTTGCATAATCACTAAAATGCCTCCCCCAGCTCCAAGAATCCGTTCTATCCTTTCGTTGAAGGCATTTTGAATCTGCTCTATCGTAAAACGAACTGCGGTATCTTCATCGGAAAGTTCTTTCGCCTCCGTTTTTTCCTCGCTTATTTCTTTGCCTGCCTTTTCGATTGCTTGGGGTTTAGCTTGGGGTTTAGCTTGTCCTTTGGGCTCTGATGCTGGTTTGCTGGCGAGGTCTTCAATAATGGTCTCGAGCATCCGCTTAGAAACGCCTACCACATCTTCTTGAGCATCGGAATTTACGACGTTGTCGAATAAATCTCGTTTATTTTGAACCAGTGAAAAAACGTGTTGTTCATAGGAATCCTCCGCCAACAAAAGGATGACCTGGATTTTTTGTTTTTGTCCCAAGCGATGAACACGAGCAATCCTCTGGTCAAGAATAGCTGGATTCCAAGGTATATCGAGATTGATTAAAACACTTGCCGACTGAAGATTTAAACCCACGCCCCCGGCATCGGTGGAAATAAATATCTGAATCGCATCGTCGAGTCGAAAACGATCAATCAATTCACCTCGTTTATTAGTGGGAACTCCCCCATGGAGACGGACTTGACCTATGTCCATTTTTCGAGCCAGTACCTCGGCCATTTTCGTCATTCTTTCCCACTGCGAGAAAATCACTACTTTACGGCCACCCTGTAGACACAGATCTTCGAGTAAATTGGCTAGTTCGTCGAGTTTGGGCGAGCCTTCGGTAACTTTATCCACCAATCCCGCCGCATTACAGGCCATTCGGGCTTGTTGCAATGCCGCCATCAAGCGGTTTTGTTCGGACGGAGTTAAGGGTCTTTTTTTTGCGATATCGGCCAATTGCCCCGCAGCGGACATGGCTGCTCCATGAAGTTCTTGTTGCTCCACCGACATCGGAACATCGACGCGGGCCTCGGTACGATCGGGCAATTGGTCTCTGACCAGGGTACGATCCCGGCGCAACATGACTGTTGCTATCCGCCTTCGCAGCTCGGAAAGATTTCGATACCCTATTACCTTATCCCGTTCGTCGGTGATGTGAAAATCATTCAGATACCGCCATAGTGGGCCAAGGACTCTGGGGTCGACTACCTGCAGCAGGCTATACAAATCTTCGAGCCGGTTTTCCAAGGGGGTGCCCGTAAGTACAAAGGCATAGCGGGAGGGTATCAATTTGATGGTCGAAGCAATCTTCGTCTGCCAATTTTTGATGCGTTGCGCTTCGTCAAGGATGATAAGATCCGGCTTTAGGGTTTCATTGATGACCGAAAGATCGCGCAACACCAGTTCATAATTGATGATAAAGAATGCCGCATCGGCACGGTATTGCACATGGCGGGCGGCCGCGCCTCCCCCAATAACTTTGGTTGCATGATCGGTAAATTTTTCAATCTCCCGCGCCCATTGATGTTTTAAAGAAGTTGGGCAAACCACTAAGATTCGTTTCACCCCCGAACGCTGAACTAACCAAGAAGCGGCACAAATAGCCTGTAAGGTTTTGCCCAATCCCATATCGTCGGCCAGCAGCGCGCGGCCACGGGATGTTAGAAATGCGACACCCTCGACCTGATAAGGGTAAAGCCGCGCGCGAATATTTGGGATATTGCCATTACTCTGGTGAATCGACTCGCTTGTTTCCTGCCCACGCAATTGCTGAATCGCATCTTCGGCTAATCGGCGGGTATAATTCTCGACATCCTCGCCAATATGAATATCATCGCGACCGTATACCCGATCACGAAAGTGGAAAAATTCGTCGGGCAGCGAATGCTTAAATAGACCCGCCGAATCAAAGCACTCATCCAGAATCTGATTTAAATTCCCATCCAAAGACGAAATGCGGTGGAGCCTTATTTGCGGTTGCGTTGCAGCGTTCCAGGAAAGATAAACAAATGGAGTATGTGGGACGCAATGCTTACCGTTCTCGTTATCCGGTTGTTTTTTTATCTGGTGCAGTACGGCTTCAATATGTTTGCAGGTGCCGAGCAGATTAGTAGACCAATCGGGGCAGGTGCAATAATTCTTTTTATCATTCAGAGCGCGGATATGAACATGGTACTTTTGCTTCCAATGGGTTGCCGAAACAATCGAAGATGCCAACCAAGTACCAAAAAAAGGTTCACCCGAGATGTGCTCCACTGTGACTTCAGTACGCCCTTTTTTCTCCCGTTCCTGAATCGCATTCTTCGCTGCACAACCCAACAGGTTTTTCTGATCAGCAACCTGTGCCGCATAGCTGTACAACACGGCGACTATATGTTTGCAGATTGGTTCCCTGATGAAGGGACAGTTACACGTAGTTTTTAGTTCTCCATCGCTATTTTTGCTCAATTCGACCGAATAACAATTATCGGGCTCGCTCCCTTCCACATTACCCCAAATCCGTGTTGCGTCCCATTCAACATCGAATACGCGGTTTTCCTTAAAATATTTCAGTCCCCGACTAACAATTGACTCAGATGCGATAGTATTCAATTTCTCAGCATCAAAAAGGAAAAATTCATCGCTTGAACTGCCAAATGTTTTATTGTCGCTCACTGAATTAATTGTTGCTTTTTTCGAATTGAAGAGAGTGCATTGTAAACATATTT
>CAZZET010000060.1:0-22294 GCA_964653275.1 uncultured Methylococcales bacterium
GGCTACTACCCGCGCAACGTTGACTTTAATTCATTTGATAGGTATCGACGCCACTCGGAGTGGAATGTTTGTCAGTCACCCAGATGGTTTCGTTTACCAAATCACCTACCGATGTACCGGCATTATTCCGGCAACCGTATTTTGTGTGTGGGTCCTTGTGTTTCCGAAAGTACCGTTTCGTTTAAAACTTGTGGGATTTGGAATTGGACTACCTATATTGGCAGCTTTCAACCTGCTACGGCTTGTACACTTGTTTTACGTAGGTATATATTCCACTTCGTCATTCGACCTTGCCCACGAAGTCATATGGCAAAGTTTAATTGTTCTACAAATTGTTGGATTGTGTTTGGGCTGGGCGTTATGGTCTGTTAGCCAGCAGCAAAAATACCATTTACTCTCTGAAGCTCCCACGTCAAAGTTTGGTTATTTGTCACCCTGATGGATCAATCATTATGTTTTTCATTAAGACTCCATCCACTTCATCATGAATAAAAAAGAAACTGTGTCGGTCTTGTTCGTCTGCATGGGTAATATTTGCCGTTCACCGATGGCTGAGGGGGTATTCCGTACATTAATCGAAAAACTGCATTTGACCGATAAGATCTGGACAGATTCTGCTGGCACCCATGCCTATCACGTAGGCGAAGCGCCCGACACGCGCGCTCAAAGTACGATGCGGGAAAATTCTATAGATATTAGTCCGCTCAGAGCACGTCAAATCGATTGGGTTGACTTCGAAAATTTCGACCATATTTTGGTCATGGATGATTCCAATTTTAATCTGATTATGGAATCGTGTCCTAAGGAATATCGGTCAAAAGTCAAATATTTGCTCGATTTCGCACCACACTTGAATACCCGCAATGTCCCCGATCCCTACTACGGTGGAAATAACGGTTTTAAGCGCATTTTTGATATGATTGAAGCTTCAGCTACCGGATTTCTGAACGAAATTAACCCATGCAATAGCTACAAGTAAGTAATGCATGAATATGTACGCGAATCGGTAATAAAAACCGGGAAGGGGGGACTCAAGCCCCCTTCCCTATCCTCAGCTAGGAGGAAGTGATGAGCAAACTAATATTAGCACTCCCAAGCATTAATACAATGCGACATTTTGTCGCATTTCGAATGTCCGTTATAATTTAAACATAAAGGCTGAGGACACCTTCTGATGTTAAAATTTCCTCGTCGCTAATATTGCCACTCGTTTTTATATTCTCGGCGATATCATCGGTGGATGAAGGTGTAAATTGTTCGTCAAAAAATTGCCGATTTGAGTTTGTTCCGCCATGACTGCCGAACGAGTGCTGATCAACGAACACATCTTTTAGTTCAATTTGTTGGGCTCCCAGCATCTCTCGCAACCTTGGGATAGTGGATTCTAAAACTTCTCTGACTTGTGCATTTTGTGAAGAAAAAGCGATATTGGTTTGATCCTGTAGGGCGTGAACTTTGACTTCTATCGTTCCTAGATTCGGAGGGTTTAACCGTAACTCTGCAAACGAATGCGATTTATTGATCAACCAAATGATCCGATCTCCAAATTCGTGATTCCAATTAGGTTGCCCAAATGGCTTTGATAGTTGTGTGATATGTATTTTGTTTTCAGATAGAGGCGCATTGCCTGAAATATTTTCTCGATTAAACCCTGCACTCTCGATCACCGTATCCAGAGGCTTTCCAGTAAAATTCTTGATTTCGTCTGCGACTAAACTGAATTTTTCAGTCAATACCGTGCTCGGATTCGATTTTATTTCTATGGAATCTATGGAATGTCGTGGATTATATTCCGAAGGTAGCTGAGGTTGTTTTTGCAAATCAAAAGTTTCACCTGGATTCTCTGTTTGTGGTACAGAAAAATTTATTGGGTAAATTAACGACCCTACTGAATCATCGTTCGGAAGTTGCCGGTAAATTTCTGCCGGTAGAGGCGAGATTATTCCTCCCTCCTCCAAAAAAGAAGTTATATCTTCCTCAAGGGCTCCAATATCATTTCCAGGCGAAATAAGTTTTTCTGCAAGTGCACCAAACTGAATGGCTAGCGCATTTACGAATTCGGAATCCTCGCTTACTTTGAAATTACCACTGGTTGGAGATGATTCAGTTTCGCCTGACGTAGACAACAAATGACCGAAATTTAAGAATTTCACTTCCACAACTTGTGCTCCACCAACAATTATGAGAATGAGGGTGCACAATTCGTACCCTAAATTTTTATTTCTTCACTGGATAAATTTGGTGACAATTTCCCTCACCGGTTTTTTCGCTTAGTTCGGTCATCGATTTCTGCTTGTTCTCGTATTTCTCTTTCCCGCAATTCCAAAGCAACGACTTTATCCATTAACTTCGTGTAGCTGTTCTTTTCTGCACGGGTACTAGCCCAATCACTTTTAGATTGAATCAGATCTCTATTGGCATATTCAACGGCCTGTTCTTGTTGCTTGATTGCCTCATTTAATTTTTCCAAAAACACATGGTATTGCACAAATTGTTTGCCATTAAGAGGCTCCAAGACAATGATCGAATATTGGGAATCATACTCTTCGCGATATCGCTGCAAATCCTTTAGTTTCTTTTGTTCTGTAAGAGTTTTTCTCCGTTTTAGCCCAACGTCACCGATTGCAACCCGCTCTTTTTGTGAAGCAATATCAACTATTTTACTAATCCGCTTTGAATTCTTCATGGTTTATAGCAGTCAGAGTAAAGAGGCTATCCAAGAATAGAGAGCCTACTGCGGGAACGTGACCCTAACATTACGTTTTGAGCGTTTTATAATCGTAATGTGTTAGACCAATTGGTAAAAGATATAGGTTAAGTAATAAAACAACACTAAATCTTATTGGGGAATCATCCTATTCCAAGGTTGATAAAAGCTCTTCGAGCTGGTTCATACCCGAATCGAAATCAACATGTTCCTCCAGATCCTGTTGTAGAAAAAAAAGTATTTCATCACGCATGGCAATCGCTTCATCGATTTTTGGATCGGCCCCAGCATCATAGGCCCCGACACTAATTAAATCACGATTTTGTTGGTATACAGAGTAAAGCTGCCTAAGCCTTCGTGCACGTTGTAAATGTGTTTGGCCCACGATGTCAGTCATTGATCGACTGACCGACGATTCAATGTCTATTGCAGGAAAATGTCCAGTTTCCGCCAATTCACGCGATAAATTAATATGTCCATCCAAAATAGCCTTAGCAGCCTCTGCAATGGGATCCTGTTGATCATCTCCTTCGGTTAATATGGTGTAGAGCGCTGTAATCGACCCTTGGCCCTCAATACCATTTCCTGCCCGTTCTATAAGATGAGGAAGCTTTGCGAATACCGATGGTGGATATCCTTTAGTGGCAGGTGGTTCATCAATCGCCAAAGCGATTTCCCTTTGTGCCTGGGCAAAACGGGTCAGTGAGTCCATCAGTAATAGCACATCTAAGCCCTGATTACGGAAATATTCCGCCACACTAGTCGCAAGCAAAGCGCCATGTATACGCATTAATGGCGGACAATCAGCCGGACTCGCGACAACAACAGCCCTATTCAACCCCTCTTCTCCAAGGATTTTATTCACAAATTCATTGACTTCTCTTCCCCGTTCGCCAATCAATCCCACAACTATCACATCGGCAGTGGTATAACGTGTCATCATCCCTAATAACACGCTTTTCCCTACCCCGCTTCCAGCAAATAAGCCCATTCTTTGGCCACGACCTATCGTCGTGAGTGTATTTATTGCCGTGACACCAACATCTAAAGGTTCTCTGATGGGTTGTCTTGCCAATGGATTAATCGACGATCCATTCAATGGGAGCGTGGTTTCATACTGAATGGGTCCCTTCCCATCCAATGGGGAACCGGAGCCGTCCATTACTCTGCCTAGGAGTTGTGAGCCAACTTTAGCAGCACAAACCCGATGGGTGGGAATCACTCTGCAGTCTTGCTCAAGGCCACGGATATCGCCAATGGGCATCAGATACAAGCGTTCACCCGAAAAACCAACAACCTCTGCTTCCACTCGATTACCATTAGGAACCTCTACGATACAACGACTACCGATGGCAGACCGGCATCCCACTGCTTCGAGCGTAAGCCCCACCATTCGTGATAGCTTCCCTTCTACAAGAATATTTGTTTCAGAATGCAGCCGATTTCGATACTTTTTGAGCCTTTCTAACCAAATAGGGTTTCGATTAGCCTCCGTGAGTTTTGACACTATGTTAGTTTTCTAATTTTTCTTCCTTACCTTCGCCGTACACAGAAGAAATTGCGGCCGCCAAACGTTTTTCGATCGTCGCGTCGATTCGTGAATTTTGTGTATCTATTTTGCATCCACCACGCATTAACGAAGGCTCTTCAATAATTGTCCAATCACATTCCACATCATCCGATACTAAGCCGGATCGAATTAATTCAGCATCTTCCGGATGTAAATGCAACCGTATTCTCCGAGAATTGGCAGGTAACAAATGCATAGCTTTTTTAACCAATGTGGCCACCTGCTGGGAGTTCATTGTTAACTCCACGTCTACAATGTGTCGGGCAATAGCAATGGCTAAAACCACAAGTTCTTCTTCCACTTGATCGTCCAAATCATTAAGCGGATGCTCAAGCGACTCAATAAGTTGACTCCATTTTGCAAGGGCATTTTTAATGTCACCTTTCGCTTCTGCATAACCTTTGTCGTAACCCTTTTTTCTTGCTTCTTCAAAACCCTTAGTATAACCCGCCTTATGGCCTTGTTCAGCGGCTTCATCAAAAGCTTGCTGCTGCATTTCCTCAATGTCTTCCACGGTCATTCCTCGAACCGATCTAGAGTCTACGCTTTTAACATGCATTGCCGTCGACCTATCACTTTCAGAAATATCAGGCAATGCCCAGCGCTGAATCTCCTGCAGCTCTGATTTTGAAAATGGATCAGACGAGTTCGTCACTGCTTCCTCCACCCAAACTAATTTCACCAGCCTCTTCAAGTCGACGAGCAATCGCTACGATTTCTTTCTGAGAAGTCTCTACATCACTGAGTTTCGCTGGCGCTGCAGCCTCCAGATCATCACGCAACATTTCCGCTGCACGCTTGGACATGTTTTCAAATATCTTCTCTTTTAGAACATCTTCAGCACCACGCAGAGCCAACAACAAGGCATCGGTAGAAATTTCTCGCAGAAGGGTTTGAATTCCCCGATCATCTACGCTAGCAAGGTCTCCAAAGACAAACATTTTGTCCTGAAGCTCTTGCGCTAAGTCACCATCATTCTCATTGATATGCTCCATAATCTTCGATTCCATGGAGACGTCTAAAAAGTTAAGGATATTCGCCGCTGTATCCACACCCCCAAGGGCAGACGATTTGGCATTGGCACTTCCACTAAGCTGTTTTTCCATAATGGCATCCAACTCTCGCAATGCAGCAGGCTGCACAGACTCCAAAGCTGCAACCCGCATGATGATATCCGATCGCATATTTTCGGGGAGATAGGATAAAACTTCCGCAGATTGGTCGTGGTCTAGTAAAGAGACAAGAATGGTTATTATTTGAGGATGTTCCAACCGGATCAGATCAGCAATAGCCCTGGGATCCATCCACTTGAGTTGTTCGATGCCTTGGCTGTTACGTCCAAGTAGAATGCGATCAATTACACTGCCTGCTTTATCCGAGCCTAATGCGTCCGTCAGAACATTTCGGATATAGTCATCAGAATCGACACCAAATGCTGTGTGCTTTTGAACCGTTTGAACAAATGATTTGAATGCACCGTTCACGTTATCCGAGGTAATATTTGACAAGCTCGCCATTGTCGCGCCTACCGCTTGAACTTCCTTCGGCCCCATATGTTTAAGAACTTGAGCCGCACGCTCTTCTCCTAGAGCAAGCAACATTACTGCCGCTTGCTCAATACTGTTCATATCATTATTTTCTTCGCCTTCAGCCACCTTCTTGAACCCAGTTTTTTATAACCTGCGCCACCCGTTTTGGATCTTTATCAACCATGTTTTGAGCGAATTCAAGGCGCGTTTCATGACCCTGTGGAGCTTCGAGTAGCAAAGGCTCACCATCTGCAGTTAATGCAGTCTGTCCAACTTCACCCAGACCACTGGATCCAGGTGGTAAAGCTTTAACATGACTATTGCTTAATGTTTCTTGTTCTTCGCGTATTTGTTGCTCGAGTTTTTCTTTCCCTATCAGCGCTTTCATCGCTGGCCGAAAAAAGCCAAAAACCAACGCCAACACAACAAACAACGCAATCAAATTTTTTGATAGCGCCTGAAACCAGAGCTGTTCCCATATCGGTATTTCAGGTAAGGGCTCTAAACGATCAGGTTGTTTAAAGGCCACGTTTGTCACCGTAACTTGATCTCCCCTAGTGATATCGAATCCTACCGCTTGCTTAACCAGCTCGGTAAAGCGTATCATCTCTTCCTGCGAATAAGGTTTGGTAGTTACCGTCCCGCCATCCTGAATAGTCTGTGGATTATCTATGACAACAGCAACTGCCAATCTACGTAGATTTCCTGTCGACAATTTCGAATGACTAATCGTTTTATCAAGTTCGTAGTTCCGCACCGTGTTCTGACTAGAATTCTGCGGATCGCCCCCAGTCTGTTGAACGTCGCTGACAACCGCTTCGGGTGCTGTACCAGTAGCCGGAGGTTGATTAGATAATGCTCCTGGAACACCTTGTGCCACCGACAGTCTATTCTGTTCTGTTTGAACTTGCTCACTCCGCAACGCTGGAAGATCAGGATTGTACTGTTCGTGGGTACGTTCTGTCGTAGTAAAATCAATATCTGCGGTAATTTGAGTCCTTATTGCTTCACTGCCGACCAGAGGAGTCAATATATTCTCAACCCGGTTGATCAAATGTTCTTCCACCTGCGTCTTGTACTCGAATTGTTTATTCGAAAAAGATAGTTCGTCATTATTCTGATTGCTACTTAACAAATTGCCTCTTTGATCGACGACAGTAACCTGCTGGGCTTCAAGTTCCGGTACACTGGAAGCGACTAGATGAACAATTGCCTCAACTTGACCCTTTTCCAAATAACGACCCGCATACAAATCCAATATAACTGAAGCGCTAGACTTTTTCCTTTTCCTGAGAAAAATTGTTTGTTTTGGTAAAGCTAAGTGCACCCTAACCGATTTGATATTTTGGACCACCATTATCGAACGAGCGATTTCCCCCTCCAATGCCCTTTGATATCGCGCTGTCTCCCGAGTTTGGCTCACACCAAAACCAGAACCTTTCTCCATTAAATCAAAACTCGCATTTTTACTCTTTGGGAGTCCCTGGGCCGATAGTTTCATACGTACTTTATGAATTTCATTTTGAGGTACTAGAATAGCGCCATTGGAAGATTCTACTTTATAGTCAACACTCAATTTGTCCAATGCATCCAGTAATTCCCCTGCTTCTTGATCACTAACACTTGCATAAAGCAATGCATAGTCCGGAGCCTGTGACCACAATGCTGCAGCAACACCTATGGCGACTGCAACGGCCAAACCAATAATTACTCCAACCTGGCGCGCCATGGAAAGTCGCGCAGCCCCTCTAACTGCCGGATGTAGGCGATCTCCTTCAAGCAGTTGTTTATTTTCGCTTTTTACAACGTTGTTGCCGTCAGTATCACTAAGTTCCATTAAATAATCGTCCTACTATAATAAAGGATCGCCTTTTTCTCGGCGGTTTTCAAAATGAATCACATTCAGACTGTCTGTAGGATGGGATTCTGATACAGAATCACTAATTTTGGCCCATTTACCCGATTGAGTTTGCTTTATGCATTAAACGTTCGTCTCATTGAATCGCAAAAATGGCCTCACAAAGGCTTTTCCTCGCCACGAGGTCATTTCTCCCATGGTCTCCTAGGTTCACATGGGCATATTCATAACCTCTTGGTAGGCATCTACCAACTTATTGCGCACCCGCAACATGGACTCAAATGAAATACTGGCTTTTTCTAACGAAACCATTACCTCTGATAAATCAGCATCGGTATTTCCAGTCTCAAAGGCTTTCGCCAATTCTCCCGCCTGCATTTGAGTCTCGTTAACTTTGTCAATCGAATCTTTAAGCATTTGCGAAAAATCTGTATTAGCAGTGTGTTCGGGACGCGTATTGCTCGATTGTGCCGCAACAAGCCGCATTTGTGCCAAAACATTTTCTATATCAACGTTGTTCATAATTCATTTCTGGTTTAAAAATAAACGGGAGTTTGCTCAATCAGATACGCTCACTCTCAACAAGGCAGTGCCACTCCATCCTCGCGTATTCGAGCAATTTTGTACCTCAGTGTTCGAGGACTGATACCAAGGCGTTGGGCCGTAGATTTACGGCTCCCTTTTTCTTCAATGAGTGTCTGTAAGATGATTTGATCCTCCATCGACCTCAGATTGTCATCCAATTTGTTCGTTGTTTCGTCCGAATCCCCCTCGATTGCATCAGCACAGATATTCGCTGTATCTTCCAACACGATATCATCGATTGAAATGGTCTTGCCCGTACAAATAATTAAAGCTCTTTGCACCACATTTTCTAGCTCCCGGATATTTCCAGGCCAGTGGTATTTCAACAGCAAATTGATCGCCTTTGAATCGAAATCAGGAAGACCTTCACCGGTTGGCGAATATTTCCGTACAAAACTTTTTGCTATGGGAATAATATCCGAACATCGCTCTCTTAATGGCGGTATACGCAGTGGAAACACATTTAATCGGTAAAATAGATCTTCACGAAAACACCCTTTTGCAACTTGTGTATTCAAATTTAAATTGGTTGTTGCCAATACACGGACATCAAGCTTTATCACTTTGTGGCCACCCAGCCGCTCGACCTCCTTTTCCTGGAGAACACGCAATATTTTTGCTTGTAAAGCCAAGTCCATTTCGGAAATTTCATCGAGCAGCAGCGTACCTTTTTGGGCCAATTCAAATTTCCCTGGCGTGGATTGATGCGCACCGGTAAAAGCGCCTTTCTCATACCCAAATAATGTCGCTTCCAACATATTTTCGGGGATTGCTGCACAATTTATCGCCAGAAAAGGGCCTAAGTTTCGATTGGAACATTGATGGATATGACGAGCGATTATCTCTTTACCAGTTCCACTCTCGCCCTGGATTAATACCGTCACATCTGATTTTGATACTCGAGCCGCTAAATCGAACAATTTTTGCATTTTGACATCACTGACAATGAAATTTTTAGGCAAATCGTCAGATATCAATAAATTCTGGTGCACTTGCTGAATCAGAGTATCCGCCTCAAAAGGTTTAACCAGATAATCAATCGCACCTGCCTGAATTGCTTCTACCGCCCGTTCTATCGTGCCATACGCAGTAATCAAAAGTACTGGGAGTTCTGGCCTTTGAGCTTTAATCTTAGAAAGTAGTGTCAATCCATCCATTTTTTCCATATTGACGTCACTAATCACCATCCCAAATGATTGTGCCGAAATTTGCTTTAATGCATCAACACCATTGGTCGCTGATGTAGCGTGGAATCCTGCTAAATCCAAAGTATCGCAAAGCGCAGATGAAAGTGCTGCATCGTCTTCTACAATCAATATATTTGACTTTTCCATTAATTCACTCCGTTAATACCGTTGTACAGAGATGACCCGCTAGGTAAAAGTTTTTTGTGACGATTAATCGGGATCTTGAAAAAAAACTGGCTATGGCCCTTTCGAAGAGATTCGTACTGGACTTTTCCACCGTGCGCTTTGGCAACTCGATCAACCACGGATAATCCCAAACCGGTACCGTTAGCTCGTGTCGTAAAAAAAGGTTCAAATATTTTATCTTTGATGTCATTCGGAATGCCGGGCCCGTCATCACTTACAGCGAACTGAATGAATTTCCCCGCTTCGTCAGAGATTTCCAAGGTAACATGACCGCCCAATTGAATTGCTTCAAATGCATTGCTTAACAAATTAGTCAGTGCGCCGGTCAAAGCCTTATCATTTGCCTCAATTACGCTAATACTTGTTTTTTTAATTACATTAAATTTCACGGATGTATTGATCACAAAACTATCGACGACATCAGTCAACGTTTTCACTAGTTCCTCGAGCCGTACTTCCTCAATAACAAGTTGCCCATCCTTGGCGAACACAAGCATATCGTTGACCTGCCTTTCCAAAAATCGCAAACCTTCATAAAGTTTTTTTGAAAACTTTTGCCTTTGATTATTTGGTAAATTATCTTTACGCAAATGAGACGCATACAACATTGCTGTCGCTAGTGGAGTTCGAATTTGATGTGCAATACTGGCTACTGTTTTACCTAGTGCTGACAATCGTTTTTGTTGTTCCAGCAGACTTTGTAAAGCTCGGATTTCTGTAACTTCAGTGAGCAGTGCGATTTGACCTCGATTTTCTCCAAGTGAATTACTTGACAAACTCAAAACCTTTCCAGTTTTAGATATTTTTTCGTGGGGATTTTCAGGGTTAGATCTCAGAATATTTTCACTAACATCCTGCCAGCGGCGACCCATCAACTCATCGCCTAATAGAGTGCCGGCTGCTTTGTTATGTTCAGAGATTTTGCCGTCCTCATCAACAACAATGACTCCAGCAGGAAGAGCATCAAGTAGCGTCTGGAGTCGATTTGCAAGACGCTCTTTTTCGCTCAGCGTTCTCAACCGAGCATGCCTAGCGACCACGAGTTCTTTTGTTAAACAATCAACCCGACTTTCTAAATCTTGGTAAGAATCAGTGAGGTTTTGCGATAGTTGGTTAAAAGCTTGAAAAGCATCTTGTAACTGGTCGATTTGGTTAGACTGTTTTTGCGGGTTCAAAGCGTATCTCTATTCAGGTGTATTCCCTGAAAATAAGCAATATCTAAGCCAAGCCCTCGCTTAATGAATTATCATACTCTTATTACGACCTTCATCTAGTAACGTCAAATTGTTGTCATACCTTCGTGACGTTGAATATTAAATTTTCGCATTTTTTCTACCAATGTGGTTCTACGCATCCTAAGCAGTTTGGCGGCATGAGCAACGACGCCATCCGATTCCTCTAAGGCCTGTCGAATCAAATCACACTCTAATTTATTTAGGTGCTCTCGCAAATCTAATCCATCCCCAGACAGTTCTGGCTTAGAATTTTTACTAGTATCATATTCCACAATATCAGATACCACACCCCTTCGCATGGACGCTTCATTCTCACCAGCAATCGACAAACCCCTAAATTTTTCAGGCAAATCCGTAACATCGACTATCCCATAAGGATTTAAAATAACGAGACGCTCAACCAAGTTAGCCAATTCACGTACATTCCCCGGCCAGTCATACCCCTTAAGTAATTGCATCGCAGACGACGTAAAGCGAACAGATCCCCTTTTTTCATGTTCAATTCGTGCTATCAGATCACCGACGAGTACAGGAATATCTTCCGCCCGTTCCCTCAATGCAGGCACATCGATAGGGAATACGTTTAGCCGATAAAACAAATCTTCTCGAAACCGATTTTGCTCAATTTCCTCTTCAAGGTTACGGTGGGTAGCAGCAACGATTCTAACATTGCATTCGATAGTTTTATTACTGCCAACTCGTTCGAAGGTTCGTTCCTGTAATACTCGAAGTAGTTTAACCTGCATAACTAATGGCATATCACCGATTTCATCCAAGAACAAAGTCCCCCCTTCAGCCATTTCAAAACGACCTTGTCGAGAGGACAATGCACCTGTAAATGCGCCTTTTTCATGGCCAAATAATTCACTTTCCAAAAGCTCGGAAGGGATAGCACCACAGTTGACCGGCACAAAGGGATTATGCCGGCGAGAAGAATAATAATGTAGATTACGGGCTACAACTTCTTTCCCCGTTCCAGATTCACCTAAAATCAGTACGATTGCTTCCGCTTCAGCAACTTGTTGAATTAATTCTCGGATTTTTTGAATGCGAGAACTGCCACCCGCAAGACTTCTAAACAACTCCAATGAACGCCGATCCTCCCGCCTACTACTTTCACGAAAAAGTTTAAGCTTTTGGAAAGTTTTAGTCAGTTTTACGAGAGTTGTCGGCCATTCCTGGACAACAACTATCATATCGTCCAACGCCGAGGGAATTATTGGCGTTGAATCTTTATCGGCCACCAAAACTATCGGGATGCCTTTCTCTTGCTTATTAAAAGCCTTAATTATCAATGCCAATCGTTCCGTCCCGTCACCGATCATTACGGCGCAAAACGCGTCGATTTCACGTAATATTTCACTAGAATTGGAAAAATCGGAGAGTAAAACGTCGTATTCGAGAAATTCAAGAACATTCTTCAGGTCGTTTCCACGACCTGGAGCCGAATCGATTAGCAATATTCGCTTATTACCCATTGTTTTCCTGATTTATTTTTAGCCGACCCAAGTAATTTAGTCCCTTAAGTTGGCTTAGAAGTTGGCAACCGGTCAAGGTTTACAGGCGAAAGCAACACTTGTAGATTCACCAGTTTCCCGCTGCAATCAACCACTATGGTTAACCAAGGGTACTTGTGAAAATCGTTAGCAAAGACTCCTCTAGCCCGATTGCTGTCGAGATAGACCTAAGCCCTACTTTAGCTACATAAAGTTAAGCATTGAATTTTTTAGATGTCAAAATTTTGTCGATTCTTTAAATTCTATCCTTCAATACTCCTCCTTTGTTCGTAACCAATTAGGACAAAGAGATTTTTTGGTTGTGAATTTAATTATTGTATTTTATATTATATTTGATTCTTGAATTTGATTAAGATGTTCCCCATAATGGGCGCTTTTGTCGTTAAGGACGCAAAAAATAGAGGGGATTTTGAAACATAGCCCGTGTAAAGTTTACACTCCCGGACAGTTTCATAACATCAAGTTAATATTTAAGTCCCCCGCAAAGACCTTTTAGTTGGAAAAATAACCTGTATTAATTTTTTGGTTGGGATTATTCGAGTATGGCTATAGCAATAGCATTGGTTTTAATTGTCATTGGATCAATCTGGTTTCATGTTTGGAGCCCGTGGTGGATTACTCCGCTATCATCCAACTGGAGTCCGATGGACGATACACTGATGATCACTTTTGTCGTAACGGGTGTGGTCTTTGTTGCTGTCAATCTGTTCATGGCCTATGCATTGATTCGCTTCCGTTATAATCCGAACAGGAAAGCTGCATACGAACCGGAAAATAAAAAACTTGAATTATGGTTAACTGGATTAACGACGGTGGGTATCGTCATTATGTTAGCACCTGGCCTCATAGTGCTAGCCGATTTCGTCCATGTACCTAAAGATGCTTCGGTTGTTGAAGCAGTGGGAAAGCAGTGGCAATGGAGCTTTCGTTTTCCCGGAAAAGACGGTGTATTGGGTAATGCCAAACCCCAGCTCATCAGTTTTCAAAATCCTTTCGGATTAAACCCCGACGACCCTAACGGGCAAGATGATGTACTGATATCCACGAGTGAACTCCACCTTCCCGTGGACAAACCTGTCCAAATATTGTTGCGTTCCAAAGATGTTCTTCATGACTTCTACGTCCCGCATTTCAGGGCAAAAATGGATGCTGTGCCTGGCATCATTACAAGTCTTTGGTTTACACCCACGCACGTGGGACGATTCGATATCGCCTGCGCTGAATACTGCGGAGTTGGACACCATACAATGCGAGGTGCCGTCTTCGTTGAGGACGATAATAATTTTCAGGCGTGGTTAAATAACCAACCAACCTTCGCGCAGTCGTCCGCCAAAAAATCTATGGGGGACAGCAACAAATTGGCAGAGCAAGGGCGCGAGCTAGCTGAAGAGCATGGCTGTCTTGGTTGTCATAGCGTAGATGGTAGTGCCAACGTGGGACCAACCTGGAAAGGCTTGCTCGGTAAAACCGAAAAGATTGCCGACGGCACATCAATTACAGTCGATAAAGCTTATTTTAAGGAATCGATTCTTGACCCCAATGCAAGTGTAATCGATGGTTACTCACCCATCATGCCTCCTTACGAATTAAGTGATGGCGAAATGAATGCCTTGATAGCTTATACAGCAACGCTATCGTCGACTAGTGGGAGTGGAAATAAGTTGGTAAGTCAAGGCGAGGAACTGGCGGAAGAACAAGGTTGCCTCAGTTGTCACAGCTTGGACGGGAGTTCCAGCGTGGGGCCTAGCTGGAAAGGTCTATTTGGGAAAACTGAAACGATGACCGACGACAGTACAGTGGTGGTTGATGAAGTGTACTTAAAGGAGGCTATTGTCAATCCAAATTCCACAGTGGTCGCAGGCTTCTCACCCATCATGCCTCCCTACGAACTAAGTGACGAAGAACTCGATGCACTCGTCGCTTACACAAGAACCATTAAATAGTCAGAGGTTGGCCGAACAATTAATTCGAACGCCGACATTTAGATCAATTTTGAACAACGAACCAGCAGCATAGAGAGGATTTTGATGACACAAGCCGGGTATCAAGAGGATTTACCACTCCACGATCCGACAAGTTTTTGGACAAAGTATGTCTGGAGTCAGGATCATAAAGTCATTGCCATTCAATACACACTGACCGCGGTAGCGGTCGGTTTTGTAGCGTTAGTGATGTCATGGTTAATGCGAATCCAAATCGGATTTCCAGGTAGCTTCTCTTTTATCGACCCAAGCACGTACTACCAGTTAGTCACCATGCATGGGATGATTATGGTCATCTACTTGCTTACCGCGATATTTCTTGGAGGTTTTGGTAACTATCTTATCCCGCTCATGGTGGGTGCGAGAGATATGGTGTTTCCCTTTGTCAACATGTTGAGCTACTGGGCTTATTTACTTTCGGTCCTAGTACTCATGGCGAGTTTCTTCGTCCCTGGCGGTCCAACTGGTGCGGGTTGGACCTTATACCCACCTCAGGCTATATTGCCTGGAACTCCGGGGTCAGATGGCGGTATCATTTTGATGCTGATTTCTCTCATTTTATTCATTGTCGCTGCCACTATGGGAGGGTTGAACTATGTGACCACCGTATTACAGGCTCGCACTCGTGGAATGACCCTGATGCGGATGCCCTTGTCGGTCTGGGGTATTTTTATGGCCACCGTTCTTGCATTGCTGGCTTTCCCCGCCCTGTTTGTGGGAGGGGTGATGATGCTATTTGACCGGCTTTTGGGCAGTAGTTTTTTTATGCCGGCTGTTGTCTCCATGGGTCAAATGCTTGATTACCAAGGTGGTAGCCCTGTGTTATTTCAACATATTTTCTGGTTTTTCGGCCATCCCGAAGTGTATATTGTCGCACTCCCGGCTTTCGGAATTGTTTCCGATATCATTAGCACCCATGCGCGAAAAAATATTTTTGGTTACCGAATAATGGTCTGGGCAATCGTGGGTATTGGTGTACTTAGCTTTATCGTCTGGGCCCACCATATGTATGTCAGTGGCATGAACCCATATTTCGGATTCTTTTTTGCGACCACTACATTGATTATTGCTGTCCCCACCGCAATCAAAGTCTACAACTGGGTATTGACACTTTGGGAAGGCAACATACATTTTACCGTACCAATGTTGTTTGCTGTTGCTTTTGTCAGCACATTTACAATTGGAGGAATTACCGGGCTGTTTCTTGGTAACGTAGTGATCGATCTACCGCTCTCGGATACCTATTTTGTTGTCGCCCACTTCCATATGGTTATGGGTGTATCGCCAATATTGGTAGTTTTTGGTGGCATTTATCACTGGTTTCCTAAGATCACCGGACGTATGTTGAACGATACTTGGGGACAGATTCATTTTTGGTTTACCTTTCTAGGAACATACGCAATCTATTTCCCCATGCATTACCTTGGCTTCGTCGGTATGCCCCGACGATATTACGCTTATGAAGGTTACGAATTTATCCCGGAATCTGCACAGGATCTTAATGTTTTTATTACCGTTGCCGCGCTGGCGGTTGGCTTCGCTCAATTTATCTTTTTGTATAACTTGGCATGGAGTACCTTTAAAGGTAGGCTGGCTAGCGGCAATCCGTGGAATGCTACCTCCTTAGAATGGCAAACTCCCGATACGCCTCCAATACATGGCAACTGGGGTCCAAAGTTACCCGTGGTGTATCGTTGGGCTTATGATTATAGTGTCCCTGGTATGAAAGAGGATTTCCTACCACAGAATCACCCACCTGTTGATGGGGATGGGGAAAATGATCCTGGCGAGCCAGTTGCTGAAGGAGCCTAAGACCTAGAAATGACGCAACCAAAAGCTAACTCTTGGGTGCCAGCTGAAGGATTGGTTGATCAATGGCAGGGTCGTTTTTCGTTAGCCGAGTCTAACGAAAAATTTGGCCTGCGGGTCTTTCTTATCGTAGCAATCACCCTGTTTTTGCTCTTAATTGTCTCTTATACGGTTCGAATGGACCTTGGAGATTGGCGTCCCTTACCCGACCCAAATTTGCTATGGGTGAACACGGCAATGCTGGTTTTAAGTAGTTTTGGTTTACAGTGGGCCAAGGTTTCAGCGGACCAAAATGCTCTAAAAGGTGTTAAATTTGGCTTGCTTAGTGGAGGTGGTTTCGCCTTAGCATTTTTAGCTGGACAAGCTGTTGTATGGAAACAGTTGCACTCTATGGGATTTTTTCTCGATTCTAACCCAGCTAACAGTTTTTTTTACCTAATTACTGCGTTGCACGGCATACATTTGTTCGGGGGACTAGTCGCTTGGTTAAAAACCAGCTCTAAAGTGTTGCGCAAATATGAAGTAACCCAGATACGTTTAAGCATAGAACTCTTAACTATTTATTGGCATTTCCTGCTCGTGGTCTGGCTGGTTTTGTTTGCGATGATGTTGTTGACCTAAAGAGGATAAAAAAGAATGGCGAAAAATTCTTCGGGAAATCCGCTAGGGACCCTAGCTTTGCCTGTTGGATGGCAGGAAAATGTAAGTAAGGAATTGAAAGATCTTTCAACCGATTGGGCCTCGGATAAGGACGCTTTTAAAAGTGTTCCTTGGGGTAAAGCAATGATGTGGATCTTTCTGGTGAGCGATACGTTCATATTTACCTGCTTTTTAACAGGATATATGACGGTTAGAATGTCAACAACAGTCCCTTGGCCTATTCCCAGCGAAGTTTTCGCATTGACGATTGGGGGTCACCATATTCCACTCGTTTTAATCGCTATTATGACGTTCATCTTGATTACTAGCAGCGGCACGATGGCTATGGCGGTAAACTTTGGGTATCGACGCGATCGTAACAAAACAGCAATCCTCATGGTTGTAACGGCCCTATTCGGTGCGTCTTTCGTTGGAATGCAAGCATTTGAATGGACTAAACTGATTGTAGAAGAAGGTGTGCGTCCTTGGGGAAACCCAATGGGTGCGGCCCAATTTGGTTCCACTTTTTTCATGATCACGGGTTTTCACGGACTTCACGTCTCGATTGGTGTAATCTACCTCAGCATCGTCGCATACAAGGTTTGGCGAGGGCATTACGAGAATAGCAACTACGAGATTGTAGAAATCACCGGTTTATACTGGCATTTCGTCGACCTGGTGTGGGTATTTATCTTTGCATTCTTTTATCTTTGGTAAGGAGTAACAAAATGGAACACGTAGAAGAAGGGCAGCAACATCCAATTGGACTCTATCTAAAAATTTGGGTCTTGCTGTTTGTTCTCAGTACCATGTCTTATATGGTCGATTACCTGGAGTTCCAGGGCTATGTTCGATGGTTCTTGATCCTGCTTTTCATGTTTTTAAAGGCAGGGTTCATCGTTGCGATCTTTATGCATATGACTTGGGAGAAAATAGCCCTAAAATGTGCAATATTACTTCCTCCTCTAGCCTTGCTTGTCTTGATTGGCCTGATGGCGTTGGAAGCGGATTTTACTTTTATAGTTCGCGCTTTATTCTTTGGATAAGGAGGCCGTCTAATCTTTAACTTTATTTTACTGTATAGTATCAATCTCTACCAAAAGCACCCTCTGTTAGTATTCATTCGACGTTGAAGGGATCTTGTAAAGAATTGTTCGGATTCGTATCCTTACAAGACAATGTTCTCTGCCAGAATCGCCTGTAAATATGCGCATCTAGTTGAAACTGGCCTATCCCCAAATAATTGGGAAGGGGAAAATGACAAGAAATATTCCCGATGTGACTTGATCTCCCTATGTTTGCGCCGCTTTACCCCACAATCACTAGCTCAACGCTGGCCCAGAACCATACCTCAAATCGTTTCACACGATTGTTCGGATATCCATTTTATTTCACCTCGAACGCTACTCGCACGAGGGAAAAGCAGTGTTGCCTGAGTATGGTTTCAAGTTAACTGCCGCGGTCGTGCTCTCCATGGTGGTCGGCGAATGAAAAGTGATATGGCATGAAAATTCTGATAGTTGATGATAACAAAACAAGCCGTAGTATATTAAGCTCGCTTCTGACATCTCGCAGCTTTGAAATTCTTGAGGCTAGCGACGGTGAACAAGCATTGACTGTTACTCGGACATCCTCCCCAGATTTAATAATCTCTGATATTCTGATGCCCGTGATGGATGGGTTTACCCTCTGTCGAAAATTGAAACTTGACTCTGCACTAAAGCAGATTCCATTTATCTTTTACACTGCGACTTTTACTGAACCTAAAGATATAGAATTTGCGCTTAGCCTAGGTGCTTGTCGATTCCTAACAAAACCACTATTAGTTGATGAAATAATACACGTCGTTACCGAATGCTTGAATACTTCGAAATCGTCCAATAATTCTACATCTAACAGATCACAAAGCGATAATGACGAATACTATAAAGGATACTCTAATCGGCTGGCCAACAAACTCGAAAACAAAGCCTCACAGTTGGTCCAAGCCAATCAAACCCTGGAGGAAAAAGATGAAAACATTGAATTGCTACTGCAATCGACTGCCAAGGCTAATTATGGGATTTATGTTGTTGATTTAAAAGGTGACTATATATTTTCCAATAACGCATGCCCACGTCTTTTGGGGTATACCGACTCTTCGGAGCTAATTGGTAAAAATATACATAGTCTTATTCACCACGCCCATCCCTATGGTAATCCTTATCACGAGGAGCACTCTCAAATCTACCAAGCGTTCAGAGAACAAAGGGAGGTCCACTGCGACGACGAAATCTTTTTGCGTAAAGATGGTACGTTTTTTCATGCAGAATATTGGTCCTATCCCATACAGCGGAATGGTCAATGTATTGGTGCGGCGGTTACATTTGTAGATATTACCCAGAGGAAACAAGCAGAATCTCGACTAAAACAATCCCAAGAACGTCAACGTAATTTAATCAGGCGACTCCAGATCGTTCGCGAAGAAGAACGCAACAAAATTGCTAAAAACATACACGATGACTTAGGTCAGGCGCTCACAGCAATACGATTGGATATAGCATGGCTACACGATCGTTTGGCAAAAAATGATGACCTGATCAACCCAATCAACACCGTAATGAACGACCTTGACGTCGCCATTGACCGGATCCGTCGAATTACATCCGGCCTAAGGCCGTCAGTCTTGGATGACTTTGGTCTGTGTGCAGCAGTAGAGTATTTAATCAATGACTTTAAAAAGCATAGTGTTATTGAGTTTAAAATAGATTTCAGCGATGAATGCAACCTCGAAGGTACCATCAAAACAGAGGTATTCCGAATAATCCAGGAAGCATTAACTAACGCCGTGCGCCATAGTGCGGCGGCTGAAATTGAAATCAAATATGTCAAGACCAAGGCTATAATGGAGTTTACAATAAAGGACAACGGTAAAGGAATAAACCCAAGTTTTCTAGAGAGTAATCAATCAATAGGACTGATCAGTATGCACGAACGAGCAAGCGCTGTTGGCGGTAGCCTGAGTATTTGTCGTTGTGATGACAAGGGTACGATTGTGAGATTGTGTATTTCAATCGGTACATCTAAATCAAAGCAAATGCAATGATTCGACTAATCATTGCAGACGACCATGCCATCGTGCGCGAGGGTATTAAGCGCATTATTGATGATTCAATTGATATGAAATTAGTTGGCGAAGCTGACAATGGCAATGCAGTAATATCTCTCGTACGGGATGTGGTAGTGGATGTCGTTTTACTCGATATTTCCATGCCCGGCCCCGGTTTTTTGGAAGTCATGCGAAGACTATGCATCCATAAAACACCCTTTAGTATTCTGGTACTGAGCATCCATCCAGAGAAACAATACGCCACAAGGTCGCTCCAAGCTGGTGCTTCGGGATACTTGACAAAAAACCATTCCCCAAAAGAATTGCTAAACGCTATCCGGCATATCTATCGAGGTGGTAAATACATCAGTCCTTCATTGGCCGAACACCTCGCCGACAATCTTTGCACTAATGGAGAGGAAAAGCCTTTGTACGAAAAACTCTCTGATCGTGAATATCAGATCCTATGTATGCTGGGGAGCGGAATGAAATCTACCGACATTGCTAAGGTCTTATCACTCAGCCCAAAAACGATCAATACTTATCGTACCCGAATCTTTGAAAAAATGGATTTTAAAAACTATGCGCAGCTTATCTTGTACGTCGTAAAACACGGGATTGTGGATTAGCGGTTGTTTTAAGCAACGAATATTCTTAAGCTATTATTTCTTTCTCCTCTTGAACTACCGACGCTTTCAGCGGCAAAGTAGAGATGTTGCTTCTCGAGTAGGATTAATCCCACACAAAATCACTCATTACTCCGATTTTCTTTTGCCCCTTAATCCGATTGTTTATGGATCTTAAATATCTATGATTTGGTGTAAGTAGGTTTAAATAAAACTACTTAAGGTGCTTGCACAAAGACTCGATGAACCAAAATAAGCAATAGACTAAACCTCTTTTTCCAATCCTTAGAAGCGCGGGTGGGGCGAACCGGCATTCCGTGTTTGGTATTTTGATTATTGTTTCATGGATAGCGACCTCGACCTTTTGGACATTGGTTCCGGGTAAACGACAGTTCTGATTCATTTTTAATCAGCAAATCGAAGAGGGTAACAAAGCAATGGTTGCTTTTATGACGGCTATAACTTTCGGAATAACCCGAGATGATGCATATCCTATTGATAAAACCCCTACCACTCAACTTTTACAGTTGGGCGCGTTAATTTCATAATGAAACTTGTCCAATTTTCAATTGGATTGCTAACCCTCTCACTATTGTGTGGCTTTCACGGTTTAAAACAGCGACAGAAAAAGATTTGCGAATCGGACACCTGTATGTTTGCTATAGCCATGAAACTCAATAATGTGGCTAACTTATACAGCAACACAAACCGACCCAACGACGCCATAAAATCCTACCAAGAAGCACTCCATACTTTCCGCCGGTTAGCCAAAACCAATCCGCAAGTCTTTCTTCCCAATGTAGCCATGACGCTCAATAACCTAGCTAACTTATACAGTAAAATAAACCGGCTAAGTGAGGCAGAAAACACCTACCAACAGACGCTCAGTACATTCCGCCAACTAGCCGCTATCCGCCCGGTAGTCTATCTCCCAAATGTAGCCATGACACTGAACAACTTAGCTAATCTATACAGTGACACCAATCGCTTGGGCAAGGCGGAAGAAGCCTATCATCAAACGCTCGATACTTTTCGCCAACTGGCCAAAGCCAATCCAGAAACCCATCTACCGAATGTAGCTATGACGCTCAATAATCTAGCGATTTTGTACAAAATGACCAACCGTCTAAACGAAGCGGAAAATGCCTACCAACAAACACTCCGTACTTTCCGCCAACTGGACAAATCCAACCGAGGCATCTATCGAACGCATATAACCACAACTCTCAATAACCTTGCGATTTTATACAAAAATCCGAAAAAATGGGACCAGCCAGCAAAGGTCATTACCAAAGATACGATTATAGAGGATAGATTCACTAAATAAATCAAGCTTGTTTAACTTATACTTCCGCCCGTAATTATTTAAAATAAATGGATACTATATTCCTGATTTCCTTTCCTTCCATCCTCAAATCCTTGTAATGAGGCCATATTCAACCATTCAGCCTAACTAACAGTATTTCTTAATGGTATGGGGCAAACTAACTTAGGCACAACCTGAAATGACCGATCGCAATGTCCTGATAGTGGGTGATGATTGTGAACCCTTTAAGAACCTGTTCGATACTCTGGAGTCACCTAGCTACAAACTCGCATTTGCATACAGTGCTAAAGATGCTATTGAAACAATTCGAGGTTTCACGGTACAAGTAGCTCTCATTAAACTCCCGGATGATAACGTAACAACGTTGTTAGGTGTGTTAAAGAAGTTAAATCCAGACGTAACTACTCAGCGAAAATAATTAAAAAAGTACTTGACGCGGTTTGAGTGCG
>CAZZET010000061.1:0-22270 GCA_964653275.1 uncultured Methylococcales bacterium
TAAGCTAAGGTTTTGGCTGGAAAAATTGTGGAGACCTCATATTTTGTCTTCAAATTATATTTGGCCAATTTTAAATCACAAATTTCTCAAAGTAGTGGCACTACATCTATAAGGTTTTGATCAATTAGTTTGACAAAGCCTTGCCGATATATGAGTGTGATAATTTCCGGCTTATTGTCGTACGACTCCCAAAGCTTCAAGTTGTGTAGCGGCAAAGCGGGTAGGGCCATAAAGGGCCGAATTCGTATTTAAAATTACCTTGATGGGTATATCTTCAAGCAAAGGGCTCATTCGCCCTTTTGATTTAAATGAGTCAAAAAAGATGGGTTGTTTGAGTTTTTCCAGGATTTTAGGAGCGATGCCGCCGCCTATATATATGCCTCCTTGTGCCATGATTTTAAGAGCAAGATTACCCGTTTCAACGCCATATAGATGGGTAAAAAGGTTCAGGGAATCCATGCAGATTTCACATTTACCAGCTAACGCTGCATTGGAAATACAGGCAGCCTGATCGTTATATTCCAGCTCATGGGTCAACCACGGCGGTTGAATTGCACGATAATACACCAACAAGAAACGGTATATATCTACCAATCCCATCCCAGAAACGGTGCGCTCCCAACTGACATGACCATATTTTTTTCGGAGAAACCGTAAAAGTTCGATTTCTAGGTCGCTATTTGGGCTAAAACTGCTGTGTCCCCCTTCGGTGGCGAAAGGGCGATACTGTTGTTTGTCCCAAAATAGCCCAGCTTCGCCTAGGCCGGTTCCTGCGGCAATAATGGCTCGATTGCCCCGAGTTTCTGGTTTCCCTACGTTCAATATGAATAGGTCGTCTTTCTGTAAACATTCGATACCCCATGCATGGGCTTCCAAATCATTAAGTAACCACGTGTGGGAAAACCCGAATCTTGAAAGCAGTGCGTCTGTATCTACGAGCCAGGGTAAATTCGTGGTAATACAGCGTCCCCCAGCAATGGGACCAGGAACACCAAAGCAGGCGTAATCATAATTGTCGTTCGAACTTGACAGAAATCTGCTAATTAGTTCATCAAAAGAGTCAACACCGTAGCTTAAATAATTTTGTTTCCTTAATATATTTAGTGACGTGCCTGTGTATTCGATTATAGCTAATACGGTTTTTGTGCCACCTACGTCTCCCGATAGAATTTTCATCGGATACTTTTATAGTAATTAATTAGGCCAGTAGTTGAGTTATCATGGTTAGCCACTTCCTGATCGGACTCCAATTCCGGCAAAATAACTTGAGCCAGTTGCTTACCGAGTTCCACACCCATTTGATCGAAACAATTGATATTCCATATTGCTGACTGAACAAATATCTTATGTTCGTACAAGGCGATTAGCGAGCCTAAAGTCTCTGGGGTTAGTTTACGAAATAAAATTGAATTTGACGGCTTATTACCATCAAATACTTTAGCAGACACCAAGTTTTCAAAACGTGAATTATTGTGTTTTGATAAATCTAGTTCGTTACGAACCTGATCTACGGTTTTCCCGCGCATCAATGCCTCGGGTTGGGCAAAAAAATTAGATAGTAGGATCCTGTGGTGCTGAGTCATTTCATGATGGCTTACCGCAGCGGCAATAAAATCACAGGGAACCATCTTGGTACCCTGGTGTAGAAGTTGGTAAAAAGCGTGTTGTCCGTTGGTTCCCGGTTGGCCCCAAATTATCGAACCGGTTTGGTAATCAATCGGAGTTCCAACATTGTCTACTGATTTACCGTTGCTTTCCATGTCACCTTGTTGCAAATAGTCAGGTAAAAATTTCAGGTGCTGGTCGTAGGGTAATATGGCATGGGATTCAGCGCCAAAGAAATTGTTATACCATACCCCCAGCAAAGCCATGACGACGGGAATATTGCGTTCAAATGGCGTATTTCTAAAATGGTTGTCCATTTTATGGGCGCCGGTCAAGAGTTCTTCAAAATGGTCCATACCGATGCTAAGAGCAATGGATAGACCGATACAGGACCAAAGCGAATAGCGGCCACCAACCCAATCCCAGAATTCAAACATGTTCGCAGTATTTATACCAAATTCGGATACTGCGGCGCTATTGGTGGAGATTGCTATAAAATGCTTGGCTACGGCTGTTGAATCGGTGGTGTCGGATAGCAACCAATTACGGGCCGAATGTGCATTTGTCATAGTTTCCTGGGTTGTAAAGGTTTTGGAAGCGATAAGAAAAAGGGTTGTTTCTGGATCAACTAGCGCTAAAACTGCAAGTAAGTCGCTTGCATCAACATTTGAAACAAAATGGGTTCGAAGGTTTTTTTTCGCGTAGGGTTTAAGCGCGTGGGTTACCATTTTAGGCCCTAAATCGGATCCCCCGATCCCAATATTTACGATATCGCTGATCGGTTTGCCGGTATAACCTTTCCAATTACCAGAATGTACCAATTCAACAAACCGTCTCATTTTGATAAGGGCGTCATTGACCGATGGCATGACATCTTCATCGTTAATAGAAATCGGTGAGTTCGTACGATTCCGCAAGGCAATATGCAGTGCGGCACGGTCCTCTGTGACATTGATGTTTTCACCACCGAACAGTGCTTCAATTTTGGCTTTCAAATTGCTCTGTCGCCCGAGGTTGAAAAGGAGCTCAAGAGTTTTTTGGTTGATCCGATTTTTCGAGAAATCGAAAAGGATATCGTCGAAGTGGAGTGAAAATTGATTAAATCGATGCGGATCATTATTGAATAGATCTCGCATATGAATGTGTGCGATTTCACATTTATGAGATTGCAACGCCTTCCACTCTTTAGAATCGACAATTTGATTCACTTTGCTATTCCTATGATGTCAAAAAATTAATGATAATCATAATTCTAGATCGAAAGTCTCACAATTTCCGTAAAATAGATTTCAGAGGTGAAAATGTGCGAAGGTTTGAGTCTCAATGGCTAGGGGCGGTACGCTTAGATGACCTTGGCAAGGTATAGCCCAATAACAAAGAACAGCGATGTATTTCTGTTTTAGTTGAGCACCATTTGAGCAATTAGTGTATAATGAGAATCATTCTTAATTACCTTTAGGTTTACGCTGCCCTCTTGTCAGGCAAGTTCTAAGTTAGTGAGTGTTTCTGAAACCTAGGAGTACGAAATATTTAGAATCTTTAATACGGCTCGTTTTTAAATCCATGATGAAATTTGATCAGCACCCAACTCAACAAGCATTTCCGCTTAGCATGGCAGACGAAGGTAAATCGTTCAAAATCGTTTTATTGAATGGGGGGAAAAATATTGGCAAACGTCTTAGCAATTTAGGTTTAAGCATCAACTGTGAACTTGAAATTGTTCACCGTCAAGGTGCAGCGCTTGTCGTGGCCCGAGATCAGATCCGGCTAGCATTGGGTATGGGAATCGCGCGGAAAATTATGGTTATTCCTGTTTGACTCTGGTGGGCCTGTATTTCTCAATTGTATTCTACTGGGTGGGTTTGGAAAAAGTGCTCACTGTATTGTTAACAATGCGTCCTCACTATTTAGTTAGTATGGTGAGAAATGTGCGTTAGAACGTTAAACGATATGACGATTGGTGAATCGGGTCGGGTGGTAGGCTTCGATAAAACCGCTAAAGCTTATCGTAAACTCTTACTTGCGATGGGCTTGACGCCCGGTGTCGAGTTCAGTGTTACTCGTTATGCGCCTATGGGCGACCCAATCGAAATTAAAGTGCGTGGTTTTGCTCTTAGTTTAAGGAAGCAAGAAGCAAGTTGTTTGATGGTCGAAAAAATGTAATATTGCAAAAAATTTCAGCTTACCTCTATTTTGCTCTGTAACGATGCTACAAATATGCCAGCAGAGTTTTTGAACAGCTAAAAGCTGGTCCGATGTTGTGCGTATTCTTCCTCTATTGTGATACAAAATAGTTGTAATCTGAACGATTACTTCCCGTATGGTTAATAGTGACGATGACAACAATCTATACAATTGGTGTTGTAGGCAACCCAAATAGCGGCAAAACTACTTTGTTCAATGCTCTGACGGGTGCCAAACAACATGTTGGTAATTGGCCAGGCGTAACAGTTGAACGGAAAACAGGTACTTTTGTTTACGACGAACACTCCTTCAAATTAGTAGATCTTCCTGGAACCTACTCTTTAGACGTCACCGAAGAATCGGTTTCAGTCGACGAAAGAATCGCCCGTGATTATGTTGCTTCGCACGAAGCTCATCTTATCGTTAACATCGTTGATGCATCCAATATAGAGCGTAATCTTTACCTGACAACTCAATTGTTGGAAATGAAAGTCCCAATGGTTGTAGCGCTTAATATGATCGATGTAGCCCAGCAACAGGAAATCAAAATAGAAATAGAAAAACTGTCGAAACGTCTAGGTTGTCCCGTTGTCCCATTGAGTGCTTCCAAACGGAAAGGGCTGGATCTAATCACGGCGGCAATTCTGGAAAGGGTCCAGAATCAGTCCGTCTCGAAAACCCGTGTAATCTATGGTGAAGAAGTTGAAAATAGTTTGGAGGAATTCATTCCAGCGGTTTCACAAAGTGCCAAACAACATAAATGCGATAGTAGGTGGTTATCGCTTCGGTTATTGGAAGGTGACACGCTGGCAAAAAAATTCGTTGGTCCAGAGGTCATTCAAAAGGCTGCTTGTATTCGGGACAAATTAGAAGATAGTTTGGGCGATGATATTGATATCATTTCCGCCGATGCTCGTTACGGGTTTGTGACTGCGCTAACCCGGGAATGCGTCCGTAAAACTTCCAAGTTGAAAAGGAGCACATCAGATAAAATTGATCGGATCGTGCTCCATCGGATTTTAGGAATACCCATTTTTCTAGTGGTAATGTACTTGATGTTTTTGTTTACCATTAATATTGGCAGTGCTTTCATCGATTTTTTCGACATATTGGTAGGCGGTTTATTTGTCGACGGTGTTCGGTTTTTAATGACTGACTTCAATGCACCCGAGTGGCTAACAGTAATCATCGCCAATGGGGTCGGCGGAGGTATCCAGCTAATCTCGACGTTCATCCCAATTATTGGTTTTCTCTACCTATTCCTTTCGGTTTTGGAAGATTCGGGTTACATGAGCCGCGCGGCGTTCGTTATGGATCGATTCATGCGTTTTATAGGGTTGCCAGGGAAAGCATTCGTGCCCATGATCGTTGGATTCGGCTGTAATGTTCCAGCTATTATGGCTAGTCGTACTTTGGAGCATCAACGCGACCGCATTTTAACCAATATCATGAATCCTTTCATGTCCTGTGGTGCTCGTCTACCGGTATATGCTTTGTTTGCAGCGGCATTCTTTCCGAGTGGTGGTCAGAATATTGTATTCGGATTGTACTTATTTGGTATTGCGGTTGCTGTTTTGACTGGGCTGATAATGAAAAATACACTTCTTCAAGGAACGACGGCACCGTTTATAATGGAATTGCCTAGCTATCATGTGCCCGCTTTGCAAAGCATAATGTTGCGTACGTGGGATCGGCTCAAAGGTTTCATTTTTAGAGCAGGAAGGGTCATTGTTCCCATGGTTTTGGTGCTCAATTTTCTTAATACCCTGGGTACCGATGGTAGTTTTGAAAACTCCGAAAGTGAGAACTCAGTACTCAGTGCTATAGGAAAAAGTATTGTGCCGGCGTTTGCTCCGATGGGCTTGGATGAAAAAAATTGGCCTGCTGCTGTGGGAATTTTTACTGGTGTTCTTGCTAAAGAAGTAGTGGTCGGCACATTAGATGCCCTATATAGCCAAATGGCCAAAAATGGAAATATGGAAAATAGAGATCAAACACCTAAACCAGCGGAGTTTGATCTACGCCTAGTTGCAATCGAGGCGCTCCAATCGATTCCTGTAAATTTGAAGGGTATTGCCGACGCCGTGACGGATCCCTTGGGGCTTGATATAGGTGATGTGAGCAATATCGAGAATGCAGCCGAACAGCAGGATGTTGTGATGGGAACGTATCGTGTTATGCGAGCCCGTTTTGATGGACAAGCTGGTGCTTTTGCTTATTTACTTTTCATTCTGCTGTACTTTCCCTGTGTCGCTGCCATTGCTGCTATCTATAGAGAAACTGGAGGTTGGGCAATATTTGTAGCAGGATGGACTACTGGTGTTGCGTATATGTCTGCTGCTATTTTCTATCAAGCGGCTACATTTTCTCAGCATCCAGTGTATTCAGCTTCATGGATAATGGGTTTATTGTTAGCTTTTGCCTCGGTTGTCTTGGGCCTTAGGTTTTGGGGGAGAGCTAATCGACCCTATCGTAAAGCATACGCGGGAACATAAAGTTTTTAATACAGTGACCAAATATCAATGATATTGTCGGAATTAAGAGATTACCTCAAACAAAACAGACGGGTCCATCTTGCGGATTTATCTTACCATTTTGATGCAGATCCCAGTGCAATTCAGGGTATGCTGGAGAAATGGATTTGCAAGGGCCGGGTACGGATAGTACCTGTCAGCTCTGCGTGTGGAACCGGTTGTAGCAAATGCGACCCAGCTCAAATTCAAGTCTATGAATGGGTGAGTTCAAGGGGTAAAAAGCATATTCCGGTGCAGACAGAAGAAAAACTTTGAGCGCGTGGGTCTTTGTACCGATTCACAGGACCCTGATATGACAAATCCAAAATTGGATTTTTCTCACTAGAGTCACCTGTTCTCATCTGGGCAACCAGTCCCTGTGAATCTACAAATATTAGGTAATATTAACTAATCCGAGCTTGATAGCGTTAACGACAGCTTCCGTCCGGTTGGTCGCTTGGAGTTTCTGCAGAATGACGCTGACATGATGCTTAGCGGTGCGCTCACCCATTTTAGCCATTTCGGCAATTTCTTTGTTGCTCTTACCAGAAGCCAACATTTCGATAATTGATGTTTCGCGTTCGGTCAGTATGCGTTGCTTAAACTGGCGTCGCTCTTGCTTTCTTCCCACAAAACCCATAACGACGGATGTTACGACTGGATCCAAATATGATCCTCCTTGTCCAACAGTGCGAATTGCATGAACTACTCGTTCAATTGGAGCATCTTTTATCACGTAACCCTGAATGCCCATCCTTATGGTTTCTGTTACCAACCAATCGTTGTCGCTGGCTGCATAAATTACCAATGCGATGTCGGGCTGGGTATCACGAATTTTTGTCAGTGCATCAGAGCCCGAATCATCGGAGAGACTAAGGTCGATCAGCACCACGTCAGGAAACAGTGATGCAATCTGATCACAACATTCTCCACAACTACTTGCTTCGCCGACAATACAGAGGTCTGATTCGACGTTTAATTTGGAAACTAGTCCAAAACGGATAATAGGGTAGTGATCGACAACCAGGATTCGTATTTGACTTCCGGTGGTTTTCTTCATCTTATGGGTATTTCTTTGTTCTATGATTTCCATTTGAAATTTCCCGTGTAAAAGGTGGAAAGGATCATCTGTTTGTTAGTTTCTCTGTGGCAAACTACAAAGCAATATCGAAACCAATAGAGATAATATTCCATAGATCATGATGTTATCTAGACCATCTTGAAAGTGGTTAGTCTTTGTGTGTCGACATGTAAACAATCCAGACATCGGGAACAAGGAAGGATGAAAAGAGGCTAAATGTATTGCTTTATATTCATTTTGTTTTCTCCTTTTCTTATCGATAAAGCAGGATATAGATTAGCTAAATGTTTTTTCAGAAATTTTACATTCAATTTGGTGTCATCGAGAATATCAATGAATAATGGCTTGTAACACTATGAATTAATTTTGATTGGGTCTGTTTGGCAAATCTGTTGCTGTTCTTAAATCAAGGCATCAACAGACGACATACAAATGCACAACGCCCACCAATATAATTCCAGAAAATACACTGCAGTCGGAGAATTCTTGATCTTGTTGACAGTGGTGCTAGCAGGAATCTATGGAGAAAAAACGCTGGCAGCAGGAGCCTTGAGTTTTCATCCTGGTAGCTTGGGCATTTCTGAACAAAAGTCAAAATCGGATTTTACTGGCCTCACTTTAAAATTTATTCCAAGATCTTTGGTAAGTTTTAATGAGATACCACTTTTTTCCCCAACGAGTATATCTGTTGACAATTTAACGCCCACTTTGTATCGGTATCGCCCCAATAGTTTTTTTTCAGTGTTTTCTGTTATTGATGCAGATCCACAGTGGGAATCCACATCCATTCAATTGACCCTAAGACCGGCAAGGAATTGGATGATGCGATTCAGTCATGGATGGCTGAGCGAACCGGAGGGATTGTTCCCGAGCGTTAATATCAAGCGAACGACATTTTCGACCCGTTATCGAGTGAAAACGCAAAATACTGAATGGTCCTCGATATTTAAATGGGCACGAAACAATAGTAATCCAGGTAAAATCTTCGATACGGCTTTGATCCAATCCCGATTTACAGTGGGAAAGGCACACTCTATTTTTGGGCGTATAAAACACGCTTCGTCGAATAGCTTACAATTTGGTGCCTACAGGGCTATGGATTCATCTTTTACAGGGAATCAATTAAAACTTGGATATCACTACGAATTACCCAAAATAGGGCGTACCAAATATCGAGTAGGAGCAGCCCTTGCTTTTAATACCAGATTACCCGAACATGGGCCCTTGAAGGCGGGGGGGCACTACTCCTTCTTTACGTTCTTGAACATCCATTTTGATTAGGGGTTGGCCCTAACTGTATAGTGGAAGAAATCCAGTCTATGACACCATATTTTCGGTAGTTTCGAAGGCATTGTTATTGGTCGATTAACGTAGCGATTTTTTAATTATTGCATTAGTGCTGCCGACCCCATATAATAGGGGGATTTTCTTTAACCCATCTGCTACTGCAAATAGTTTTTGCTAAACAAATTTGCTTGGTACTGTAAGAATGCTAGTTTGGCAAAGTCTGATTGTACCTACAATTAAAATCAATTCCTTTGTTATCCTTGCCGAAAGGATATCGTAAGATTTTCCTATATTAGTTCCTGAAACCTTAAAGGATTTTATCGTGAGCCAAAATTTTATTTTTACCTCGGAATCTGTATCTGAGGGGCATCCAGACAAAGTTGCTGATCAGCTTTCTGATGCCGTATTAGACGCTATTTTTTCTCAAGATACCCGCTCGCGAGTAGCGTGCGAGACTATGGTTAAGACTGGCATGGTCATTTTAGCCGGAGAAATTACCACAAATGCCTGGGTCGACACCGAGGATTTAGTCAGAAATGCAGTCAGGGATATCGGTTATGACAATCCGGATATTGGCTTTGACTGGCAAACCTGTGCGGTTATCAACGCCATCGGGAAACAGTCACCGGATATTGCGATGGGTGTAGATGAATCCGAGGATCATGAACAGGGTGCCGGTGACCAGGGTTTAATGTTCGGATATGCTAGTAATGAGACCGACGTATTGATGCCAGCACCGATTACATATGCTCATCGCTTGGTTCACAGGCAGTCTGAAGTAAGGAAAAAGAAAATTCTGTCTTGGCTAAGACCTGACGCCAAAAGTCAAGTAACGTTCCGGTACGAGAACGATAAACCGGTTGCTATTGATGCTGTTGTTTTGTCTACACAACATTCTGCAGATATAAAAGAAAAGGATCTTCATGAAGCGGTGATGGACGAAATTATTTTGCCAATTCTCCCTGAAAAATGGCTGCACGAAAATACCCAGTATTTTATCAATCCTACAGGACAATTTATTGTCGGGGGCCCAGTAGGTGACTGTGGATTAACGGGGCGCAAAATTATCGTGGATACCTATGGTGGCAAGGCGCGCCATGGGGGTGGTGCTTTCAGCGGAAAGGATCCGTCTAAGGTTGACCGCTCTGCAGCTTATATGTGTCGTTATGTAGCCAAAAATATTGTAGCAGCAGGTTTGGCCGAACGCTGTGAAATACAGGTGTCCTACGCAATTGGTGTCGCCGAACCTACCTCAATTAGCATAGAGACTTTTGGGACGGGGAAGGTTGATGAAGATCGGTTAATTAAGATTATTCGAGATCATTTTGATATGCGTCCAAAAGGGTTAATCGCGATGTTAGATCTGCTGCGGCCAATTTACCAAAAAACAGCCGCCTACGGTCATTTCGGGCGAACCGACGAAAGTTTTACCTGGGAGCAAACCGATAAGGCTGAGATTCTCAGGGATGCTGCGGGTTTACCCCCCATAAACAACGCTTCTATAAATGAATTTAGCCTTTCGGAGACATAACATTATGACTATACAGCCTGTTACCAATATTACTCCCGACTATAAAATCGCGGATATTTCCCTTGCAGAGTGGGGGCGCAAAGAAATCGCTATCGCGGAAACCGAAATGCCCGGTTTGATGGCTTTACGGAAAGAATATAAAGGCCAGCAGCCGTTGAGTGGCGCAAGGATCGTAGGGTGTTTGCATATGACTATACAAACTGCGGTCCTAATCGAAACGCTTATCGATTTGGGGGCTGAAGTCCGTTGGTCGTCGTGCAATATTTTTTCTACCCAGGACCATGCCGCCGCGGCAATGGCAGCGGTGGGTGTTCCAGTATTCGCATGGAAAGGTGAAACCGAAGAGGAATTCTGGTGGTGTATCGATCAGACTATTTTCGGTCCTAAAGGCTGGCGTCCCAATATGATTTTGGATGATGGAGGCGATGTTACCATAGCTATGCATGAAAAATATCCCGAAACGATGGAAGGTGTTCGTGGGCTATCGGAAGAAACTACAACCGGTGTTCACCGCCTCTATGAAATGGTAGAAAAGGGTTCGTTGAAAACGCCTGCGTTTAATGTCAATGATTCAGTGACAAAATCAAAATTCGATAACCTGTATGGCTGCCGGGAATCACTCTTAGATGGGATTAAACGGGCAACCGATGTGATGATCGCAGGAAAAATTGCGGTCGTTTGTGGCTATGGTGATGTCGGAAAAGGTTGTGCACAATCCTTACGGGGACAAGGTGCGACGGTTTGGGTGACTGAAATTGATCCAATCTGTGCATTGCAAGCAGCGATGGAAGGGTATCGGATTGTCACAATGGAGCAGGCGGCCCCTGAAGCGAATATTTTCGTTACTGCAACTGGAAATATGAGTGTTATTACCCATGATCACATGGCGGCAATGAAAAATCAGGCCATTGTCTGCAATATTGGGCACTTTGATTCTGAAATCGATATTGCATCGCTTCGCCAATACGAATGGGAAAACATCAAGCCACAAGTTGACCACGTCATCTTTCCTGATGGCAAACGGATTACGATCCTAGCTGAAGGACGTCTGGTTAACCTAGGGTGTGCCACAGGACATCCTAGCTTTGTTATGTCCAATTCGTTTACCAATCAAGTCTTAGCTCAAATCGAACTTTGGAACAATTCGGGAAAATATGAAAATAAGGTATATGTTTTGCCAAAAGAACTGGACGAAAAAGTGGCTTCTTTGCATTTGAGTCAGTTGGGTGTTTCCCTCACTCGTCTATCAGAACAGCAGGCAGCATATCTTGGTCTTTCAACTGATGGGCCCTTTAAACCCGAGCATTATCGCTACTAATACCCAAAGATGGAGTCACAGAAAAAATACCAGCCGGTTTTCAGCTTCGAATTTTTTCCGCCACGTACAGAAGAATCGGAAGCCATGTTCGACGTGGTTTGTTCGAAGTTGGCCCAGCTTAATCCGGCATTTTTTTCGGTTACCTTTGGCGCGGGCGGCTCGACTCGGGATTTGACGCGCGATACAGTCGTTAAAATTAAAGAAAAAACGGGGATTGAATCGGTGCCTCACCTGTCGGGAATTGGATCCAGTCAGGATAAAATCCGAGAAATTCTACTCGACTACAAAACTCTTGGGATTAAAAAAATCGTTGCATTGCGTGGTGATCTGCCATCAGGTACATATGCACCGGGGGCTTTCCGATACGCCAACGAATTAGTGGAGTTTATCCGTGCTGAAACCGGCGGTGATTTCGAAATCGAGGTGGCCTGTTACCCGGAAGTCCATCCCCAAGCAATCAACCTACAGGCAGATATTGATCATTTCAAGCGTAAAGTAGATGCTGGAGCGAATGGTGCTATTACACAGTATTTTTATAATGCTGAATCCTACTTTCATTTCGTCGATTTATGTGAAAAGAAAGGCTTTGACATTCCAATTGTCCCTGGCGTTATGCCCATCGGCAATTATTTCCAGCTTTCGCGCTTTTCCGAAGCGTGTGGTGCTGAAATTCCACGATGGGTCAGGAAGCAATTGGAATATTATGGTGATGACCGATCATCGATTCAGGCCTTTGGCTTGGAATTCGTCACAGCATTATGCGAACGACTGTTAGAAAATGGTGTTCCTGGATTGCATTTTTATACCATGAATCAAGCGAGATTGGTTACTGCTATATGGGACAACCTCAATATACAAAGCGTCAATAATCTCGTGGTTGTCGATTCGTCTAAGTGAATCATATGAGGAAGATGCAAGGGAACTTTGGGTGCTGTGGTAATTTTGGAATCAAAGGACCGATTGTGTCCTCTTGATGTTTTGTGCGAAGTACTCGGTTATATCTGCCGCAACCTTTAAAAACTGGTACTACGATTAGCCTTGATTCTGCTGTCGTACACTATGTCCGTAATGTATTACGGTTGAAACAATATGCGCCTTTGGTTGTATTCAACGGAAAGGGAGGCGAATTTTCCGCGAAAATTCAAAATCTAACCCGTAAATCAGCCGTTATCTCGATTGCAGAGTGGATCGACCGCGAAATCGAATCGCCGATTAAAATAGATCTTGGATTAGGCATCTCTCGTGGTGAGCGTATGAATTTTGCCTTGCAGAAAGCTGTCGAGCTCGGTGTAAACCGGATTTGCCCTATTATCAGTACACGGACAGTGGTTCAGCTTAAGGGCGAACGTAAAAAGATTAAACACATACACTGGGAAAAAATTGTGCATAATTCGGGAGAGCAATGTGGGCGAAATTATTTGCCCATAGTCGCTAGTCCAGAGCAGCTATGTGATTGGATACTAAATAAAAACGGGTTGAAATTATTTTTTGATCCCGATTCTGACAAAACACTTCAAGATTTCGACCGGCCCCAAAGGCATATCTTTATACTATCCGGCCCGGAAGGAGGTTTTACTGATATGGAACAAAGTCAAGCCAAAGCCGCTGGATTTCTCGCAATTCGGTTGGGTCCGCGCATCCTCAGGGCAGAAACTGCCGTCCTTGCTGCCGTTGCAGCGATCCAAACTTTGTGGGGGGACTTGGGAGGTTGTCCGGAATGAGATTGATGGTGTTGTGTAATCTGAAAGATAGACGTTCTCAGTCTGGTTAAAGCCATATCTTTACCTCCTTCCCGTATTGGGGCTCAGTGAAACCAATAAAGCCGTTCTATAGGGAGTATAGAGACGACGATAGAATCACTTCACGCTCAAATTAATTGCTCGAAACCCCGACGAATAGGGCTTTGTTTTCATGAGAACCGCAAACACAAGAGTAGGGGAAAGAGGTATGCTTTTGGCCTTAAAATAATCCACCGAATTCTAATCGAAACCAACACAGTGGCTACTCGAGTTAATACCTTATTTCGACGGTTTATGCTCCTGGTATATTCAGAAATGAGGAAATCCGACACACCTCAAACCGAAATGAGATAAGCCAAAATCAAAATGATTAAGAACTGAATGGCACCGAGACTTTTCCAGAATAAAAGTGGATTGCGCTGTATTAGAGGTGTTGTTGTTTTAGCGCTACCGATAAACCGAGGATTGGGGTGTTTTAAGTCGTAGACGAATTCAGATAGAACGTTGTATCTTTGATTAGGGTTAATAGATAACGCTTTTTTTAGAGCTTCGTCCATCCAAGCAGGGACCATGGGATTGTGTTCCATGCTTGCGACGTATTGGAGCCGCCCCAATTTGATACGACTGGTTTTTTCTGGCATGTCTTTTCCAAATGGCAATGCGCCATTGAGCATTTCATAAGTAATAACTGCGAGCGAAAAAAGATCGGAACGCAAATCACCGCGTTGCCCTAAAAGGTATTCGGGTGCGGTATAGTTAAGAGTGCCAAGCACCGGGTCATTGGAAGCAGGTTTTTTCGTTTCTGCGATACCAGCAATTTTGACCGATCCAAAATCAATTATTTTTACAACGCCCGATTCGTCGATAATAATGTTTTCCGGTTTCAGATCTTGGTGTAGCATTTCTAGTCGGTGAAACGCCCCTAATCCATTGGAAATTTGTTCGATGATCGCATATACGGTCTTGATTTCCGGTTTCGGATTACCATCCATCCATTGCCGTAAAGTAGGTCCCCCGATGTACTCTGTTACATAGTAAATACATCGTTTCGGCCGGTCATTACCCAATACTTTAAGTATATTGTTATGACTTAATCTTTTGCCGGCCCACTCTTCGTGCAGAAAATGCTCGATAAATACCGGGTCATCTTCGTAGTTAATCGAAGGCGTTTTCAGAATAACATTCCGCTCAGTTTTAGCATCAAAAGCTCTATAAACCTGGGTTCGTTTACTGGCATGAATTTCCTCTTGCACATGATACCCGTCAAGAATCATGCCGGGTTCGAGAGGTGGTGGAAATGGGCGGTTAGTGTTCAAACGACTAATTTCATCGGAGCTTGCCATCGGTAATGAATCAATCTGAACAATTTGGCAGGTGACATTATCGTTGCTTTCACTTTGCATGGCTTTTGCCACCATCATTTCAGAAGCCCTTTGCAAATCCCCACTATTTTCATCAATGATTTGTTTTATGTCGCGGTCTTGAATGAAATCGTGGACCCCATCAGTGGATAGAATAAAAATATCTCCCGGCTCCAATGTAAACGAGCGATAGTCCACATTGAGGTTGGGTTCTATACCCATAGCACGATTGAGATAGCTTTTCCCGTCACCAACCCAAATCCGGTGGTCTCGTGTTAAAAGTTCCAGATTCTTATTTCTAAATCGATAGATCCGGCTGTCACCAATATGGAAAATATGTGCGGTGTGTGATTTAGCAATCAGAATACTTAAAGTACAAACCATTCCTTTGGCTGATTGGTATTTTGAATGGCCAGTACTATATAGCCAGCTATTTGTCGCGGACAGTATTTTTTGCACGGAATACTTTACCGACCAGGAATCTGGGGTACAAAAGTAATCGTCAAGAAAACCGGCGATACTTGCCTGGCTTGCCTCCTTTCCAGCGTCACTTCCACTCATGCCATCGGCAATAGCTATCGCGACTCCTTTATAGCTTAATTGAGGCTCCTTGGGACAGACATAGCCATGGAAATCCTGGTTGTCTTTTTTGAGGCCTTTGTCAGAGCACTGTCCAACGGAGATTTCAAGTTTTGGGGGCATAGGCTATTTGTAAAAACGATTGTCCAGCCTACTCAATATCTATTTTCGTGTTTCTAATCTGAACAATCCTAAGCAATTACCCCAGCCCACGACTAATCTCATTTTGCATTGAACTTACCACCTCGATTGGGTCTACGGCATCACGAATCGGACGGCCTACAACGACATGATCTGCACCTTGTATGATCGCATCTTGAGCTGTTGTAATCCGCCGCTGGTCATCTTCCTCTACTTCATCGTTTTTGCCTGGCCTAATTCCAGGCGTAACAATTAAGAATTTTTCTCCCAGATTATTTCTGAGATCATTCGCTTCTATACCAGATGAAACGACACCATCACAACCTGCAGTTAATGCTTTTTTTGCTCGGATAAGCACTAGATCTTTGACCGTTTTAGTACAACCCATTTCAATCATATCCGATTCATCAAAGCTTGTTAATACCGTTACTGCGAGGATTTTTAATTCGTTTTTTTCTTCTACTGCTGCTTGTATTATCGCGCCATTGCCGTGGACAGTTGCAAAGGTAACCCCTTTATTTCGTAATTGCTTTACCGCCAATTTTACTGTTTCAGGCACGTCGAAGAATTTTAAATCAACCATCACTTTATGACCTCGTGCAGTGATCATATCAACAACGGGGAACCCTCCCGCCAAAAACAATTGGAGTCCAACTTTGAAAAATTTAATCTGCTCCCCTAACCGATCTACCCACTGTTCTGCTGCCCCATACGTATCTACATCCAGAGCAAAAATAATACGTTCGTTCAGTGGAATGTCTTTTTTTTTCATTTACGTTATTTATTCCGACAAAATTGATTTACTAAATGCCGTACAACCTCAACTGTTGGGAGGATTTGATCCATCGGCAAATATTCATCTGCTTGGTGAGCTTGGTTGATGGAGCCCGGCCCCATTATCACTGTTTCCATTCCGAGTTGTGAAAAATAAGGTGCTTCGGTTCCAAATGCAACTGACCCAGACGCTTTTCCTGTTAGCCTTTCACACATTGTGACAAGGGTAGAAGATTCGGGAATTTCGAATGCCGGTACACCCGAGGATAATGATTCGATTTCGACAGAAAGTTTTGGATGAAATTTTAATATCGTCTCAATTCGTTCTTTGAGAGAACAACGTAATTCTTCCAAATCCATACCCGGAAGAGGCCGGATATCGATTTGAGTTTCACAGTGAGGACAAATTCGGTTGGGATTATCTCCACCACGAATTGATCCGAGATTCAATGTAGGCATTCCAACTTTGAAGTTTGGGTTATGGTATTTTTGCTGGAGTTCCTGTCGCCATGTGAGTAACTCGCTCAAAACCGAGTGCATTCCTTCGATTGCATTTGCGCCTAGAGTTGGGTCGCTAGAATGTCCAGCTTTGCCATTGATAACGATCGATTCCATCATAACCCCCTTATGCATGCGAATTGGTTGCAGGTCGGTGGGTTCTCCAATGACCGCATACCGTCCTAGTTTAAGACCTTTTTCCACAAGCAATTTTGCACCAGCCATTGTACTTTCTTCATCAGCTGTTGCTATTACAGTAATAGGTTCCCTGAGCTCTTTTTTCGAGTAGCAGCTTACCGCATCTAGAACTAGAGCGAAAAACGACTTCATATCGGTTGTCCCCAAACCATAATACCGATTGTTATATTCGGTAACATCGAACGGGTCCACTGTCCATAGGGATTCATCGAAAGGTACGGTGTCAGTATGACCTGAAAGTACTAACCCGTTGCAGCTTTCTGGGTCTCCTAGCGTGGCTATTAGATTGGATTTTTGTTCCGATACAGGGTAAAGACTCACTTTAAAACCCAAGGCTTCTGCCCATTCTGCAAGAATGTGGATGACACCCAAATTACTTTGGTCATACCGTGGGTCCACGCTACTGATGGAAGAGCACCCGACCAACGTACGAATCATCGACAAAATGTCGGGTATACGTTTTTCCATGGTTTGCACGGATGAAATTAGTCTGTTACCGCGCCTTCAGATGCTGACCGTACCAATTTGGCGTATTTTGCCAAGACACCACGAGTGTAACGAGGGATAGGTTGTTTCCACGATGCCTGTCTATTGTCCCAGTCCTGCTCAGATATATCCAATGTCAAAACCTGATTTTCCGCATCGATGGTAATCGAATCACCATCTTCCACTATAGCCAAAGGGCCGCCTAAGTGGGCTTCTGGGGTAATATGGCCGACTACGAAGCCGTGAGTGCCACCCGAAAAACGGCCATCGGTAATCAACGCTACATCGAGTCCCAATCCTTTTCCCATTACCGCCGAAGTGGGTGATAGCATCTCCCGCATACCAGGTCCCCCCTTGGGTCCTTCGTACCGTATTACAATAACATCACCTTTTTGGATATCGTCGTTCAGGATGCTCGTTAAGGCATCTTCTTCGCAATTGAATACTTTGGCGTTACCAATGAAACACAAACCTTCTTTACCAGTGATTTTGGCTACAGCTCCTTCGGGTGCGAGGTTTCCCTGGAGAATGACTAAATGACTATCTTTTTTTATCGGATTATCGAATGGCCGTATTATCTCCTGATCTTGGGGGTACGGTGCGACATTCGCCAAGTTTTCAGCCAACGTTTTGCCTGTGACCGTTAGGCAGTCCCCATGCAGGAGTCCGCGATCAAGCAGTATTTTCATCAGCGGTTGAATCCCACCAATATCTATAAGTTCTGCCATGGCATAGTGGCCACTGGGTTTCAAATCAGCTAGCATAGGTACGTGTTTACCCACCCGGGTAAAATCATCAAGCTGAAGGTCAACACCACTAGAATCGGCCATGGCCAACAAATGCAGTACAGCGTTGGTCGATCCTCCCAGCGTAATGACCACAGTGATGGCGTTCTCAAATGCTTTTTTAGTCATGATATCTAGGGGTTTGATATCCAGCTCAAGCAGCTTTAGTACGGAGATTCCTGCCTGTTCGCAGTCGAGTTTTTTGTCTTTGGAAATAGCTGCCTGTGCAGAGCTATTGGGCAAGCTCATACCCAAAGCTTCAATAGCCGAAGCCATGGTATTTGCTGTATACATTCCTCCACAAGAACCTGCGCCGGGAATAGCTTTAGATTCAATAGCCTTGAGTTCGGCATCGTCTATTAGTCCATTAGCCCGTGCACCTACAGCTTCAAATACGGAGACCACATCCAACGTTTTCTCTTTATAGCATCCCGGTAGGATAGTACCTCCGTAGACAAAAATGGCAGGCCGATTAAGTCGGGCAAGCGCCATTAGGCATCCAGGCATATTCTTATCGCAGCCGCCAATGGCTACAACGCCATCGAATCCTTGGCAACCGACGACGGTTTCGATGGAATCCGCGATCACTTCTCGGGAAACCAACGAATATTTCATACCTTCCGTACCCATGGAAATTCCATCGGAAATGGTAATGGTATTGAAAATAACGCTTTTTCCACCGGCTTTATCCACGCCAGATCCGGCGTCTTCCGCTAACCGATTAATATGCATATTACAGGGTGTAACCATGCTCCAAGTCGAAGCAATTCCTATCTGAGGTTTGGTAAAATCTTTGTCCTCAAATCCAACTGCATGCAACATCGCCCGGCTGGGCGCACGTTCCATACCATCCACGACTTTAGAAGAAAAACCGCGAAGGTTCTTTTTGCCGGCATTGGTCATGTGGGTGGCTCCAAATAAACTATAAAATCTTAGAATGAATCCCAACTGCTGGTTTTCCTCCGCCAGCTTATTTGGGGAAGAATGAGTCCTAGAACAATACCCGCTAACAAAACTCCGGCTCCAATCATAAACCAATCCTGCTCCGTACTGTCTTCCAACGCTTGCTTATCCCTCTTTATTTTTTGTAGCTCGCGTTCAAGGGTAATTACCCGTTCTTGAAACTGATCACGTTGTTTTTGGATCTGGAGAGCATTGCCTGCTGTTTTCCGGATGTCACTGAGTTCGCTTTGGAGCTGTTGGGATTGAGTGCTCAAGTTTTTATTATTTGATGTTGTCGAAGCGTGTTCAGCCTTCAAGGTTTTGAGCTGTTCCTTGATAGAAATGTTTTCCTTCCCGATTCGTTGAAGCTTTTTTCGGGCTGATTTGAGCAACCACTGCGCAACCGGCCGATCAGTTAAATATCTACTGAGAATCCATCCTTCTTCCCCATCTTTTAAGCGCACCTTGGTATAGCCCGACTCTGGGCTTTTTTCTAGCAATGTTAAAACGGTTCCGGTGGCAACACGATCAATAATCTTGAATTTTGTGCCCTCGCCACTTCTAACCATCACTTGGATTTGGTCAGTAACATAAATTGGAGTTTCGGCTTTAGCCATTAATGCAACGAAAAAAAGGAACAATGGTAAGAAATTTTTCACGGGGTCTCCTAATTTATCTTTCAGTTTTTGGCCGCAGTGCCGAGTATTTTATCAAAAGTGAATTTACTAATAGCACATCAAACTTTTAAAAACCAGATATTCGAATACCTAGCAAGATTTAAGTGATGTGCAAAATTCAAACAACTAGTATCTTAAATCTAAAACAACCGATAGCATAGGTTGGTTTCATTTGCCAATTACTGCGGTGCAAGTACCTGACAGAATCCAACTGTGACTGCGAATGTGCGTTTTGCTCTCGACAGTTTATTTTAACGCTATCTTATAAGTAATTTAATACTTAAGGTGCGAGTGTCTGAATCCAGGTTAACTTGACGAGTTTGGAGCCACACAAAAACATCAATTCGAGATGCAGGCCAAAAAGAATGGCAGATCCTACTCGAGGATTGCGTTACTACATTGGCTTTTGTGCGCCCAATAGAAATTCAAGCAAAGCTTTCTGAGCATGTAAACGATTTTCCGCCTCGTCCCAGATCACACTCTGAGGGCCTTCCATAACCGCCGAAGTGACTTCTTCTCCTCTATGCGCTGGGAGACAATGCATAAATAAAGCCTCGTTACTTGCCAAACTCATCAGGTTTTTATTGACCTGATAATCCTTAAATGCAATAGTCCGGCTTGCTTGCTCACCTTCCTGTCCCATACTTGCCCAAACGTCGGTGGCGACAAGGTGTGCGTCCTTTACCGCTTCCTCAGGACTGCTGGCAATTTTGATGCGATCCCCTCCCTCTGCAACAATACTAGCCTTGGGTCGATAATTTTTTGGAGTGGCAATGTGAAGGTCGAAATCCAATAACTTAGCAGCGTTAATATAAGAATGACACATATTGTTTCCATCTCCTATCCATGCAATTTTTTTATTTTTAATATTTCCACGCGACTCAAAAAAGGTTTGCATATCGGCTAGTAATTGACACGGGTGAAAAAGATCGGTTAGGCCGTTGATCACCGGTACCTTTGAATATTTGGCAAATTTGACCACTGTCTCATGTTTGTCTGTCCGCAACATTATGCCGTCAACCATCGATGACATGACCCGAGCACTATCTTCAATGGGTTCTCCGCGGCCAATCTGAGTATCTCGGGGTGGAAGAAAAATTGCACTACCACCGAACTGAGCCATACCAGTCTCAAATGAAATCCGTGTTCGTGTGGATGATTTTTCAAATAGCATTGCCAGTACTTTGTTTTTTAGTAAGTCGGGGGCACAACCAGGGTTTTTTTTCAAGGTCATCCCCCTGTGTATTAAAGCACGAAACTGTTCGCCGCTCAGATCCAGTAGGGTAATAAAATGCTTAGGGACCATCGTCTAAAAATTAGCGTGTTAGGCTAACAAGTTGGAAAGTGTGTCGACTAGAAGATCGGCTTCCGGTTTTTTTAAAATAAGGGGGGGAAGCAACCTAATGGTATTTCCGGCAGTCACATTGATCAGCAGCTGCTGCTTCAAAGCTTTTTGCGTTAATTCGCCACACGGTCGATCCAATTCGATCCCTATCATTAACCCAAGTCCCTGTAGATTGACGATATGGTTATTGTTTTTTAAAGAATCACTTAGTCGGTCAATTATATATCGACCCATTTCGGCTGCTTGTTCAACTAAATTTTCTTGTTTAATCGTATCAATGACGGTCAATGCGGCACAGCAAGCTAGTGGATTGCCCCCGAAAGTTGAACCGTGTTTACCAGCAGTCAGTTGCAGTGATGCCTCACCGCGTGTCAGGCATGCACCAATCGGCACGCCATTCCCTAGGGCTTTTGCCAGAGTACAAACATCGGGGATTATTTCTGCATGCTGGTACGCAAACCAGCGGCCAGTTCGCCCAATACCAGTTTGTACTTCATCCAGCATTAACAACCATTTACTATCGTCACAAATACGGCGTAATCGTTTAAGGTAATCCTTTGAAGGGATGTTAACACCTCCTTCTCCCTGAACAGGCTCAACCAATACAGCTACGATGTTAGGGTTTTTCCTTAGAACATTTAATGCATCAATATCATCGAATGGAACTCGAATAAATCCTTCCACTAATGGTTCGAAGCCCTTTTGAGCCGTAGGATTTCCTGTAGCAGTCAAAGTTGCCAGCGTGCGACCATGAAAACTGTTTTCCATAACCACAATTGTCGGTATTTCAATGTCGAGCCGGTGCCCATATGATCTTGCTATTTTGATCGCTGCCTCGTTGGCTTCCGCGCCTGAGTTGCAAAAAAATACACGATCTAATCCACTTAAATGACTTAACTTTTGTGCAAGGTTTTCTTGTAGTCCAACCTGATAAAGATTTGAAGTATGGATTAAACGACCGGCTTGAATTGCCAATGCATTTTGAATTCCTTCGTGGGCGTGGCCGAGTCCACAAACCGCTATACCGGACAGAGCGTCGAGATAACGTTTCCCCTGATCGTCCCAAAGCCACACACCTTGACCTTTCTCGAAGGTAATCGGCAATCTCGTATAGGTGGGCATAACGTGGGTTGACATGGCTACGGACTTCATAAAAAACAAAAGGCAGTCCTTGACTGCCTTAACTTTCAATTATATAGAGCAATTCTGCATCAAGCAAGAATCAG
>CAZZET010000062.1:0-21903 GCA_964653275.1 uncultured Methylococcales bacterium
AAATGATCCAAAAACGTCATTTGACTGCGCATACTTATAACGAAAATTTCGCGCGTGAAATTTATACCCGTCTGAAACAGTATCCATCAGCATTTAAATCGTTATTAGAAAAATGACTCTTACTCTAAGCATCCCAGGAAGACGCCTCATAGAACTCGTAGCTCAAATCCTATAATATCTTACGACAATTTCTTAAAAATTTAGTCACTTTCCCCCACTTGACACCGATCAGGTTCTAAGGTGCAATGCTTTATTGAAGCATCATTAGATTGACTAACCAATACTGCTGGACTGAATATAGGAGTGAGACATGATTTCTATCGTATATCTAGCCATTTTTGTAGCATCTGTATACCTTGTTGTTAAAGACAAGGACTTTGAAACTGTACAACAACCTTGTGCAGTCTGTATGCAGCGGTCTTTGGTTATTTTATCTTTAGGATGTCTATTTACTGGCGCGGTGGCGTTCACCTTTTTTGCACCGCATAAGGTCTGGGTCATTAGCGGTGTCATGACACTTTCTATATCCGGTTTTTTGTTTGGCATTTTTTGCGCCTTGGAGCGTAAAAAATCGACTCTTGCACTCCTTCAAATGGCTTATGTCGTCGTCATAACCAAGCACTTCTATTCGTGGTGGTAAATTTGGACGGTAGGATAATTGATATTTAAGACATCTAGCCAAAAAATAGACTGATCTATTGCACCCGCATACCGGGCTTTGCACCTTCGTCCGGGTGCAGTATCCAAATATCCTTACCACCTGGACCACACGCCAAGACCATCCCTTCTGAAATCCCAAACCGCATCTTTCGGGGCGCTAGATTCGCAACCACCACAGTGAGTTTTCCTTCTAAAGCTTCCGGCTGGTACGCCGATTTTATTCCAGCGAAAATATTCCGAGTTTCGCCATCGATGTCCACGGTAAGTTGCAATAATTTCTCTGCGCCCTCGACATGCTGGGCCTTGATGATTTTAGCAATACGTAGATCTATTTTGGCGAAGTCGGGAAACTCGATAGTCTCCCCGATCGGGTCATCCGCCAAGGCTCCACCTTTTGCTGGCGGCAACTGTTCCAAGCTTTCTTTGGATGCTTCGATCAGCGCTTCGATTTTATCCAGCTCAACCCGAGTCATCAAGGGTTTAAAGTTTTCGATCGTGTGCCCGGACAAAAACTGTACATTATCCGGCCACCGCTGTGAATCTATATTCAGAAACTTTTCTGCATCTGCGGTCAACGCAGGTAAAACAGGCTTAAGGTAGGCACTTAGCACCCTGAACAAATTGAGACCCATAGTACATACATCATGCAGCGTCTGTTCCTCGCCGTCCTGTTTAGCGATGACCCAAGGTTTTTTCTCATCAATATACTGATTTGCCCGATCGGCCAGCGCCATGATGGCGCGCATGGCTTTGCCAAATTCCCTGGACTCGTAAAACTCAGCGATTTGTTCGTTTGCCTCCACGAATTCTTTGAACAAGTCGGGTTCCGAACAATTCCGAGACAAAACATTTCCAAATCTTTTCTTGATAAAACCGCTGCAACGACTGGCAATATTGACGACTTTCCCAACCAGGTCAGAATTAACACGCAGAGCAAAATCTTCAAAGTTTAGGTCGATATCTTCAACGCCCTGACCCAATTTAGCCGCATAGTAGTAGCGTAAATATTCAGGATTAAGTTGATCGAGATAACTGCGGGCTTTTATAAACGTTCCTCGGGATTTGGACATTTTCTCGCCATTGACGGTAAGAAACCCATGGGAAAATATCCCGCTGGGTGTTCTAAAATTTGCCCCAGTCAACACCGCAGGCCAGAAAAGAGCGTGAAAGTAAACGATATCCTTGCCGATAAAATGGTATAGTTCGGCATCACTATCTTTGTTCCAATAAGCGTCGAAATCGATGCCTTTGTTATCACACAAGTTTTTGAAACTGGCCATATAACCAATTGGCGCGTCTAGCCATACATAAAAATATTTGTCAGGGATACCTGGGATTTCAAATCCAAAATACGGCGCATCGCGAGAAATATCCCACTCCTGCAATCCCGATTCCAGCCATTCGTTCATTTTATGGGTCACTTCGGGCTGCAAATGCCCGGCGTGGGTCCACGTCTTAAGCATATCGGTAAAATTGGATAGCTTAAAAAAATAATGCAGCGACTCTTTGGTTACCGGTGTTTCGCCTGAAACGACAGAAACGGCATTTTTGAGTTCGGTTGTCGCATAGGTAGCCCCACACGCTTCACAGTTATCGCCATACTGATCTTTAGCCGAACATCGCGGGCATTCTCCTTTAATAAACCGATCTGGAAGAAACATTTCCTTGAGCGGATCGTAAGCCTGAGTAATTTCCTTGGATTCGATGTGCCCGTCGTCCCGCAGTCGCTTGTAGATTAGTTCAGAAAAATATTTATTTTCCTTCGAATGTGTCGTGTGATAATTATCAAAAACAATTCCGAAATCCGTAAAATCCGCCAAGTGCTGCTCCCGCACTGTTTCAATAAGCTGTTCTGGCTCTATGCCTTCCTGTTGCGCTTTAAGCATTATCGGTGTGCCATGAGTATCATCCGCGCAAACGTAATAACAGGTATGTCCCCGTTGCTTTTGAAAGCGAGCCCATATATCCGTTTGAATATATTCCACTAAATGGCCCAGATGGATAGGGCCATTTGCATATGGCAGAGCACTCGTCACTAAGATTTTTCTATTACGCTCCATCTTATTATTGATATCTGGATTGATTAAAATTTGAGCCGTATTATCCCACAATTTTGCCCCCGAGTAGTCGGAGGTATTCCAATACCTGCGCCAATCTGATTTATTGAGTACAATTTACCGTTTGCCGCATTGGCTTTGGAGATTTTGAATGACAACGGTTCATGAGACTGATATTGAGCAGATTCTGAGAGAAATTATTGACCCCTATTTGGAAGCAGACTTAGTTTCGTCCAAATGTGTCAAAAGTATTGTGATTAAAGGCTCAAGCGCATCGATCAACATCACTCTAGGCTACCCTGCGTCGGGCTATCACGAAAAACTAAGGCAGAACATAAAATCGAAGGTCGAAAATGTCGAAGGGATCGATACCGTCAATATTGATATCGCTACACAAATCGTATCCCACACGGTTCAAAAAAATCTCAAACCCATGCCCGGCATAAAAAATATCATCGCGGTAGCATCGGGTAAAGGGGGGGTTGGAAAATCAACTACCGCTGTAAATTTGGCATTGGCTCTTATCGCCGAAGGAGCGAAAGTCGGTATCCTCGATGCAGACATATATGGGCCGAGTCAGCCCTTGATGCTCGGTTTGTCAGGCCCCCCCGATAGTCGCGATCGAAAAACTATGGAACCCAAGGTCGCGTATGGATTGCAATCAATTTCGATCGGTTATCTCGTCGAAGCAGATACGCCAATGATATGGCGTGGCCCTATGGTCACCAATGCCCTTCAGCAATTGTTGAAGAACACCAATTGGAACAACCTCGACTATTTGATTGTCGACCTTCCACCCGGTACCGGCGATACCCAACTCACACTTTCGCAACAAATTCCGGTCAGTGGAGCCGTCATTATCACGACACCACAAGACATCGCTTTGTTAGACGCACAGAAAGGATTAAAAATGTTCGAACAAGTTGAAATTCCCGTTCTGGGAATCATCGAGAATATGAGTATCCATATCTGCACCCAATGCGGCCACGAAGAATCGATATTCGGGACGGGTGGTGGCTTAAAGATGTCAAAAAAACATGGGGTTGAATTGCTCGGCGCCTTACCTTTAGATATCAACATCAGGGAACAAGCGGACAGTGGATGCCCAACCGTAGTTTCCGACCCGGAAAGCAGATCGGCGCACATGTACCGGGAAATCGCACGAAAACTGGCGGCAACACTGTCTAAGCGAGCCAAAGATTTTAAAGGAATGTTTCCAAAAATCGAAATCAAAAATAACTAAATATGAGCATCAAACCCGACCACTGGATCCGTCGCATGGCCGACCAATACGGGATGATCGAACCGTTTGAACCGCAACAGGTCCGAAAATCCGAACAGGGGAAACTCATCTCCTATGGAACATCAAGTTACGGATACGACATCCGGTGCTCCGACGAGTTTAAAATTTTCACCAATATCAATTCAGTCATCGTCGACCCCAAAAATTTCGATGCCGGCAGTTTTATCGACATGCAGTCGGATGTCTGCATCATACCCCCAAACTCATTTGCTCTGGCGCGGACAGTCGAATACTTCAGAATTCCCCGTAATATTCTGACGATTTGCTTGGGTAAGTCAACCTATGCGCGATGCGGCATAATCGTCAATGTCACGCCACTGGAACCTGAGTGGGAAGGGCATGTTACTTTGGAATTCTCCAATACCACGCCACTCCCAGCAAAAATATACGCAAACGAAGGGGTGGCCCAAGTGCTTTTTCTCGAATCCGAAGAAGAATGCGAAATATCGTACAAGGATCGCGGTGGGAAATATCAGGGGCAGCAGGGTGTCACTTTACCTAAAGCGTAGTACCCTTATGTTGTACCCGCATGGTATAAAAATAATCTGGAACGTTATTAAACAACCCAAAGCTAGGACGAAATAGTTAGGCTTTATTGAATAATACCGGCAATCAACTGATCTTCGAGTTCAATACGAGCCGCCAATGCCTCGCCGAGCCGCGACAAGTCACTTGACAGGTTGTTAACCAATGCGTCCCCGCTTAGTTGGTCATATTTGTCATTGAACGCTACAGCTGCGTCGGTTGTACTCGCGATTTTCGAGTAAACCTCTGCGGCAATTTTAACGACTTTCGAACGACGTTCTCGACCATCCGCGATGCGCTGATAAATGCCAAAATGTCCTAGTGAGATGTAATCCACCAGAATTTGACAAAACTCTTTGACCTTAGACTCCACGGAGTCACGATTGGAATAGGGTTCAAGTCCTGCGGCAGTACAGTATAATGACCACACCTGCTGCCTCTCTTGGACCAATTCAGAAATGATTTTATTGGTTTGGTTACGTCGGTCCTCTCCAGAATATTGCTTCATCAAGTTACTTTGCCTTTTGTTACAGTCAAAAATGTTGCGCATACTTTATGCGATCTTGAAGCAAACAACAATATCCCTGTAAATTATATGTGATGGTGTTCCGTTTCTGACAAGATCAGGATGCAAATTGACTCACAATAATCTCATTTCAGTCATCGTTCCAACCTATAATCGCTCGGCTTTTTTACATCGCGCATTGCGTTCGATCGAAAAACAAAGCTATGCCCCCTGTGAGGTTATTGTGATAGACGATGGTTCTTCCGATAATACCCAATCACTCGTGAAAACAGAATTCCCCAAAATTACGTACCTCTACCAGCAAAACCTAGGCGTCAGCAAAGCCCGTAATATTGGAATCTTAAATGCAAAAGGGCAATGGCTTGCTTTTCTTGACTCCGACGACGAATGGCTTCCTGAGAAACTCAGCAAGCAACTTGCATTGATCGCAAAAGATTCCAGCATCCGCATCTGTCACACTGAGGAAATATGGGTTCGTCATGGGAAGCGAGTCAATCCAATGAAAAAGCACGCTAAATCTGGAGGCTGGATTTTCCATTCTTGCTTGCCTTTGTGCGTCATATCACCTTCGTCTGTTATCATCCATCGATCGATTTTCGAAAAAATCGGCGTTTTCGATGAAACTTTGCCCGCCTGTGAAGATTATGACCTTTGGTTGCGTATAACGTCTTCGTATCCGGTGTCGTTTATCAATGAACCGTTGATTATTAAATATGGAGGGCATGCCGACCAATTATCACAAAAACATTGGGGCATGGATCGATTTAGGATTAAAGCGTTGAAAAAAATATTAGATCAAGGAGGGTTGAAAACCGCAGACGAAGTTGCAGCTCGAAGCATGCTGGTCAAAAAAGCACACATTTATCTCACCGGTGCGCGAAAAAGAAACCGACTGGATGAAATCGATTATTACCAGTCGCTTTGCCTAAATTACAAGGACTGAAAAAATCCATCGTGGCTATGACTTATCTCCATTTTGTTGTCGCCTTGCCCTGCGAGGCAAAACCCCTCGTTGAATATTTTGGCCTCAAACGTCGAATGGACCACCCGGCTTTCCCAGTCTATGAAAAAGCTACTACAACGTTGACCGTTAGTGGCATTGGGAAAACGGCTGCTGCCGCAGCCGTTGCCTATACCCAAATCCTTTTCGGCAACTCAAAAAATTCGGTTTGGTTAAATATCGGAATCGCCGGATATCACCTCCCTGCAATTAGCCAAATATTTGTCGCCCACAAAATAGTCGACCGAGAGAGCGGAAACAGTTGGTATCCCCCCCTACTCTACCAACACGCGTGCATGAGCGCCGAAGTTGCAACCGTTGCCAGACCGGAAACCGAGTACGCCCAAGAAATTCTTTATGACATGGAAGCATCTGGTTTTTATCCAACAGCACAGCGTTTCTCCACCTCGGAGCTGATACAATGCCTTAAAATAGTATCCGATCATAATTTGATATCCCGCAAACAAATTAACTCCAAACAAGTCTCGTTGTTAGTTAAAGCAAAAATAGAAACCATCGAAAATACCACTAATCAACTCATGCATATGGCTCAATCCCTTGCGCTGAGCTCACCTTCCTTGTTGGCTAAATTTCTTCAATGTTGGCATTTTTCAAACCACCAAAAACTACGTCTCGAAAACCACCTTAGAAGGTGGGAAGTAGTCTCGTACAATAATCCACCGGATATAGAAGCCCTTAGAGTTTTTAAGACAGGAAAAGAAATATTGGCTTGGTTGGAAAATCAACTAAACGCTATGCCGGTTGTCTTGGAAAAGCCGCATCGGCGAAAGGAACCCGGACAATGGTAAGAGAAACGTATAATTCGCACAGCCAATGGTTGATACCCTTTATATAGAAGAAAGTATCTCAGAGCACCCCAGGGCACTGGAAATATCGAGTCGCTTTCCAAGAGCTCGGCGAATTTTGTGCGAACGGTATAGCGAAGTCTTTAATCCAAAAGCACAAAACTTCCGACTCCAAAAAAAAAGACCCGCGTTAATCCTGGCAAAAAAGTTTAAAAATTTTTTGCTTGCAACACCACCAAGCTACGGGATTGGTGCCCAGCACAATTATTACTTTTCCCATATGTTGAACTGCCTTTACGATTGTCGGTATTGTTTTCTACAAGGCATGTACCAATCGGCCAATTATGTGGCTTTTGTTAATTTCGAAGACTTCGAACAAGAAATACGTCAAACGGCATCGACCCACTTACACCAAGAAATTCATTTTTTCTCGGGTTACGATTGCGACAGCCTTGCGATGGAACCAATTACGGGTTTTGCTCGATTTTTTCTTCCGGTCTTCCGTTCCACGCCCAATGCCTGGCTCGAACTTCGCACGAAAAGCACTCAAATCAAAACCCTCTTGGAAACCGACCCAATACCAAACTGCATCATCGCCTTTAGTTTTACACCCGAAGAAATTTCCAATGTATTAGAACACAGAGTTCCATCCGTCGAAAAACGCTTTGAATCCATGGTGCAACTACAAAAATCCGGATGGACATTGGGCCTTCGGTTTGACCCATTGATATACCAACAAGGCTGCTTTGCGCAATATTCAAAACTCTTCGAAAACGCATTTAACACATTAGATATCAATCAGCTGCATTCGGTCAGTCTCGGTAGTTTTCGACTCCCAGAAAAAATGTTCCGCAAAGTACACAACCTCTACCCCAAAGAAAAACTTTTCGCGGCACCCCTGGAGGCAGCGAATGGGATGATATCGTATAAAGCTGCGTTAGAAACCGAACTCACCGAATATTGCACCGAACAATTGTTGCAATACATCCCAGAAGAAAAGTTCTTTCCCTGCTCAATATGAAACGCACCGTTTTGATTACGGGCACAAGCTCAGGAATCGGCAAAGCGATTGCCGAAAACCTTTTGATGGACGGAAATCGAGTCATTGGATTAGCCCGAAACTCTGGCCAGATTAATACAGAACACAGGGATTTCCACCCAATTCCTATAGATCTATCCGAATTAAAATCGCTACCGGAAAACCTAAAGCGAATCAACCAACAATTTTCCCCAATCGATACCCTAGTTCTTTGTGCGGGCCATGGAAGATTCGGGTCGCTCGAAGAGTTTTCCTACCAACAGATTAATAAATCAATCGATCTTAATTTCACCAGTCAGGCCTATGTTGTTCGGGCTTTGATGCCGAACCTAAAACGCTCTAAAAGTGGAAATATCATCTTTATTGGATCAGAAGCAGCGCTCCAAGGAAGTCGCAAAGGCAGTATTTATTGCGCAAGCAAATTCGCTCTTCGCGGGTTTGCCCAAGCGTTGCGCGACGAGTGTGCCCGAAGCGGTATCCGTGTCACCATTATCAATCCAGGCATGGTCAAAACCGAATTCTTTGACGAACTGGACTTCCAACCCGGTGACGACAAAGAAAACTATATTCTGCCTAGCGACATTGCTGAAATGGTTTCCCTGACACTGCAGTTGCGACAAGGCACTGTCGTCGAAGAAATAAACTGCAGCCCATTAAAAAAAGTTGTCCGGTCTAAGTCCAACTAGGAGGCTTGTCTGTCCGAGAATGTACGAATGTTTAGGGCATAAGGCTACAAATAAGTCACGCCGTAATATTCAGGTGATCACATAAAACGGTTTGTTGTACTTAAGCGACAATGGCCGATACTTGAGCCATATTCATTTAGCCAAAGTTCTTAACGATTTTTTTTGGGTTGTCGCTATCATTTTTTCCAAAAGGTCTATACTACAGGTGAACATCGTTCGTCCTAAAAAAACCGATTGTTTGTTCAATCCCGTACTACTTAAAATTACATTAACCGGGAACAATAATGCGTCGAGCCTGTTTAAAATGATCACCTTTTTAACCAAGTTGTCCCCCTAGGAGGGAATAAAAAGCGCACGATGGGAAAGCCCATTCGTTTAAGCTCACAACCCCTAAACTGTTATCTGAATAAATACCGCGGTGCATAAACCATGTCTAAATCGATACCACCGATCTCTTATTTATCTCCGGCAGCCGAAGCTGACAACAATGAAAACATTGATATTTTCGATCGAGCAAAATCATATGGCGTAGAAGAATTTCATCTAAAACACGATGCTGCTACGGGATTGAAAGCGGTTGTTGCCATTCACGGCCCCCATAGAGGTCCGGCATTAGGAGGCACCCGTTGTCTTACTTATCCAACTGTCGATCATGCATTGTATGATGCGGCACGACTAGCTCGAGCCATGAGTTTTAAAAGCGCTTTTGCGGGTTTACATTACAGTGGTGGCAAAGGTGTTTTAATTCGTCCAGCGCAAATCCAAAATGCTGACGCTTATTTTGAAAGTTACGGCGCATTCATCGATAGTTTGGGTGGACGCTTTATCACCGCCGTTGATGTCGGTACGAGCGTTGATGATATGAATATTATTGCTCGTCGAACCAAGCATGTATTGAGTACCTCTGTATCCCACGGCGACCCCTCTCTTTTCACTGCCAGGGGTCTGGTTCGTGGGATTCTCGCTGCTGTTAAAAATAGACTTAATCGAGATGACATTGAGGGTCTTCATATTGGCGTACAAGGGGTGGGGAAAGTTGGTTTCCATCTGGTGTATCTGTTACATCAACAAGGCGCTAAAATAACAATTAGTGAGAAAAATGACGAAGTTGCTCGACAATGTATAGACAATTTTGGGGCAACTCGTGTTGGTACAAACAAGGTATACGGTATTGATTGTGATGTGCTTTCACCTTGTGCACTGGGAGGCGTCATCAATGATGCCACAGTACATCAAATCAAAGCGCGTGTAATCTGCGGTGCGGCTAATAACCAACTGACTTCAGACCGCCACGGTGATATTTTACACAAAAAGAAGATTTTCTACGTGCCTGATTACGTCGTCAATGCGGGTGGACTAATTCACGTCGCACTAGGGGAAACAAAACAATCACAAGCTGCTATAACGGGAATTTACAACGCTGTAACTGACATTTACCAACGTTCTGAATCAACAAAAGAACCCAGTCACCGAGCAGCCAACCGGATTGCTGAGCAAATAATATCCGAGTCGAAGCCGCGAAGTGTTTTCGTATAGTCCGGCTCATAACTTACCGGCTTCAAGTTGCTGGTGAATATTTTGGTAGAGCCTGTATAGCTGCAGCACCTCGGGAACTAGAGTAAACGATTCGATAACTTTTTCAAATGGACATCCGGGAACCAACAGTTGAGGCAATTCCTGAGACAATTCGAAGACATGGACCCCGTGCTTTCGTGCCACAATCAAATAATACAGATAATGCAGGGCGCGTATAGCGAGATTGGGATCGCTGAGAGCATCAACAACCGGAGTCAAAAACGCTAATTGTAACGAACGCGAACGCGCATCAAGTACAAGTTGGCCATCTTTTACCGTACAAATCATCGGTAAGGCTTTATGAGTATGGGCATCGTCGAAATTGATCGTAGGCCACTTAATTTCGGGTTGTGACATTCCAAAACGGACCGCGAAAGCTTTTTGATAACACCAAGCCAGGCTCGAAGTGATTGTATCGTCTACCGGCGACGTCTGTGGATTTGCAAATAAATTGAGTTTTGGGAATAAAGCACGGCGAAAATCGCCCGCCGACAAATCGTCTGGCATGTCGGACAAAACACGATAACCGAAACCCGCAATCAATACGACGCGCGATAGGGGCTCATATTCAGGTAAAGCATCCACCAAGAGTTGGATACCGCGTGCATCGACCGAGGTTTGCGTCCAAGCCAGAAAGGCAATAAGATTTCCAGAAATGTACGTATTTTGGGAATTTCGCCAAACTCCCAAGATGTTCTGAACGCAATCTTCGCTCAGAATTTGCCCTTGAAAGCTTTCTCCCGCCATGCGATAAATATGGGAATTGAATGCAGTCACCCCAAAGTCTTCAACATACCCAAATTTTATACATCGGGCGAAATACTCAGAAAGAAGAAACTCCAACCAACTTCGATGCGCAAACCGAACCGATTTCATTCCAGTAGAAACAAAGACCGTACGTTGGAGAATGGCAACGCAAGCGTTACTATCTTGTAAAAGGTGAAACCCAGTCAAAAGAACCTGGACGTTGTCACTTTGAGATTGATTTTCTAGTGCTTTTTCCCATCTTTTACTGACTTCGAGCGCTTCCTGCGCTAAGGTCGTTACTTCAATTTCGCCACGATTTTCGCGAAAAAAGAGCCAAGCGATTAAAACTAAGGCGATGAGAATATGCTCGATCTCCGCAACTTGTCCGCGATGAACGCGGATTCCAACTAAATTGCTCCTTCCGACGATAGTACGCAGGGTTTGCTCCATAATCGAATTTTGAGTCATCTTCCTTGTTTCGAAATCTGAATCGGGTTCGAAATGAGACAAGATCAAAGGTGTAAGCACCAACTCTAAGAGTTCTGTATTCGGAACATGTAGGAGCCACCGTTTGCATGTAGGAAATAAATGCTGAGCCTGACGTGGGGTGAGATGTCGAACCTCATAAATGTCCCCTGAAGTGGTAGCCAAACGCTGAAGTCCATGAAAACCACTCCGAATTGCAACTACAATGCTAAACCGGGGATTGTCGGTATAGCGCTTAGTAACACTTCTTAACATCGCAACGATACTAGACAAACCATATGAGGGATGGTTGACTAGAAAATCATCCAAACCATCGAAAATGACTGTGACCGCACGGGTGCGGAAAAGCGATTCAAGTTGGAGATCAAAGCCCAGCAAATCCGGATACAAATTTCGAATCCAATCCTCCCACCAGTTCCATAAATAGTCCCAAGACAACGCATCTTGACCATCTGTGGGAATATTGACTTGCTGTAGTGGCAACAGCAATGGTATCGGGCTCCTTGGTCCGGGCTGAGCCAGATAATCGGTACCTAAACGCCAAGCTATCATCCGTACAACCGTGGACTTACCGACACCAGCCCCCCCAACAATAGCAATCTGTTGTGGTCTTTCTCCACCGACATGAACCTTTGCAACAACCTGATCGCGCGTTTCTTCTTGGGTACCACCCAGGATCCTTTCACTATCCGCACCAATCGACGCCGTGTTGGTATCATTTCCAATCAAATTTTCGACGCCAGTCAACTTGTTGACTTCCGCTATACGTCCCAACAGATGATCGATCAATGCCAAAAGTGAATCGGCGCTATAGCGTCTAACGATGTCTGAAACGATCGTAACAATGGGATCGGCGGATTGCCTTGGAACTTTGACAGAACCGTGGGTCCCACGAAAATATATCTCTCGTTCACTCGTGATCTCTTTAATCGGTACCGACAAATCTGATTTCGCGAAAATATCATGGACCACCGGGCTTGGCATATCAGCTTTTAGAGCGAGCTGAAGTTGTTCGACAAATGTTTTCTCAAGAGCCAATAACCAAGGGTTTTTCCACCGTAAAACAGTAAGTAAATCATTTTTGCCCCAATCCTTTTTGCCTTGGGATACAAAGCGAATCAGACGAAAAAACGGCCAAAGAAGAGGATAGATGCTGAGATAAACAACTTTCAATAAACCCGTTATAAAAGGTGACCCCCCAGAGTGAGGTACAGCAATATTGATCACCCGGCGACTACGCAGCCAAATTGAGTTCGACGAAGCAATTGTCGATTCTTGTTGTGTAATCTCCTCCTTAAGTGTCAAGAAGCTTTGTTTGAGCATCTGCTTCACCACCAAACCACCGGTGCTATGCGTTACAAACAGGACTTGACGATGACCAACAAATTCTATTTCCAACAAGGTCCGCAGATCGTCGGCCGCCTGCGAAACACTGGTTCGTTGCCACCATTGTGAAGGGTAGTCGAAAGACACCACGTCAATATCGCAGCCACAGCGCTCCAGCACCCATTCAGGCATCTGTCGCCAGGTCCCTCGGCAATTCCCAAACAAACCGTGGACAAATACCAGCAAACAAGTTGAATTATTCGCTTTGCTTCGATGGATTAAGCCATAGCGACTATCTTCAGACCAAAAATTTTCAGACACCTTCGCTAGTCCTTTTCGTACCCTATCTCGCGTAATTCACGGCGTAGAATTTTGCCAACGTTAGATTTCGGTAGTGCCTCCATAAACTCCACATATTTCGGTTGTTTATAGCTAGTCAAATGGTTTTTGCAGTGGGCGCGAATATCCTCAACGCTCAAATCAGCTCCAGGTTTTGCCACGACAAAAAGTTTTACTGCTTCACCACTTTTTGCGTCCTTAACACCAACACAAGCACATTCCAAAACTCCGTCACATTCGGCAACCACCGCTTCAACTTCATTAGGAAAAACATTGAATCCTGAAACTAAAACCATATCTTTCTTGCGATCTACAATATAAAAAAATCCATTTTCGTCTACTCGCGCAATATCGCCGGTTTTGAAATAACCATCTTCAGTCATAACCTCCTGGGTGGCTTCATCACATTGCCAATATCCCTTCATCACTTGTGGTCCAAGGGTACAAAGCTCCCCAACTTCACCCTCGGGCACTTCAACTCCTTGATCATCACGTAACGAAATATCAGTCGATGGAACGGGTATACCGATGCTCCCGCTGAATTGTTTTGCATCGACGGGATTGAAAGTCAATAACGGTGAAGTTTCAGATAGTCCATAACCTTCCAAAATAGGACAACCTGTCACTTTGGCCCATTTTTCGGCAACCGAGCTTTGGACAGCAGCACCACCACCAACGCATAGTTTAAGAGCGGAAAAATCCAGGGTAGTAAACCCATCGGTGTTGAGCAATGAGTTGAACAAGGTATTTACACCATTCCATACCGAAACACGGTGTTTGGCGACTTCTTCGACAAAACCCCTTAAATCACGAGGGTTTGTAATCAAAACATTGTGCCCACCTAGGTACACGAATCCCAAGCAATTCACCGTTAAACCAAAGATATGATAGAGCGGTAAAGCGGTGACAATGGTCTCTTCGGCAAATTCTAATTCGGGTGCAACCACGGCGGAAAATTGCATCAAATTTGCCACTATATTTCGATGAGTAAGAATCGCACCCTTGGCAGGTCCTGTAGTGCCTCCTGTATATTGCAGAAAAGCGACGTCGTTGCTAGCAATTTCAATAGTATCGAGCTCGAGTTCCTGACCTTCGGCCAAGGCTGAGTTAAACGCGATGAGATATGGGTTCATTCCACCCATGCCACCTTCATCAGAAGCTAAATCGTTAACCCCAGTGACAACTACAGTTTCAACTTCCGTCCCATCTATTAACGCGGTAAGTACGGGAACAGCTTCAGAAAAGATAACTATCGCATCGGCACCCGAATCCACTAATTGATGCTCCAACTCCCTTTGAGTATAAAGCGGATTAATATTAACAATCTTGGCGCCGGTGCGAATAATACCGAATAGTGCTACTGGGTACTGTAAGAGGTTGGGCATCATAATAGCGACGCAGCTACCCTTACCAATACTTTTTGACTGCTGCAAAAAGGCCGCAAAGTTTCGAGACAATCGATCGATATCGGCAAAAGTCAGAGTTGTATCTTTGTTGCTAAAAGCCGGTCGCGCAGCAAATTGTGCGACACTGCGTTGAAAAATACTTAAGATTGACGGATAGGCATCCGCATCAATTTCAGCAGGAACGCCTTCCGGATAATGTTTTAGCCAGGTTTTTTCCATTGTTTATTTTGTTGATCATTCATATATTCTCTTGTGAGTCACAGCAATAGGTATGATAATCCACGTTTACTCCTATGGACCTCTCACAAGTTCAAGATCCTAAAAAATGAATATTAAGCCTATTGCTTGCATTTTGAAATCCGTTTTTTCGGTTATCTTTATATTAGGATACCTAATTGATCTCTAAAAATTCTTTACCAAATGAATTAGTTTTGAGAATATACTCCGAAAAGGCCAGAGAAGACGGTGGCTCAGCTTAACCGTAGACTCAAAAAATATAACCGAGGAATCACCTCATACGGGATTTCTGGATAATTTTTAGTAAGGAGGCTGCAAACATTTTGTTTCAAAATTAATTTCGGGACGGGAATATGAAAAAAATCCTTTTAACCACCACGTTAGCCCTACTTTTCAATTGTTTCTTGAGTTTTCAAGCGAGTGCAGGTGATGACGCCAGATATCCGGCTTACGACTTTAAACCAACAATCCTTTATAGAAGCCCGGAACTTTCGGCAAGTCTATCCCCCAAACCGGTCAGTAAGTCGAAACCCACACCCCGGAAAAAAATCGAGCAGAGTACCCCTAAGCCCACTGAATTAAAATCCAAACAACCGCCACAAACCAAAACCATTCCTTCTGCTCCTGCTGTAACGGCAACGACTGCTACCGCATCAACACACACATCGAATCCGGGGTTATCGTTCGGAAATTATTTGATGATCGCTATCATTCTTCTTGCTGCATGGGCTGCCTTTCGGGACAACATGGCATTAAAGCCTCAGGCAAACGCACAACCTACACCCCCTACTACCTCCCAAAAACCTTCAAAACCGCGTAAAAAACAAGGTAATGGCATCCTAGTTCTCTCAGACAACACCACTCAGTGTCAGGCTAAAACCGGAAAAGGTACACGGTGTAAACGAAACAATGACTTGCAGCTTAAACGCCACGCCGTCAACCAACGAAATTGTCAGTTCGCTGTTTGCAAACAGCATGATCGCGATTCTTTCAAGCCTCACCCTTCGGTGTTACAAGGTCTTTAATGGTGTACTCGGAGGCTTTAAAATTTAATTATTTAATTCACCCCTGATTAGCTCTACAAAGGGGTTAATACTGCTCATTGACAGTTGAAAATCGTTCCTTTCGCGTTTTCAGAAACTACTCAGGAACAACCCCAACAGTTACGTGAGGTATACGGAACAGCCACTTCAAAAATAGATGATCCATCAACGCTGTCCTGAACACAAATTTATGTAGATTCTTGACGGTTTAGTTTATCTAAGGCCATTCCCTACCGGCCATTGACGCTTTTCGCTGGTATCTTTATCTACTGACCAATCTGGACTTTAACCAGCGAATCACCCTATTTTGCGTTGACCAAATTGTCTTTGGTTTGCGTGTTCAACGGATTGCCACTTTGCTTTTGCACCCAAACCCCATGTACCTTTTCACCATACACCCTAGGAGATGTTAGGTATTACTGATGAGAAAAATTTGGCCCAGAAATGCAGAATGATTCGATGAATACCCATTTTTCCAACCATGTTTAGAACGATTTGAACTGATTCAACCTTGACGAAGCGATAAATAAGATATATTATATTATATGTAAATTTTTTATATGCATTAACCTTATCTAGCTTAGGAGAAGCGAAATGGTAACGAAACACTTTCTAGTTGTCACGAAACTTCTAACCTTAGCCCGCATTCTCCCAACAATCCTGCTTTTTTTCTTATTTGGTGACTTATCGTCTGTTGCCCAGGGGGCAGTTAATAGCTACACTACGAGCTTAACGGGCTCTCAAACATTTACCTCATTAGCTGACGCGGAAGCTGCAATGCGTGCATCAAGCCCGGCCGCAACGTTACTTCAATTTCGTAATATCTCAACTCAAACTACAACACAAACCGTAAATCTCTATGTAATCTTTCAGGTAGAGCCTATAACTGGGCCTTGGGATTATGGTTATAACCGTTGTGATCGACCAAGGTATGGATCAGCCACAGAACAAGAAGCGGTAGATGCGGGAATGCTGCATTATTACGGAGGATGCAATAATCCCTCTGTAGCCGACCCAGGCTTTTGGGGAACAACAAGCAACAAAACACGGGGTTCTTGTGGAAGTTCTCAATTTTATCCACAACACATCAATGGGATTGAACACGTGGATACACGACGCTATCGCATCAACTATTGCAATAATCTAAGGGATGGTCTCACCATTTATAGACAACGAACCGTTGTTGGTTGTCCTAGCAACTACTTGCCCGCCGGGAATGGATTAATTTGTTGGAACCCATTAACTGCAACCATTACCGCTACGTCTAATGACGAAAGCAAAGACAGAGGATGCCAAGCGGACAACGTAGGTAATCCCTGCAACCCCGCGACCGGTAACAAATACCAATCGGACATGGATTTACAAGGTAGTATCACTTTTAGCCGTCAATACAATAGTTTCCAGACAGAAGATGTTGGTTTAGGCGTGGGTTGGACCTCTCATTTTCACAAACGATTAGAAAGAGTGCGTAGTTTGATCACTATCCGGCAGGCAGATGGCCGAGGTGAACCCTGGTTAAAGTCCAACGACATATGGAGCGGAGATCCTGATTCGAATATTTTACTTACGGAACACAGCACTGGATTTGAACTCACTTATTCCAACGGTCATGTCGATCAATTCGATCTTAACGGAAAACTGCTTTCTGAAACCACATCGTCCGGTCAGACGACCGCCTATGGGTATAACGTAGACGGTTTACTCGATACGATTACAGGACCGTTTGGCCACGAAGTTAGTTTGGCGTACGATGCGAACAATCACATTAGTACCCTGACAGATCCCGATGGGCAGGTGTACACCTACAGTTACGATGCAAACGGGAACTTAGCCACAGTGCAATACCCCGATGTTAGTCTGCGCAGCTATCACTACGAAGATACGCGGTTTCCTAATCTCCTAACCGGCATTACTGACGAAAACGCTAATCGTTTCGCGACATTTGCCTATGATGCGGACCGTAAGGCGATTTCCACCGAACATACACAAACCGATAACGGTGCTCCACAAGAGAAATTCACGTTGGCCTACGATTCCAGTACTCAGACCACCGTCACCGATCCCATCAACGAACAATGGATCTATACGTTTAGCGAGAATCTGAGGAGCAAGAACTTAACCAGTAAAGTCAGCCAATCGGACGGTAAGGGTATCACGCAACAGTTTGATGCCAACAATAATTTGATATCCCGAGTCGATGAAGAGGGACGGACCACCAACTACACCTATAATGCCCACAATCAACGGATATCGATGACCGAAGCCGTGGGTACGCCCGAGGAACGGACCACAATCTATGAATACGTTTCCGATGACATTGACTTGCTAACGCGCGTCGAAAGCCCGAGTGTGAAAAGTGGCTTAACCCAAGAAGTCGTCACCGTCTACGATCCTAATCTGAACATTTCGTCGATTACCCAAAATGGATTCGCACCCGACAGCACAGTCGTCTCACGTGCAACTGGCTTTTCGTATAACACACTCGGCCAAGTTACCCAGATCGATGGACCACGCACCGGAGTCAATGACTTCACCACGTTGGCTTATTACACTTGCACCACAGGCGGTGCCTGTGGGCAGTTACAATCGATTACCAACGCCTTAAGTCAAACAACAACCTACGACAGTTACAATGCCCATGGTCTGGTCACGCAGATCACCGATCAGGTAGGCACAATCATCACCTATGGCTACGACACCCGCCAACGGTTAACCTCAATCACCCAAACCCTTCTGGTTGGTGCACCCCGCACAACGACTAATACCTACGATGGAGTCGGACAGCTCATGACGGTGACACGCCCAGACGGCATGGTACTGACTTACACCTACGATGCGGCGCACGATTTACGCACCATCACCGATAATTTGGGTAATAGCATCGAGTATGCCTATGACCTAAAAGGCAACCGCACCCAGGTGCAAACCAAAGACCCCGACAGTACTTTGGTGCGCATTGTGGACACAACGTATGACATTCGCAATCGCGTCAACACTATCAATGCGGCGGGCTCCCTGACACAAACCATCCGCGACGCTGTGGGTAACCTTGTAAGCCAAACCGATCCCAATCAAAATCCGAGTACCACTCACAGCTACGATCCCTTAAATCGGCTGACCCAAACACTGGATGCGCTGGGAAATCCCGCGGGCTATCAATACGACGCCACGAACCAGTTAACCCAAATCCAGGCACCCAATGGGGCAACCACAAGCTACGAATACGATGATTTAGACAATCGCTTAAAAGAAACCAGCCCAGATCGGGGAATCACGAACTATACCCATGATTCAGCAGGCAATATCAGCACCCTCACCGATGCCCGTGGCATCACAGTTATGTATACCTACGACGCGCTCAACCGTGTCACGCTCATGGATTATCCAGGCACCGACGAAGACGTCACGCTCACCTATGACACCTGTCCCTTCGGCATGGGCCGGTTGTGTCAAACCACCGATCAAAGTGGTGTCACAAACTACGAATACGATCCGTTTGGCAACTCAACACGGGTCATCAAAACCGAGCTCGGTCAAACTTATGACACGCAGTACGTCTACGATGCAGCAGATCGGATTATCTCGATGACCTATCCCGATGGCCGAGTGGTTAACTACACCCGCGATGCGATCGGTCGGATAGCCGATGTGTCTACGGTCTTTGTCGGTATCACCACCCCAGTCACTCGTGCACGCACTTATCGGGCGGATGGACTATTAACCTCACAAACCTTGGGGAATGGGCTGGCTGAATCCCGAGTCTACGACCTTCAAGGCCGACTGACCCAACAAACACTAGGCAACCTATTGAACCAGGTCTATATGTACGACGACAACGGAAACCTGCTAGAGAGCATGAACAATATTCTCCAAGCCGATTTCACCTACGACTCACTTGATCGATTAACCGATGATGTCAGTACGCTAGGGAACTATTCCTATGGCTATGACCCCAATGGCAATCGAATTAGTCGGAAGAAATTTAGGGTCACAATCCCGTACTCCTATGACCCCCAGTCAAACCGCTTACTCGAAATCAAAGGAATAGCGGTTCACCTTGATGCGACCGGCAATACCTTAAGTGATCGAGGTAGCAAACGCAGTTTCGAATACAACCAAGCCGGACGTTTAACAAAATTTTACAAAAAAGGCCAACTTAAAGCTACCTATGTCTACAACACCCAAGGTCAACGAACTCGCAAGGTGAAACTAACCAAAAATGGTTCCACAACCTTTGTTTATCACTATGACCTAAACGGTAATATTATTAGCGAGTACAAAGACGGCAAGCCAATTCGAGATTACGTTTGGGTAAACTCCGAACCCGTATACCAGGTGGAAATAAAGCAAAAGAGGAACAACCGTATTATTGTAAAAAACCATACTTGGTTCACGACAGATCAACTTTCCACTCCCAGAGTAGGAACGGATGAAAGCCAAACCAAAGTTTGGGCATGGACGTCTACCGGCTTTGGAATCGGAAAACCCAATAAAGATCCTGATGGTAACGGGAAAAAACGCAACGTCCAATTACGCTTCCCAGGTCAGTTTCTGGATGTAGAAAGTGGGTTGTACTATAACCATCATCGGTATTACGATCCAAGTATCGGCCGATATATTACTAGTGACCCAATAGGGCTTGTCGGCGGGTTGAATAGTTATGGTTACGTCGATGGAAATCCACTCCATTGGGTTGACCCATCTGGTTTATTTTCCATATCCGATCCATCTACTTGGCCTCGAATTCCACAATCAGGAGTAAATATTGCAACTGGTTTTGGCGATGGAGTTTCTTCGATGCTTAGCTTAGGTTTGTACAACACTGCTGATTTTCGCGATAGCCTTGATATTGATGGCGGCGTAAATGAATGTTCTACTTCTTATGAATATTCTAAATATGCGGGATATGGATGGGGGGTCGGGACTGTTTGGGCTGGGGGTTTAAATGGCGGGGCCAATTCTGTATTCTGGTCTGGCGAAGGTGGTATGGCAAAAGCCGCACAACTAGGAATAACTCTGGAAAAAACCCCAATTGGGGCTATTTTACAATGGATCGGTAGCAAGACTCCTTACCCGGTATTGCAAGCAGCTTCAGCTACTTTTGCAGCAAATGCAAGAGGCATCGCTATTAAAGCCGGGGCTAAACAAGGGTATACTTGGCGAAGTATAGAAAAACCTATTTTAAAGTGGAGAAATATTCCAGTTAATAATGTGCCATAAAACATTTTAAAAATGACTAAGAAAACCTTTGATGATGGTAGTTCAATTGAATGGATTGATAAAGAAACTCTAAGGTATTCTGAAAAAGAGGCTTCTGTACTTATATGGGTTGATTATTATAAAGTAGGTTTTTTGTCGTATGGCAGAGTGGTCAAGACTTCTTCGATTATGAATTGGGATACTCAGCTAAATGGTAGCTCAAAAATAATTGATGCAAATAAAAAACAAGAAATTATAGAAAAACTACAACTCTATTATTCAGCTTCAAATACTAAATGCCGTATAGAACCTTGAAAAGGATAATCATTGATGCAACCAAAGGATTCGGACTCGTTAGATAATTTCAAGCATTCAAATAACCGTAAACCACAGCCATACAATAATTTAGCGACCAAATCATAGGGATGCTCAAGAAGGTTAATGACATGATCAACTTCGTTTCGGGACAACACCACCGGAATATAAGCCCGACGTTTGGCCCGTATCACTCCCTCTACTTTTCCAAAATCCTTATCAAGCACATGTTTGAACAAAAACAATAAGGCATTGAAGGCCTGGTTCTGGGTAGATGCAGCGACCTTTTTTCTACCGCAAGGAAACTCAAAAAGCGCTTAACATCGTCCATCGCCAATAAACGCGCATCCTTACTTTTGGTGAAGGTTTGAAGTTTTCGTATCCAAATTTTATAGGCTTGTAAAGTCTTGGGTGAATAATGCCTAACCTTAATAGCCGCAGTAAGGCCTTCGTAAACCCAAACCCAATCGCCACCAGTTAATTTCTCTGAGTTAGAATTGGGTGATCTATTAGAAAAATTTTCACGATAAATGCTTGGGGAATTTGTTACAGGAGTACTTGCTGGGACTTGTTGGGATTTCGGGGTAGAGTAGAGGGCAGGATTACTCATCTGTAGAAACGGCCTATC
>CAZZET010000063.1:0-11734 GCA_964653275.1 uncultured Methylococcales bacterium
TTCAGATGGCGCTGGCTAGTGAGCTCGATAAATAAGGGAGCGAGTAGTTACGCTGGCTGTAAAATTACCACAGGGCGTTTGGCGACTGATGCCGTACAGCATAGGCGGTCTTGCCGGGTTCTGGACAATCGAGCGAACGCTTTCATTTTTGTAGATAGTTTCTCACTGTACTCTGAGTAGTTGCCTTTAGCATTAGTATCTTCTCCTGCTGGAGAGAGTGGTTCAAAATGTGAATATTGATGTGTCGTCATTATGGATGTGATGGTGTTAAGGTATCATTGGAAACTGTGCGCCATGGCTTGATTGATAATTGGCTGCGTCATATTAAGGATGTAAGCCGATTCAATGCCGAAAAATTAAATGGACTTGAGCCTGATAAAAAGCTGGATACTCTATGCGAACTTTATGTAATTGAGCAGGTGACCAATGTATGTAATACAACTATCGTTCAGAAGGCGCGGGGCACTGGCACAAGGCTTTCTGTTCATGGCTGGGTTTATGGTATTGAAAATGGAATATTGAAAGATTAGGATGTATGTTTTTCTTCCAAAAAAGAGTTTACTGAAACAAATAGCAATTTGTTAGAAGGCATGTAGTTAGTCAGATAATGATGAATTGGAGTGGATAACATCGTGGCCATACCAATGTTATTTGGAAAATCGTCGAATCCACAAATTTAGGTAAACTTTTGGGATGCGAATTCGACGGAGGACATTACAAAGATTGGCTAGAATTTTTCGGAATTAAATCTAAGAGAACAGTAATTGAGTATTCTCAATATGAAATTTTCCATATCAATTGCTTATCTGGATTATGAGATGAATCCGTTAGAACTCCGAGAGATGAAGTGCCGAAGATCGTTGTTTGGCTTTGATCGATGGCTTGTATCGGGATGCGCATAAAGCCAGGTTAACAAGTCCACTGTCGGCCTTTGTTTACCGATGCCGACGAATATTTTACCGCGAGGCAGGGACCGAATGCGCCATTTATGGGATATCATTTCCGCATACTAACGGGGCAGGGCGCGCAAAGAAACGGTGGTGCATAAAGCTATATCATTGGTGTAATACGCTGGCTGGATTCTCGATATAAGCTTGTCCTGCAGACTATGGTTCTACTGGCATCATGTCATTTATCGTTCATCATGAAGGCACTTTTTACCAGAAGGATCTAGGCAAACAAACGCGGATGGTTGTCAGTGCAATGAGTACATATAATCCAGGCAAAAGCTGGGTATTGGTGGAAAAAGTAAATTTGCCTTTGGAATCAGGGCATGAATGAACTTAGCCACCGCGACTATCGAAGACATGATGTTCCGGATGAATATCTAAGTAAATGGCAAGAGACCATCGACGTTCTCGCTGACGTGTTCAATGTGCCGGCCGGTCTGGTGATGAGAGTCCTTCCTGAAGAAATAAAAGTCCTGGTGAGCAGTCGGAGCGAAAACAATCCGTATAATGCTGGTGAGCGAGCCAGTCTGGATACCGGACTGTATTGCGAAACGGTCATGGCGACACGTTCCCCGCTGCATGTCCCTAATGCGTTAGAAGATCCTGAATGGCAGAACAATCCGGATGTGGAACTAGACATGATCTCATACATTGGTATGCCACTCATCTGGCCGGATGACAGTGTGTTCGGAACGGTCTGCATTCTCGATAAGAATCAAATGGACAACCAACATGGTTACCTGCGATTAGTGGAGCAGTTCAAGGGGATTATCGAGCGAGATTTCCAGATGCTTCTGCGTAACGCCGAGCTTCAGCAGGCACGGAAAGCGGCGGAACAGGCCAATCAACGGATGCGCAATGATCTGGACGCGGCCGCCAGAATTCAGCTATCTCTTTTGCCAAATAAACTATTCAGTGTTGATGGCGTTGATCTTGACTGGTTTTATCAACCCTGCGATGAACTTGCCGGCGATGGACTTAACCTTTTTAAGCTGAGTGACCATGAGATCGCACTCTATGTATTAGATGTATCCGGACATGGTGTCCCGTCGGCCTTACTGGCTGTATCGGTTACGCATTACATTTCGCAATTACTGGAAAGTAAACGCAGTGATGAGACTGGGTTGGATATCCATAGCCCCACCTCGATGGCCGCTCGGCTGAATACGTTCTTTCCAATGGTATCTGTTGGCAATCACTATTTTACATTTGTGTACGGTGTACTTGATTTGAAAGAAAACTCATTCTGTTTCGTCAGCGCCGGGGGTCCCGGGCCCCTTGTCGTTCATAGCGACGGCAGTAGTAATGTTCATGATGTGCCGGCAGTACCCCTTGGCGTGTTTAGTGATTCGGAGTACATAAACACAACCATTGAGTTAAACAATGGTGACCGACTCTATCTGCATTCAGATGGGTTGTATGAAGAGAGAAAGCCAGATACGCGGGAAATGTATGGTCGAGAACGGATGCAACAAATATTGAGTCAGCATTCTGCCCGCCCATTTTCTGAGAGTATTGGTAAATTAGTTGAATCAGTTGTTGCATGGCGCGGGGATGAGCCTTTTTCTGATGATGTCGCGATAATTGGGTGCCAAATACGAGCATCACAATAGATGTGCCTAGGGAAATGAATTGTTTCCCAGTCTATCGAGTTGACAAAAGCCTTTCTGGATTCATCAAGTGATGCCCTTTTTTCGCATTCTAATTATCAAAAGGCGAACTGTTCTACCGGTTTTTTCGGCTATTCATGCATGGAAAATCATGATGTTAATGTTATTGTGGAATCTATATGGATTTTGGTGTTTTAATAGCAACTAAGCGCATGTCATTGGGTGTCAACAGAGTTAATCCTAATGAAGCTATTACTGATAATGGTCGGAGATGCGTGAGCGAATATTTTGCCGAAGGATGCTTAATTATACCTTTTTTACATGTTGGTCAGTTGCAACTCGAAAATGCCCATTAGCATGGTCGTTGGTTAGTAGAGATTGCGAATGTATTCAATGCTTAAAAATTGGTGTTTGAAGGAGTAATTTTATGAAAATAATGAATGGTTCTTTTTTGGTGTACATCAGGGTGTTGGCGGTGGTTTTATTGACCGCACTGTGTTCTCAACCGAGTACGATTAAAGCCGAGGTTGATGTGGATGAAGTGTTTAAACTCCTACCTTTTTCCGATAAAGAAAGGCAAAAAATCCTGAAAGGAGAGATTGTCAAAACGCTACCTATCGAAACGGCCGATCGTGAGCTGGCAGTTGGTCTTGGCTTTTTGGTCAAAAATAATCCGGAGCTGGTCGAGACATATTTTTTACAGGGTAAGCTAATGGATAACCCAGAAGCAATAATCAATCATCGGGTTATTAACACCACGTCTGATTTTAAGGCTTTGAAGTTGACGACGGAGGAGAAAAGTGAAATCAAAAAATTTCTGGCTGCCAGTCCGGGTAGAGACTTGAATCTGGGTGCCCATGAAATTGCTGCTTTTAACGCTTTAAAAGCAAAAGGACTGAGCGATAAGGATTCCAATGTCCAGGTGTTGGCACAAATGCAGACAATGTTGTCGGAACGCTATCAGGCTTATCGGAATGGCGGGGTGTCGGCCATTGCCCCTTATGAGCTAGGGGATGGTCAACAATTCAAATTGGGGGAGTATTTGCAGAGTATTAGCGAAATTACGGCAGTATTGGAAAAATTTTATCCGAAATTCCATAAGATATTGCTGGAGTACCCCAAGATCAAGGATCCGGATCTGAAAGAACAGTTCTTCTGGTTGAAAATGATTGTCGAAGGACGACCGACGTTTACCCTGATACACCGAATGGCGATGGAAGAAAACGGCGCCCATGTTGTGGCCGCAAGGCATTTTTACGCCAGCCAGGCTTATAATGGTCAACAGGAACTGGGTATATTACTACCATCCAGCAAGGGCACGCTTGCTGTTGTTTTAACCCGAGTTTCATCTGATGAAGTTGCTGGTTTCGGTAGTAGCGCTAAACGTTTTATTGGTAAACGCTTGTTGGCCAGTGAATTGGCCGGTTTCTTCAAGGTAGTACAGGACAAAGTTGGAAAATAATTTATCTTTAAGTACTCATGAATAAATATTTAAGTGTTAAAGCCTATGCACTATTCATAGTTCTGGCGGTTATCACTGGTTGTACTGCGGTGTATCACACAGTTCAATCACCAGACTTCGATGCCCTATATGGACCCTCCAAGCCAAAGAAGCGCTTTTTGACGAACAAAGCAGTTCAGGAAAACCTGGCTCAGGGAGCCGTTTCCTACCACAATGATATCAAGCCCATTTTGGAATCGCGCTGTATAGCCTGCCATGCTTGCTACGATGCCCCGTGCCAATTGAAGCTGAGTTCTGCGACAGGTTTGGACAGAGGTGCAACAAAACAGACGGTATATGATGGCGCCAGATTAACTGCTGCAGAGCCAACCCGGTTGTTCATTGATGCGATGGACACTGAAGCTTGGAGGAAGAAGAATTTTTACCCGGTCCTAAATGAGCGAATGAATTCGACTCAGGCGGCGCTAGATAATTCTCTATTAGCCAAATTATTACAATTAAAACGGGAGAACCCTTTACCTGAGTCTGGAAAACTAGCGGATTCATTTGAACTCGATATAGGCCGTACACTGGAATGTCCGACTGTTGGCGAATTTGCCCAGTATAAGCAGGAACACCCGGATTGGGGCATGCCGTATGCGATGCCGGGGATATCTTTAAAACAGGAATATACCATCATGACCTGGCTCCAGGAAGGGGCAAAATTTGACCCCAAACCGCCGTTATCAGCTGAGGCGGTAGCGGCAGTTGAACATTGGGAGAATTTTTTCAATCGGTCTACGCTGAAACAACAACTTGTTTCACGTTATATCTATGAACACTTGTTTATTGGTCATATTCACTTTCAAGGCCATCCGGACACTGAATTTTATCGTCTGATCCGTTCCACAACACCGCCCGGGCAGCCTGCCAGTGAAATCGCAACGTCGCTTCCCTATGATGACCCCGGAGTGGCTAAATTTTACTATCGCTTGAGACCTATTGAAGAAACTATTGTTGATAAAACCCATTTTGTTTATGAATTAAGCAATGAAAAAATGCGGCGCTATGATGAGTTGTTTTTTCAACCTGAGTACACAGTGGCTGAATTGCCTTCGTACCAACCCGAAACCGCGTCCAATCCGTTTTCGACTTTCATCGACATACCCTATCTTTCACGATATCGGTTCATGTTGGATGACGCCCATTATTTTGTTTCGGGTTTTATAAAGGGTCCGGTGTGCAGGGGACAGATCGCGTTGAATGTGATAAGGGATAGATTCTGGATTGTCTTCTATAACCCTGGGGGTTCGAAACACCAGCCGAATATGGTAGGACAAATTAACAATTTTTTGACAAAACAAGATCCTACCTTACGCTTGCCGGGGGCAGCCGGTGACGACCTTGGGCTGTTTGGCTGGCGAAAATATAATGAGCTTGCCGAAGAATACCTTAAAAATAAAGACGCCTTTGCTAATCAACTCATAGAAGAGCATGGAGGCTTTCAGATGGGTGATATATGGGATGGAGATGGCATTAATCAGAATGCCGCTCTAACGGTTTTTCGGCATTTCGACAGCGCGACTGTCGTAAAAGGTCTGATAGGCGATACGCCATTAACCGGCTGGATTGTCGATTACCCAATTTTTGAGCGGGTACATTATTTGCTCGTTGCCGGGTTTGATGTCTACGGCACAGTTGATCATCAACTGGCCACTCGAAAGTATATGGATTTTTTGCGCATGGACGGAGAAAACAACTTGCTTAGGTGGATGCCCGCCGATCAGCGAAAAAAAATGCATGACAACTGGTATAAGGGGTTGACTGGAAGCGCTGTCAGATACTTTGATACGCCCTATTATAGTGCGGCTTACGAAACGGGAATCCACTATCGGACCACCAATTATAAAAAGGAATTTTTTGACCAAATCAGGCAGCGATTGGGTAAAGCAGCGGGTGACAATGATGTTTTGAACCAATGTGGGCAGGCGTTCTGCACAAGAAAAGGGATATCTCCATTGCAAGTGGAGGCCGATGCCGCAATGAGTAAACTGACCTCACTCAGAGGGAGAGAGCTGAGTATTTTGCCGGATATGTCGTTGGTTAGGGTAAGAACCGGGCAAGAAAAAACTGATCTGGTTTACACGCTGTTAGTGAACAAAGCCCTCGAAAATGTTGCGGTAATGATAGCCGAGAATCTACGTCGGGAACCGGAGCTTGATACGCTAACAGTAGTTCCCGGTTTTCTGGGCAGTTACCCGAATTTTTTCTTCAACGTGAAAAAAGAACAATTGGAAGAATTTATTGAAACGATAAGGAATGCCCGGACCAGCAAAGATAAGGACGCGTTTTACAGCAGATTTGGAGTACGCCGTAGCAATCCGGAAATCTGGCAATACTCCGACTGGTTTAATGCACAGCACAAAAAATATAGAGATATACAGGCGGGTTTATTTGACATGAATCGATATCATAATTTCTAACATTTATTTTGTCACAGTCGTGTTTACCTCTTTAAATAAAGCTAGCGTGTCGTTAACCGTTTGTAAAATTTCCTTGCCGTAACCAGCAAGAGAGGGAATTGACGTGTTTTATTCGGTATGCGGTGAATAGATTAGTGGTCTGTCATTTGCTGTTTGATGGCATCGGCTATCTCTCGACTAAACATGGCAAGTAGTCGGTTTTGAGCAGCGACAAATTCGTGATAATCAGCAGATAGGACGGTTTCTTGCAGCACCGATTTACCTGCGACGATGGGTTGATCGTCATCAGGTTTAATTAGCCAGTCGGCATTCAGAGTAACAGCACCACCCAGTTCGCCGCCCAATTCGCGAATATTGACAATGATCTGAAAATCGATAGGCATTAGAGTGATTTCTTGACTCAGGGTCATGCGATTGGTTGGTAGCAGGATAGCAATATTGCCACCTAGAACTCGTTCCAAATCATCCCGTAAATCGCCCCCCCAGCGATGAAATTCTGAAAGGTTCAATGTGTTAGAGCCAGTGCGGGTGACGATCTGGGGTTGATCCAATGTATCGGGAATCGTCACTGGGCCGATCTTGATAGCGACCATCGCACTGTCCTCCGTGACGGTTGCGGAATGGGGAATAGTGTTAAAGGTATAGAATTTTGCCTGCGGGGAACTGCTACAACCGGTCATTAGCAGGAGGGCAGCAGCGGTCATTGCAGTGACAAGTAGGGTGTTATTCATTATTTATCTCTTTTTTTCCACTGATTAATGCTTCCGGGTGGCGTTCCAGGTAATCGGTCAGGGTTTTGACCGAACGCGCAGCTTTGGTCAGTTCTTTTAACATCATTTGCAAATCTTGCTGCATCGGTGAATCATTTTGTAGCGTAGTCTGCATGGATAGTAAAGACTTTTCGGTTTGCTTCAAGGTGGCTGAAATCTCCGGCACCATCCTATGATTCAGGTTGGCACTCAATTTCTTTATTTCGATCAGAGTGTTGTTGGCGTTATCGAGTAGGTCCTTAATGTTTTTACCGATTTCAACTAACGTGGTGGGCACCGTTGGAAACTCAATTATGTTTGCAGACCAGTCAATCGTATAGGGTTCGGCATCCTCAAAAAAATCCACATCGACATACAACTGGCCAGTCAGTAGATTTCCTGTTTTCAATTGGGCTCTTAAACCCTGTGCTATAAAATGGTCAAGGCGCTGTTTGTACTTGGCCAACAATTGTTCTTTGGTGTGCTCGGAGCCATGAAAAGCCATACGGCCAAGTTCAGCAACTATCGAAACGGGTATAGTGATTTCTCTGGTTTTGGAAATATAGGACAAACTTATGCCGGTGACTTCTCCAAGCTGTATGCCACGGAATTCTACCGGGGCACCAACCGTTAGACCTCGAACCGATTCTTTGAAATTAAGTACATATTTGTGTCCAGATTTGTAATCTTTTTCAAAAGCTTCGGCCTTATTGTTAAAAAACTTGAATACAGTATGTTCCTTGGCAGCTTCGATATTTTCATCGGAATTCGGAGTCTCGAAGGCTATTCCACCGACCACAATGGAGAGCAGCGAATCAGTGTCGACTTTAATACCGTTGGCGTCCAATTTGAAATTCAGGCCGCTGGAATTCCAAAATCGGGTGGAGTTGTTAATCCACTGGTCAAATGGCGCCAGCACAAAAATTTCGATGGTAACGGATTTACCATCGTCATTGAGGTGGTAATCGACGACCCGGCCGACATTAAATTTCCGGTAATAGATTGGCACGCCCCTTTCGATCGAGCCCAAATTATTAGCGTGTAAAATGAAATGTTTGCCAGGGGCGCCGCGCGTGATCACCGGCGGCTTTTCCAGGCCGATAAAATGTTTGGTTTTTACGCCCCCGGTACTGGGGTCGATGCCAATATAGGCACCCGATAACAGCGTCTCAAGACCGGAAACGCCACTGGCGGCTACCCGGGCGGTGACGACCCAGAATCGGGTGTTTTTGCTTAGAAATTTCTTGCCATCCTTGACCAATTCGGCGGTTACGACCACACCATCCATATTATCTTTTAAAGCAATAGCATTTACTTTACCAATCTCAACGTTTTGGTATTTGATTTTGGTCTTACCAGCCTCCAGTCCATCTGCGGTTTTAAAGGTAATGGTGATGGTTGGCCCCATATTCGACCAAGCTTTATAGGCTATCCATGCGCCTATCAAAACAGCGACCAAGGGTACCAACCAGATCAGGGAAAATCGTGAGCGCGGTTGAATGATGCTGTCTGGCAGATCATCAAACTGATTGTCATCGGGTTGTTTATCCATTGGGGCTCTCCAATTTATCCCAAATTAGTCGGGGGTCAAATGCCATGGCCGATAACAGCGTCAACACCACAACGGCCCCAAAGGCGAGTGCACCCAAGCCGGCTTCGATTTCTGCGATGCCCTGAATTTGGATGAGTGCCGCCATCAAAGTTACCACAAATATATCTACCATGGACCAGCGGCCTATGGCTTCGGTCAGTCGGTACAGGCGAGTGCGCTCGTTTGGATTCCATTGAATATTGAGGTACACAGATATTTGCAAAAAACTAAGGATGATCAGTTTAATCGACGGTACGAAAACACTGGCTATGAAAATCACCAGCGCCAGCGGCCAGTCGCCCGATGTTAACAGATAAATGACACCGCTCATAATAGTATCACCTTCGGTGCTGCCCAGGTTGGTGACAACCATCATAGGCAGCAAATTGGCCGGTATAAACAACACTATGGCTGCAATGAGTAGTGCGCTACTCCGCACTAAGCTATCAGGCTTTCGAAAATGTAACGGGGAATCACAACGAGGGCAGCAAACATTGTGGGCATCTACGGGCAGGGAGGTCAACAAATTACAATTATGGCAATTGACCATTTTCGTTTGGCCCAAGTTGTCGTGCTTTAAATCCGGGCGTTTATACGCACTGATCTGGTCCCAGATTATTTCAGCATCGGAGCCGGCTATTATTGCAGCAATTAAAAAGATCAATATCCCGAATGCCCATAGGCCAATACCGGGTGTGACAGTTGCCATACCGGCCAGCTTGACGATGGAAACCAGGATGCCCAACATAAACACTTCCAACATGCTCCACGAGGTGATCATTCTAATAAAGCGGTAAACATGCGGCGCTTGCCAGGGGACATGGTTTAGGTACAAGGGTAACAGTACGTACAGCAAACCGCCCAGTTGTAACATTGGTGCCCCAATGCTAGTAATAAACACCAGCCCAGCCAATAATTTCATGTCGTGGTCCAGAAAATGCTGGACGCCGGCGAACAGGGTGGCAGACATTTCATGCCCGCCAACTTGCAGGTGCAGAATTGGAAATACATTAGCCAGGATAAGTAGTACGATAGCCGTAATAACTAACGCCAGGGAATGTTCGATGCTCTGTTCAGGGGCTATACGCTGACGTTGACGTAGTAGAGCGATGCAACGGCAGCACTTTACTGCACCGTCTTCAGGCATATGCTGTGTTTTCTGCAATAAACCACAATCGTGGCAGCTGGTAATAGAAAGAGGTTCGCTCATGACCTTTTGGATAGCGGTGTTTTGCATCGGTTCTAGTAGAGCGTTTATATTAACACCCGAGTATATCCATTAAAAAGTGTTGTGGTTTCTTGGTGGGTAGGAGGCAGTTCAAAGCTATGAAATCCGATAGTCAGGATTAACTTTCCGGGACTTGCTTGTTCTGGGCAGGCAGTTTTGCGAGATAATTGCCTCAGCCCCTAACAGACGCTTGGTGGCGTCGCATCCGGTTTATCAATATTTAAGGCGACGTTACGGATTCAACCTAAAAAGCGTTACGTGGGAATCAGGCGAGGAGACCAATGAGGTATTGTTATCAGAGCTGGCGCTTCTGCTCAAGGAACATCCCTCTACATTGATGTTCTGGGAGAATGAGCCTCATCCAGCGAACGTGGCAAGACTGCACAGTATGGGCATCGATAGCCTGGTTTTCGATCCCTGTGAGGGTCGGCCTGTGGCAGGGGATGTCCTTGATGTAATGCAGCAAAATTGGGGAAAACTGAAAAGAGTTGTCAGCAAGCTTCCAAGCGTTAACGCTCGCTCGTTTAAGGTACATCCGGTCTATCGAGAACTTGGAGTGAAATACCAGATTAAGTAATTGCCGTACCAAGCCAATTGCTAATTTCACTGCTATTTAGAATCATATTTATTGATGATACTGTCATAGCTACCGTCGGCCTTCATCGATTTCAGCGCTTTGTTAAAACCGGCGATAATTTCCGCGTGCTTGGGGTTATTTTGACTGACGGCGATATGAGTGCCTTTGCGGATAAGAGGTTTGGGCAATATAGTCATTTCGGTAGACTGGTTTGGTAGGTACTTTTTCAGTTGATATCTTATTTTGCGCTGTTCTCCGAGGGTTAGGTCGATTTGGCCTTGTTTCAATAGCTGTAGGTTTTGCAAAAGATGATTTTGCGGAATTCGGGCAAATTGCCGTGATTGAAAAAAGGCATCGCTGTATGCGTAGCCCTTTATAGTGCCGATTAGCAGTCCATGCAGGTCGTTAAGATTGTTGAATTGGATGTCCTGCGACGAAGTTTTTTTGATAAATTTTATTTCGTGGAATATATATGGATCGCTGTAGGCGAAATCCTTTGCCCTTTCTTTGGTATACCAGATGGAGCCAATAACATCGAACACACCGATTAGCCCACCTTCATAGGTGCGAGTCCAGCTTTCAAATACGAAGGAGGGTTGAAAGCCGGCACGTTTCAGAGCGGTTTCCACGATTTCTAGTGACAGTCCTCTGCCTTGCTGGGTGCGACCGAAATAAGGGGCTTCTTCTTTGGCAACGACGGTTATAGCAAGAGCCATTGGCGCGCAAAACAGCAGCAACGCGAAACTGATAAATTGATTTTTGATTGAGTCCATAATGATACTTGTTTGAAGGTATTGTGAACATTAGATAGGTCATTCTGGTTCGGTAGCTGTGTTGTATCAAGGATGTCATCCAAAAGGGATTTAAACAGACTGATAAAAGACCGGTTGTCCAACAAAGTTGTATGATTTGCGATAAAACCGTAAATCCGTGTTGTCACTGCGTTGTAATTATACCGGAATCTGACTCGGTAACGGAACGATACTATCGATTTGGATATCAGCTTGAATGACCACTGACCACTGACCACTTCGGAGAATTCCAGCTATTTTTATCTCTGTATTCAATTTTCGCTTAGGGTCGGGAATCGCCTATTAAGCTACAA
>CAZZET010000063.1:11834-16453 GCA_964653275.1 uncultured Methylococcales bacterium
TTTATCTCTGTATTCAATTTTCGCTTAGGGTCGGGAATCGCCTATTAAGCTACAAACAGATTGTTGTAGGAAGCATTGACAAGCCGTATCGATAAGACTATCGTAATACCATATTCTAATCGATAAGATTGACTATGACGGTAGTTACTATTTCACCAAAATATCAGGTGGTTATCCCTAAAGAAGTGCGACAGGCAATGGGAATCGTTTCTGGCCAAAAGGTACAGATTTTAACCTATCGCAATCGTATAGAGTTGATTCCCATAAAACCTATCAAGGAAATGAAAGGGTTTTTAAGAGGAATTAATACGGATGTTGAAAGAAATGAAGATCGGGTATGAATGTAATAGATTCATCTGCTTGGCTTTCTTATTTTGCTGGCGACAACAATTCCGAAATTTTTGCTAAGCCGATAGCCGTCATTGACGAGTTATTAATTCCAAGTATTACCCTTACGGAGGTCTTCAAGTGCATTCTCCGTCAACGTGATGAAGGTTCTGCTCTTGAAGCTGTCGCACACATGCAACAAGGACGAGTCATACCACTTGATAGTCGTTTATCAATAGATGCAGCTTATTACAGTGTATCGTTAAAATTACCATTGGCCGATAGCATAATTTATGCGACAGCTATGAAATATGATTCCATAGTATGGACTCAGGATAATGATTTTAAATCGCTGAACAATGTCGAATACTTTCCTAAAAATTAGTAACCGTTAAGTCGTAGGGCGCAATAACAAAGCGCATTACGCCCAATGAAAACCCGGCAATATCGATTCACAAATACGCGGTCTTATGAAACCTCAATCAAAGGAATTCGACAAAGCCAAACTATCGGCGTGTCCGAATTGCCGGTGGCACCTTTGCAGTCATTCATAACACCTATTATGTGGGCGTTTTAGATGGGTTCCCATAATGCTCGCACGGTTTCAGAGTCGCAAGGGTAGTTCAATTGAAATTTGCAACTTTATTCGAACCTAAACTTGACGAACAATGCCGGGGAATGCAAGTTACCTTACTCCAGATCAATTCGGCGTATGGCTGATTTGATAAAACCAATGCGTTCCAGAATGCTTTCGGAAACATCTTGCTGATTGGCTTCAGCAATACTTTGATCTGCTCGGAGTTGCATCGACAACCAGCCTCGCAGCATGATGTAGTAGCGTTGATCGTGACCCAATTCAGTTATTGCTTGCATTGCATCGGTAGCATTAGGATTTTGTATTGCAACTTTGACGGCAAGCACTTTACGGCCTAAATCCAACGCTATTTGATCCTCAGAAAACTGACCGTTTTTTAAAGTTATTTCCTTAGTGTCTATTTTGTAACTGCAGTCCACGGGCGGTCGCGACCCTCTTTCGCAATTATTTCCCTTTGCATGAAATGAATACCCAAAACTGCTAATACTGAGTATAAAAACTATGTAAATTTTCGCCCTGATCATTTTTTCTGTTTTTGAAAACCAACCATTAATGAACCCTTGTTATCTCGCAAATTCAGTTTACCTTCTTTCAATTCATAACTGACTGTGTTCGTCAATGCCTGCAAATATTGCTGCTCTTGATCCATAACTCCATCTTCAGAACAAAACTTTCGGGTGGTCCTAGCCTTACCAAAATGTATATTCTGATCATTGAGATCGTAACTAGCCGAGAAATTATTACATCCAGTATGCCCTTGCGCTTTACCTTGGCTAAAGAGTATCGTTGCTAAATGAGTGTTTTTATTTGTAACGACGCCTCCGCGACCATTATTAATACCCGTTGCCTGCCAGACGCCATTTTCCAAGGTAAGCGGCTTGACGCGTTGATATTCAAGAATAGCGTGCTGATCTTTATTTAGTAATACCAGCTTCCCATTATCCAGTTGATAGCGAGTCGCCATTGCCAGATTTTTTAAGTACCGCTGCTCTTGTTCGGCTATTTCCGGAGCGCAAGCCATCATGGTTGATCCTATCTGACTGGTAATATGGAATAAACCATTCGCTGTAATCTGAAACTGACCAAAATAACGATTACAACCAGCATTACCACCCACTTTATTACCATTAAATGTTGTGCTGATAGGGGTTGTAGATAACACAGTGCTGGTTTTACCCGATTCATTTTGATAGAAGCTTAGCTGCCACTCAGTATTATCAAGTATCGTATTCATGGCAATATCAACGTTAAGCATTATCGGGCGACTGCTGATGGCCGCATCGCCTTCTTTGGGTGAGGGTGAGTACGCAATGAGTTGAACCTTTTTGGGTACAGGGTCGGTCAATAGTACACGCTTCTGCCACACACCTTGTCCACCAATTTGCTCGGTTTTCATCGTCGTTGGCATTTGGATTAACTTAATTCCCTGGCTATCCTGAATCTGAATAACAACATTGTTTTCATACAAGCCTCTGCCCGTACCTTTAACGATAAGAGGCTGTCCCGGATCAATGACTGCATCATGAGTCGGTGCGCTTATTCGTATATAGCGTTCTGAATCCACGGTACAAGCAGCGATCAATAACAAAAGACCCACTATAAACAAATTTTTTGTTCCTGTTTTAGCCATCTCAAAAAAACTTAAGCTGTATTTCATAATGTCAAACGAATCCTTTAACCTGAATTGATAAACAAAGCCCAGCTGATTTCACCAAGAACCTACAGCCTCCTGAAGCAGGTATTTTACAGGTGGCTGTTAGATTTGAGCCAGTACTAACTGAAGACTAGAGTGAATGTTTGGAACGTAACTGCTTTAGCCCATGCAGTAGTGGCTGTTACAAGGCTGGCAGAATCATTAGCCAATCATCACTTTAAGTGGAGAAAAATATGACCGGTCTTAAGCTCGCTTCCCTGTTCCTGATTCATTTTGCTGTCATCATCGTATGGGGAATTGTCATTGTCCACACGCTCCCCGACAAGATTGCAAAGAAGCGCAACCAGTCACAGGTCGAGGCTATCGAGATCATGAGTTATCTCGGGTTACTCGTTTTTCCGTTGTGAATGGTGGGATACAAAAATTGCTGACTACCCTTCAAGTAGGTGACGAAACGCAGGAAGGACACTAGCCAATGGAAATATTGATCACCCTTGCCTAATTTTTTAGTACGACTGATTTTTTTTGACTATAAGCTCCTTCGATTCAACTTGTTCTGGAAGTTTGTCGTGTTTGGTCTTTATGCGGGTGCCGCGCTCACCGAGGTCATTGCATTAGGGCAATTCACACCCTATACAAAAGAGTTGATCGTGGAATCACGGGTGCTGCAGATAGCGTCGGAATATGGTGGTATCGCGGCCATATACTCGGGTCACTGTGAGGTCTGCAAACTTCTACGCTACTTGGAAATTCGTCCCGAGGACTAGTTGAACTACAGCTACAACCCTTTCTAGGGAATTAGGGCCGAAGGGCGCAATAGCCAAGCACGTATTGCGCCGAATAAAATTATGGTACGAACCCGATCCACAAATGTGCCAATTTACATCTGAAAACCGAATTATTTACAAACCACAGGTTTGCTTAATTTCAGCGATGCGTTTGTCAATCATATCGTTGTATTTGCCGGTGGCTACTCTGTATTTAGTCGGTTCCGTCCAGGTGATTAGACCTATAACGATGCCTGCGGGTGCGAGCGCGGTGACGCCTTCAGCGATACGTTCGGCCACATTGACTTTTTCATGGTTTAACAGTCTCAAATCTCCCTCAGCAGTCGCACAGTTAACGGGTAGGTGCTGTCCAAGTTTTTTTTCCACTTTCTTTTGTTTCATGGCGCAACCATTTATTAAAAGGCTGAAAAAAACGACTAATATACTTTTTTTCATACTACTTCCCTCGTTGTAAATTATTGTTCGCCGGTAATGATTATGATCTGTTAATGACCACAAATTTCAATCATCGAGTTCATTGTATCCACCCTTGTCTGGAAAAGAAATCAGCAAGCTTTTCAGAGACCTTGTCCGCTGTACGTTTTGCCTCTGCCGTTATAGAATCTTTGAAGACCTGACTGCCGACGCCCACTACTGTGCTGACCGCTGCTGAGGCTGCAAGGTTCCCGGCCAGTGCGCCGACACCCATGGTTTCCGCCATACCAGGTTTAATAACACTTTTAGCGGTCGTTCTAAAGTCTGTTACGATCTGCGTTTGCCCGTCAGGACTGGTTTCGTACACGTCGATATGAGTGGTTACTTTAGATGCACCGAGACCTAAACCAATGACCATTCTCTCTGTCTCGTTGCCCTGGTCAACATCCAAAAATTGCCCGTGAATGAGTAGGTCATGTCCACCAGACGGTGGTGCCCCGTATGCCCTCTGTGCAGGCATGCCCATTGCCTGTAATTTTTTAACCAATTCTTCCGACATGGCATCCGCAATGGCGCGGGAAATTCTGCGCTCTTCAACCGACTTGGGTGTTCCTTCGGCATATTTCTTAATATCTGCGCCGAGACCTTCGGCCAGGCTGATATCACCGAGAGAAAGTGCAAAATCATAAACAAGTACGCGTTCAGGTCTGGGTAATTGACCGCTATGCTCCTCCATAACCTGGACACTGGTCGGAGCACAGCCGCTCAGCAGGAGCGCCATAGTTATCATTAATACAGTCGTGATTGATCGAAAAATACACATATTAAGGCTTCCGTCCTT
>CAZZET010000063.1:16553-21290 GCA_964653275.1 uncultured Methylococcales bacterium
CTCTTGATACTATATCAGGTGGCCGCAAGCGCGGTCTTTTCTTGACTAGCCTTTGAATTAAAGCTAAATTGTGCGCCAATCTCCAGTAGAAAAGAATTGATGCCAAAGACTCAACATCTTGCGAAAGGTATTGCATTGATTGCGCTCGTCGCGGCAACGTCTAGTCACGCCTTCCACCCCATCTCGAAAAAGCTCGATTTCATTACTAGCTATCCAACATATCCGCAGGTGGATTACGGCTCTGGCCTGCAATCGCAGGCTGTGCGCCGCGGGGAGTATCTGGTCAAACTTGGAGACTGCATAGCCTGCCACACGACCGCCGAGGATGGGGAGGCGTTTGCGGGAGGCCTGCCTATTGCAACGCCGTTCGGAACCTTTTATACGCCCAATATCACACCCGATTCGAAGACGGGCCTTGGCGAGTGAAGTGAAGCCGACTTCATAAATGCGATGAAGCAAGGGATTCGCGCCGACGGCTCCAATTCATTTCCCGCTTTTCCCTACGTTTATTTCAATAAGGCTAAAGAGTCGGATCTCAGGGATATATGGGCGTACCTGCGAGCCATTCCGGCGGTTAGTAAAAAAAATCTGGGCAATACGCTGCCATTTCCTTTGAATGTTCGATTGGGGCAATATGGTTGGAAGATTCCCTTCTTCTATCCCAATCGAGGCGAGTTCGTTGCAGATGATTCGAAGTCGGATTCTTGGAATCGGGGTGCGTACATCGTTGAAGGCCTAGGCCACTGCAGCATGTGTCATACGCCGATGAATTTGTTGGGCGCCTCGAAGAACAAGTACTATTTGACCGGTGCGCTGATCGATGGCTATTGGGCACCCGATATTAGCAAACGTGGCCTCGAGACGGCGACTCGATACCAGGTTGCTGACGTCTTTCACGAGGGGGAACTGATCAACAAAGCCGGTAGCGTTCGCGGCCCGATGGCCGATGCCAATCACAATAGCTTGCAGCACTTGACCGCCGCTGATGCATTAGCGGTGACCGGGTATCTGAAGTCTGTGGAAAGCAAGCAACCGCGTCATGTCGTGCGGCAAAAAGCGAATCAACCGCGTCTGAAACGCGGTGAGCAAGTATTTTGGAATGCCTGCGATGTGTGCCATGTGGAAGGCGAAGCCAGCGCACCCCCTATCGGTGACAGCGACAATTGGTGGCAGCGGTTACAGGAAAGACAAGTCTCAGTCTTATACCGCAACGCAATTCATGGTTTTAACAATATGCCCCCACGTGGCGCGTGTGTGACGTGCGACAACGAAGACGTAGAAGCAGCCGTGGACTACATCATAAAGAAGGCGTTGACGGCATCACAGTGGCGCTTGTACACAAACAAGGTCAAACTTTCGCGCGTTCGTGCAACGAATAATACAACAGGAGAAAGCGTGTACAAGGCGTCGTGTGCGACCTGCCACGATGGCGGACAACTCGGTGCGCCGGTGCTGGGTGACCAGCAGCAGTGGGCTCCTCTATTGCAAAAGAATTTCGATGTGCTATTGAGCCACACCTTGCAGGGCTTTAACGGCATGCCGGCAAAAGGCGGCTGTATGTCGTGTACCGGTGAGGAAGTGGTAGCCGCAGTGAAGTATATGGCTGGACAAGCCCAACCCGACAAGGATTACTCACTATGGTAAGCCTGTTTCGCGTATTAGGGGCTAGCGTGCTGTTCCTTCCGGCTCTGGTGATTGCCCAGATCAATATGCCACGTGGCGTGACTCCGGTTAGTCACGAAATCTACGATCTTCATATGATGGTATTCTGGATTGTTGTCGCGATCTTAGCCGTCGTCTATGGGGTCGTCATTTATACGTTGGTCAATCACCGTAAGTCTAAAGATGCAGTTGCTGCAACCTTCTCTGAGAACACAACTGTTGAGATTATCTGGACCATAATTCCGTTACTGATTATTACCGCGATCTTGGTTCCGTCTATTAGAGTTCTCATACACATGGACGATTTCGATGCCGCCGAATTGACCGTCAAGGTGACTGGCCATCAATGGAAATGGCAATATGAATACCTGGAGCATGGTGTTGGTTTCTTCAGTAACCTCTCCACCCCGGTGGCGCAGATGGTCGGTGTCGACAAAAAAAATGAGTGGTATTTGCTGGAGGTGGATAAGCCACTCGTGTTACCGACCAATAGGAAGGTGCGTTTTGTATTGACCTCCAATGACGTCATTCACTCGTGGTGGGTGCCGGAGTTAGGCATAAAGCGCGATGCAGTCCCGGGCTACGTTTACGAAGGGTGGGCACGAATTGAGGAGCCGGGAACCTATCGAGGCCAGTGCGCCGAGCTTTGCGGCGTGGGTCACGGCTTTATGCCGGTTGTCGTCGAAGCAGTAGACCCACAGGCGTTCGATGTTTGGATCAGGAAACTCGCGAGTACAGTACCATCAGTGGCGTCGGATCAGGGCTGGACATTGCCCACGGCAATGGAACGCGGTGCAGTGCTCTACGATCAACATTGTGCCGTCTGTCATAAGATCGACGGTAGTGGCATGCCGCCAACATTTCCGGCGCTGACCAACAGCTCTATTGCTACCAGCACAGATGTTAACCGGCACGTTGATCTGGTGCTGCACGGCGTTCCACACACAGCTATGCAAGCGTACGCTCCGCAGTTCGACAATGAAGAACTGGCCGCCATTATTACCTATGAACGTAACGCTTGGGGGCACAACACTGGCGATTTGGTGTTGCCGTCACAGATTCAGGCGCAACGACGATAAGCGCAATTCGAATTGATGATTTGAGAAAAGGGAACCATGGCTGACGAATCGAATCTCCACACAAGTACTACCAGTGTTGGTGCACGTATGATTTCCTTTATCGTGCATTGGACCATGACAACGAATCATAAGGATATTGGTACGCTTTATATGTGTGCAGCCCTATTCAATATGTTTGTCGGAGGCCTGCTGGCCCTGGCCATACGGGCCGAATTGTTCATACCAGGATTGCAAATCGTCAATCCAAATTTTTATAATACACTGACCACAATGCACGGTCTCATCATGCTATTCGGCGTTCTCATGCCGGTAGCTGCTGGATTCGCCAATTGGCAAATACCCATGATGATCGGCGCGCCGGATATGGCGCTACCGCGCATCAACAATATGGCCTTTTGGCTAATGCCGTTTGCTACTGTGATGCTGGTGAGTGCGATGTTCATGGATGGCGGTGGACCGAACTTCGGCTGGACCATGTACGCACCGCTATCTACTACTTACGGCCCCCCAAGTACAGACTTCATGATATTCGCTATACACATGCTCGGTATTTCTTCAATCATGGGTGCGATTAATATTATCACGACGATTTGGACCATGCGCGCACCCGGCATGACCTGGTTGAAGTTGCCAATGTTTGTGTGGACGTGGCTGGTCACCGCATTTATTTTGCTCGCTATCATGCCCGTGTTGGCGGGGGCGGTAACCATGATGCTGTTCGATCGCAACTTTGGAACTTCTTTTTTCGATGCAGCAGGGGGTGGTGACCCGCTATTATTCCAAAATCTCTTGTGGTTCTTTGGTCATCCCGAGGTCTACGTGCTAGCATTGCCTGCATTCGGGGTTATCTCTGAGATCATCCCGACCTTTAGTCGTAAACCATTGTTTGGTTACCGTTCCATGGTGGTGGCGACGGTTCTCATCGGGTTTCTGTCCGGTGTCGTGTGGGCTCATCACATGTTCACGAGTGGTATGCCGTACGGTGCACAGTTGTATTTTATGCTGGCGAGTATGCTTATAGCTGTGCCTACCGGTATGAAGGTTTTCAACTGGGTTGCGACTATGTTTCGCGGCTCATTGAGTTTCGAGACGCCCATGTTATTTGCGATAGCATTCGTCATTATGTTTACCTTCGCTGGCTGTACCGGCGTGATGCTGGCGGTCGCGCCGGCTGACTTTCAGTATCACGATAGTTACTTTGTCGTTGCGCATTTTCACTACGTTCTGGTGAACAGTCTTCTGTTTGCTTTTTTTGGCGCGGTGTACTACTGGTATCCCAAGTGGTTTGGACGGATGTACAACGAAGGACTGGGTCAGTGGCACTTTTGGTTGTCGTTCATTTCGGCCAACGTGTTATTTTTTCCGCAGCATTTCCTGGGCTTGGCAGGTATGCCGCGCAGAATACCAGACTATGCGATATCTTTCACAGATCTCAATATGATTTCATCGGTTGGCGCTTTTGTTTTCGGTTTTACCCAACTCCTATTTGCCTACAACCTGGTTGTCTCTGTGCGCCGGGGTCAAAAGGCTTCAGCCCAGGTGTGGGAAGGCGCAAAAGGCCTCGAGTGGACACTCAGTTCACCGCCGCCATATCACAGCTTTCAGACACCACCGAAGATTGGTTGAACGATGGCGAAGGATCCGATCAACACATCGCAACGTTCAGTGGTGGTCAAACTTGTGGTAGGGACAGTATTTATGTTCGGGTTTTCATTTGCACTTGTACCTTTATACGACGTCATGTGTGATGCGCTCGGTATAGGTAAGATTCGTGCTGCTACCGACGAGCTTACGACCGCAACAGTAAATGAATCGCACACTCTAACCGTGGAGTTCGTGACGACCACCACCAAGCAGTTGGATTGGAGTTTCTACCCGCTGGTCAAGTCGCTGAAGGCACAGACTAGCCAAACTTATGTCGTAAATTTTGTGGCAAAGAACAACACTGCGAAAACTATGACGGTACAGGCGATTCCAAGTGTTACACCTGTACAAG
>CAZZET010000064.1:0-20752 GCA_964653275.1 uncultured Methylococcales bacterium
GTAGCCTTTAGCGCATCAGCCATAAGCTTGTCATCTATTACAATGTTTGTTCTCATTGCTCATCTATGTGTATAATTATCATTAAAATACACATCTTAGCAAGAGGTCGGAAACATAACAAGGTCACTCAAGCCTAGTGCTTGCCCTGGAGCGCAGCGAAAGGGTAAACACCGCTTAGTGGTGGCGTTAGGGAGCACAAGTGGGACTCACTAACGACTATACATAATGGAATAGCCATGCCTGGACCTGCACGAGCTGGCGGTCTTATTTACGCGAAAAACTTAGAGCTATTATCTACATTTTATGAAGCGCTATTACCCATGTCGAAGATCCATGTATCAACTGATCATGTTGTCTTGGAATCGCCAGATTTTCAACTTATCGTTCATGCTATGCCGCCAGATATCGCCAAGATGGTCATAGTAAAGTCACCACCGGAGCGGCGCGAACAAACCCCAATCAAGCTATTCTTTACGATCCCCAGTATCTCGGCGGCTCGTTCTGAAGCGACCAAACTTGGGGGCGAAATTTTCTCCGATCATTGGGAGGGACCCGGATTTATAGTCTGCAATGCTTGCGATCCTGAGGGCAATATCTTTCAGGTCAGAGAAAGTGTACCCTAATCAGTCACTCCAGCCGACCACCTACGCCGCTGCCACTCCTTCGGCGTCGGCTGAGCTCAATCGTTATGCCTGAAAAAACAAAGGAACACGATTGATGAACCCATGGTTGGCACTAGCAGGAGCAATTGTTCTGGAAGTATCTGGAACGGTTTCCATGAAATTGTCTGATGGCTTTACAAAGCTGGTACCATCGATCCTAATTTTTGTTTTTTACGCAGCTTCCTTCGCAGTGCTTACCCTGGCACTGAAAAAAATTGATGTCAGTGTTGCCTATGCCGTGTGGGCTGGAGTTGGTACCGCGCTCATTGCTACTGTCGGCATTCTGTATTTCAAGGAGCCGCTATCAGTCCTGAAGCTGTTCAGCATCTTTCTAATCATTGCTGGTGTAATCGGTCTAAATCTCAGCGGAGCCAAGCATTGAAGGCGGGCATAACGAATAAGGTTTGGGATTTTACCCCGTTATAGTGTATTTTTTAGCTCTTTAGAAAAAGAGGGAAAGGGTGTCAGGTTAAAAGTTGAGATAACTTAAAATATGCTCTAGCATTCCCTTTTATCGATAATTTTCAACCCGCCATTTTTTCACTTAACGTGATGAAACTTACTGAAGTCCTTGGGTTTTATTCTCACACGACGTATAGATACTTGGGTGATAAGCGACTATCCACACATGAGCGTTCTCGGAATAATCTCAGATACACATAGCCTCGTAAGGCCTGAAGCAATTAAAGCGCTACAAGGTTGCGACCGGATCGTTCATGCAGGTGATATCGGCTCTATGGAGGTCATTGAGCAACTTTCTGCGATCGCCCCAGTTTCGGCGATTCGAGGAAACATCGACAAAAATCAATGGGCGACCAGATTCCCCGAAAAAGAAGTGGTAAAAATAGGTGATAAGTACATTTATGTACTGCATAATGTCCACGATCTTGATCTCGATCCAATGGCAGCTGGATTTGACGTTGTTGTCTCAGGACACTCTCACAAACCCAGTATTAGTAAGAAGAATGGGGTCCTTTACATCAATCCAGGCAGTGCTGGCCCACGTAGGTTTACACTCCCAATCGCTGTCGCCAAGCTGCAGATTTCCAAAACGGATATAACAGCTAAAATCATTGACATCGCCACCTAATCTACCGCTACATGTGAGCTTCGGTATTAGATTTCACAGGAGAAATTATTGAATATTCAGCTAGCAGTAATAAAACCAGGCCTTGCCTTAGTTTTCCTCGGACTTGCTTTCGGCATTGGGCTGGGCGCCGGGTTTGGATTAAATGAAGATGCCTTTAAGGATTTTGTCGCTGAAGGTATCGTGGCCCACCCGGACGTACACGATACCAAAAGTCAAGACAAGATATGGCGGTACGCACAGCGAGCACATTTTCACGCTACTGGCATAGCCGCGTTTTCGATTGGCTTGTTGCTGCTGGTTTTTGTCTCAGATATGGGCCAAAGACTTAAAAAAGCTACTTCCATCCTAATTGGTTTGGGTTTTCTCTACCCATTTGCGTGGTTAACTATGTTTTTCCTCGCCCCTTCGATGGGACGCAGCGCAGCCCATTCGCACATTGTTACAGAACTATTCACCTATATTGGCGTAGGTGGATTAATCGTAGGAATTCTTATTTTAGCTAGTAACATATTTTTCGGTTTTCTAACAGAAAGAAGTAAATCATAACGAACAAAGATTATTGCGAACGGACTACACGTAGATAGCTGGTTGTGCAAAAAAAGGATTCTCTGTGGTCTACAGCGTAGCCTGGTGTCTCGGTAATATTTACCGATACTACATCATCTACAAAATTCCCCTGTATAAGCTAAACAATAAATACAAAACCCGATTATTTCGTTAAAAATCAACTATTCTCCATTAATTCTTTAGAACTTCCAGAGGACAACCAATGAATCAGCGAATATCTTCAACACAAATCGAAAAATTCACTCGCCGACGCGCATGGTTTCTATCTGAGGGAATATTGATGCTATTTTTTGGCGGTCTTTTGGTTTTCTTTACAATCATCAAACACGATGTTCAGATGATGCAAGCCTATTCATGGCTTCCGCTTGTTGGGCTTCTTATTCTAATCGTTGGCATTATCGAATCCTTAGAAGCATATTTATCAATCCACACCGATGAATTCTTTTTAAAATTGCAAAATGCTCTTTTGGATTTGGTAGTAGGATTTTTGGTGCACTTCACCGTTGCCGATCCGGCCCGACTTAGCCTCATGATCACAGCCTTTTTAATCTTTAAAGGTTTGCTGCGCATTATTGTTTCACAAGTTATCGAGCTCCCAAATCCATCATCAACTCGCATGGGAGGGCTGATTTCCGTTGCTATGGGAATACTTATCTGGTTTGAATGGCCCTCTTCCGAACCGTGGTTTCTTGCTTTTTGTTTAAGTACCGAAGTCACTTTACGAGGATGGGCAATTGTGATGTTTGGTCTCTCATTGAGCCCCAACGAATCCAAAGCAACTCCGTCTGTAGATTAATGGATATGTTATATGTTCATTAGTACTTAATGTGTCACCCAATGGGTAGCCAGTTTTGTATAGCCACTTAAGTGTTGATTCGCGCTGGAATTGTAATTCTTGTGAATTAATCCAGCCTATCTGTTGCTATAGATAACTTTGCTCTTAGTTAATCTATCCCCAAATAACACAGCCCTGCCTTGTATATCCTTTTCACCACCTAACTCCCGAACAAAACAACCCACTTGATCCGCAGAAAATATTCTAAGCCCAAACCCAGCATTTCTAACAAACCCACCAAAGGCTCTATCAACTATCTCTTGCTCCACTAATTTCTCGATCGAATTAACCGATCTAATCTCCGCTGATTTCACCAAAATAAGCTGTTCAGCCTTCATATACGTAGCGAGCCAAGCAGCTAAACTATCAGACGTGATATCCCATGATGCAGGAATTCGATTTTGCTCCAAAACGGTCAATTCTGGCAACCAAACTGGAGTTTGACAGTTCTTTAATGAGTCCCTTATCGCGTCCAGCGTGTATGCTGCTTTCAATCGAGAGTCTAACCCGCTTAGCATTAACCCGAATTGGTGCATCCCTAACACTGCCATTTGGTGCGCGACACTATCATCGAAATTCCAATACCCTTGCGCCAACCTTACTTGATCGGCGAATTTACCCCCACCGGGAACAATAACTACCCGTCCACGACCGCGCTCAGCCAAAATGTCCAGCCACTTGGCCAAAACCTTGTTTTTTTGGAGGCTTCCACCCAGTTTAACCACCCACACGGCCACCGTATTATTCGACCTTTAGACTGTCCAAAACGCTGAACAGGGCAGCCCCTTTATCGAAACATTCTTGGTATTCATACTCCATTTCAGAATCCGAGACGATACCACCACCCGCCCAGAATCGAATCGTTTTGGCAGAATTCACCAGTGTTCGAATCGTGATATTGGTGTCCATGTACCCATTAAAGCTAATATAACCAATTGAGCCACAGTAAATCCCGCGCCGATGGGGTTCCAATTCTTCGATAATTTCCATTGCCCGAAGTTTAGGTGCACCCGTGATCGATCCACCCGGGAAACAACCCCGAAGCAGATCGATAGCATGGTATTGATCCTCCAATTCGCCACATACCGTGCTAACTAAATGGTGAACGGTTACAAAGCTCTCCAAATCGAAAAGTTTTGGCACTCGAACCGAGCCTAATTTACAAGATTTACTAATATCGTTTCGTAATAAATCGACAATCATTAGGTTTTCCGCACGGTCTTTTTTACTCTGTTTTAGTTCTGTAATCTGACCCTGGTCGTCGGTGAAATTCTGTTTTCTTGAACGAGTACCCTTAATCGGTTTTGTTTCCACTCTGCCCTGCTTAACCTTTAAAAAACGCTCAGGCGAAGAACTTAGGACCCGTACTTGAGGGAAATTCAAAAAAGCGCCGAAAGGCGCCGGATTTTTCTTACGAAGTTCCAAATAAGCTGCCCAAGAATTGCCCTCACAGGGAACCACGAATCGTTGCGCCAAATTGACCTGGTAACAATCGCCCTCGTAAAGATACTGCTTAACACGGTGAAAAGCCTTGGCATATTCCTCTTTAGTCATATTTGAGGAAACCGCACCCAAAACCCGAAAACTCTCAATCTGTTTTTTCCGATCTGGCAACTGACTAAACTGGTCTATCAAATATGACCTTTGCTCTATTGTATGAGGATCTTTTCCTTGAACCACCAACACACTCTTTTTTTCCTGATGATCGACGATCACCGCCCAGTCGAATATCCCAACCGCCATATCTGGAATATCTTCAGCATTCAAAGCTATTTCCGGTAAGTGTTCTAACTGCCTGGCAAGATCATAACCGAAATACCCAATGACGCCACCAGAAAACGGTAAGCCTTCCATCAAGTGGCTATCTTCGCCTAAATGTTGCTTTAACAATTCAAAGGGATTTTCTCGTGAAACATTAACGCCTTCCTTGGTTCGCACTTCAGTGATACCCCCAACCGTGACGAATGTCTGCGTTGGCTCAGCCGCAAGGATATCGTATCTTCCTTGGTTGATATAAGGATAACCACTATCCAAGAAGACAGACCAGTCTTTTTCCGCCCAAGGTTCAAATAGAACCGCACTATCCTGAAAATAGGGTAGCTTGGCCACTGAGAATTTGGTTATTGACACCGACTTCGTCTCAATAATTTCGCAACCGATACCACAGGCGCACAGTCCGCTGGTTTAAAACCATCGCTAGGATTTTTGTACGAAAAGAAGGAACCAAAATCGATATAAGGTACTCCGAAACGGCTAGCCAGATCTTTTAGCAGAAAACGCCCTACGCCTGCGCCAACAATACTTAGGTTGTCTAAGTCGGCTCGCGAAAATTGTTTTTCACAAGCCAATCGAATTTTATTAAGTTGTTGTTCACGTAGATGCCGCGCCAACCTACGCCACTTCCAACGATCCGCCGAATTTACATCTCGCCCGATCATTCGAGCCAATCGTCGGGTGCTTTCACGGCCAGTTTTTTCACCTTCATCAGCAGCAGGCAATTGATCCACATATTCCGGCAATTCACCCGTTATGCGGTACACATCGGCGGTTGTGGCGAAATGTTCTGCCATCATTCCGACGAATTCACCTTCAAAGGGAACTCGATCGATAAGGGCCATCACCGGTGTCCGTGCTATCCCGGTGTAAACCAATTCATCATAACGCATCCGTTCAAAATCGGTATAGCCCCGAACTTTTACTTGATTGTTTTCAATTAAAATAAGATCAGTCGTAGTCGTCCCAATATCGGCGAATAATACAGCTTTGGTTTTTTGCGCCACCCATAACCCGGATGCCAACCAATTCGCCGAGGCGACCGCTTGGTAGTTTTTCTCCGATACCCCACTGATAGAAAGAAACCCATGATGACCCGCAAAAACTGAAACCGAAGCGGGAGATAATTGTTGGTCTACCGCATTAAGTATGGTCAAAACACCTTCCTGACGATCACCAAACAGATCGACCAATTCACCTGTCATGGTAATGGCATGGCTCACATTCGAGCCATTCAATTCGGCTGTAATCCAATTTAAACCGTCTTCCAAATACGACACCCCTTTCCAGAGCGGACAGTCGCGCTGAATCACTCGCACAACCGAACCGCTCCGATCCAAAGACGCAGCCTTAATGTGAGCCCCACCAATGTCCCAACCAATGACATCAATATTCATATTCATTGTCCGATTGCAACGAAATGAACACCGACCGACCATGTTTCGCTTTTGTCGGCACGAAGTTCCCCATTCCCACATGGCCCGCCAATATCATTTCGGCAACATTAATCCCCAATGCACTAGCAAGACCTGCATAAGATGTGGTCAACCTGGGGTTTATTTCCAACACCAGAATATTCTCTTCGGTAACGATCAAATCGATACCCGCGTATCCCCATAAACTTGGAAACGCTGTTGCAATTTGGGTTGCCAAACTGGCAAATTTACCATCAATATCCTTCACCGCATTAACATTACAACCGATCAGTTGAATCGAACGATCGTGATAGGTGACGCATTGGTGGTTACACGATAATAAAACAGCAGTCCCTTGTTTAAATAAGACCGAAAGACTACAGGGTTTACCATCGACTAACGGTTGGATAATAAAGTTTTCCATACCCATATCCGAGTAAAATCGGTCTAAATCTTCCTCGCAAAAAACCGTGCAACTTCCTTCACAGCCCACTCCATCGTCAGGTTTAATGACCCACGGGGGAATCGATTCAACAGGTGAACGACTTAGCCTATTGGTCGGTACAACAGGAATTCCATGTTCCTCTAGTATCCTCAGGGTATTATGTTTACTTGCGGTCTGCCGTACCACTTCGCTGGAGCAAGATAGTAATAATTTCCCACTATTTTCAACATCGCGACTCAGCTTTTCAAGAATACCATCTGTTTCTGGGGCGATAGGCCAAACCGCATCGCAAGATTGCACCAAATCATCCCAGGATCGATGGAAGGCTTCCTGGTTTTCGATCAAAATTATTGTCAGCGCTTGTGCGTTGTTAATCCATTGCACATGGGGCATATTAGCATCGCGGAATACAACTACTTCAATTGCAGATATTTGCATTAGGTCGGTCAACACCGCATTGAGCATCAGGTCGCCTTCGCGAATCAGTGATTCCGCAACTGATTCTGTTACCATGCCTCCACCCGTGATGTATTCCAAAACTAAAATTCTCACGCCCTAGCAGCCTATTGTGGAACAGATTTTTTCATAATGTGAGGCGAATATTGTGCATATCTAACGAAGATTATGAAAAAACCTGAAAAAGCAGCTTTTCCCCAGTAAGCGCTCTATTCTTGAACAGCCTCCGAATACCCCAATACGCAAATAAATGATTATATAGAAGAGGATCTATGATGGTTAACAAAACTGACAAACGCAGGGTTATTAGTATTTTTCAAGCTTGTGTAACGCGATTATTGATCACCCAGACCTCAAGTCAATTGGTTGTTTATGGATTGAGATAATCGTTATGGAAATCATTCCCGTGATCGATTTATTAAACGGTGTCGTTGTCCACGCCAAAAAGGGACAACGAAAGCACTATGCCCCAATACGATCCGTTTTGTCTTCAGATTGCACACCAGAGAGGGTGGTCTCATCGTTTTTATCGCTCTTCCCTTTTAAGACGATTTATATTGCCGATTTGAATTCGATTATGAAATCGGGTGACAACGATCCTATCATACATAATCTGTTAGAAAAATTTCCGCAACTACAATTCTGGATCGACCAAGGTTTACCGACAAACTCAGAACTCCTAAATTCACAGCAGGTCATACCCGTCATTGGCAGTGAATCAGTGACCGCTGCATCGACCCAACGAATAACCTCTTTTCGTTTCGACTATATTTTGTCTTTAGATTTTCTGGAAGACCGAATGCTTGGGTACGAACCGCTATTTCACGAATCCACTCTTTGGCCTGAAAAAGTAATTATTATGACCCTTTCGAAGGTGGGCTCAAACACAGGCCCAGATATAAAGCGTTTGAAATACTTCCAAGATCATTGGCCAAACACTACATTCGTTGCGGCTGGAGGACTACGTAACGAACAGGATATAACGCTTTTACAAAAAAACAGGATTAAATCGATACTCGCCGCCAGCGCATTGCACTCTGGCAAAATTACAGCCGAAAGTTTTCACCACCACTAAAAAAAACCGCCACCCCGAGAGACCCGGGATAGCGGTTTTTTATTGAACCAATTACGCGTGGGCAGCAAAAGGATGTTCTGCAGTACCTTTCTGCGCAACAACGTCAGCCGCTCTGGGCTCACCAGCAACAGCACGTTTGAGTGCTTCTTTAGTTGCACCGTAGTTGTAATCTTGAATTTTGGTGTCGTCTTCAGCTAACCAATGGATAAACACACCGACACAAATGAAAAGATCATCAGCTTCAGCAGCGGAAATTGTTCCGTCTTCAACACAATCGGCAACCGCCATGGCAACACCGCGTTGAGCTGGTCCAAACATCTGAACCGCTTGCTTGCTATTTTTGATGGTAACCTTATTAAACATGACAGTATTCGGTTTAGCCATCAAATTAGGGGCAACAACCGCCAGAAGGCTAGAGAATCCATCTTTGTTATTGGTTACGCAGTTTGCAAATGCAGTTTCAGCAGCACTGCCGCGAGGTCCGATTAATAGATCGATATGGGCGACTTCATTACCGTCCCCCTGAAGCGATTCACCCACCATCATTTTATTGACTGTTCCCATTTTTATTGACTCCTCTGAAGAAAAAAAAGATAAAATTGAATCAAGAATCGACATTGTTATTCCCCTTAATAACAATATAAAACAATGTCCGTATTAAAACTAAACCTTAGTTAGAATAAGTCAAGAACGTGTAACACATTATTCATTACTCTCCCTAAGCGATTGATCCAAACCCACTGCCAGCAGGGTCGCCACTGTCAAATCCGCTGTGGTGCCTGGATTTATTCCCAAAGACTTAAACTCAGCATCAATATCATGCAATAACTGATTCACCTGTTCCGGCCTTTCGGTTTTCGACAACGCTTCATCCAAAACCGTCATCCTGGTACGAACCAATCCATTGTATTTGTTACCAAACTTTCGTTCAATGTGGCTGTCAGGAATGTGCATCAGCAGCCCGATATACACCACTGCCACAGCCCAATTCACATCGCCCCATCGATTGAACGCCATATGATACCTTTTTAAACCAAAATCTAAAACATCTTTAAAACAATTAACATATTGCCAAGCTATACGATCCCTTTCGCAGGCAATTCCCATAGCTTCAGTCAACGTCACTTCAGGAGCCAATTGGACATCTTGCTCTTCTGACTGACCCAAACCACCCGGCGATACCAACCGAATCGCACGGTAAACCCAATCCGCATCTTGCTGCGTGGTAGAATCGAGCACCTGTTGTAAATGTGCTTTAAAAGAACCTGTTTTACTCCAATCTTGCGCGGCTTGAATCATCGGCGCGCAGAGTAGAATAATGCCTAGATTAGTGTTACATCCCACCTTATTCCAGGACGCCTGAACCGCGCGATAGATTTTCTCACCTACCGAAAAATTAACATCGATCAACATTGGCTCGCTGACAACAGCACTATTCCTAAAATCAGCTACGGTCATACCGTGACCTTCAGAAAATATACTGACATTCCCTGGTTTGAACGCTGTAACATCGTATTCGCAGGCATCAAGATAAACCTGTCCAATCCGTTTTTGCCACGGGGAAACATTTATCCCCATGAAACCGCTGCATCGCGCCTGGGCTCGTCATGACAGCGGCTCAAAAAATCCACAGCCAATAAATTCGCGATATTTTCATCGCAAACACTTTGCAAACCTTTCCATGCGGGAATACTGTTTACTTCGATAACGCTATAGTTTTCCCGGTCATCGCGAATAATATCGACACCGCCATAATCCATATCCAATGCCTTAATTGCGGACTCCGCCAAATGCATCATGGCTTCATCAGGCAAAGCTTTTTCGCAACGGGCGCCTTGGGCCACATTGTTCAGCCAGCTATTGCCGACACGACGCATTGCCGCAACACTTTGACCTTCAATGACAAAAACCCGCCAGTCATGAGACAATGCATCACTATCACCCATGAAACGTTGTAAATAATATATACCGTTGGTGTTAATTAGATTAGGTAGATCACTGAGCTTCGATAATCGCTGCAATCCAATTCCCTGCGAACCAAAAAGTGGCTTCGAAACCACTTGGTGACCTCGGCTTAATTCATCCCGCACCAATGACACCGCTGCTTCACGATCCCTCATTACCCACGTCGGGGGTGTAGGAATCCCAGCTTGCTGTAATAAAAAACTGGTTAATGCTTTGTCTACACTGCCTTCTATAGCCTTGCCGTTGTTGTAGACAGGAACCCCGCACGCCTTTAAAACGTGTAAAACATCGAGGCAAAAGACTACTTCATCGAGCGATCCGCCCGGTACACCGCGAACGAACACGCCATCCGGTAAACAACCATTGAATCCGGGAATCTCTATAGGGATCTCTCCCTCATGAATATTTAGGCGACAGCGGGTTAAGGATACATATTCACTATCGAATCCTCTGGCGGCAAACGCTTCGCGCAATCGCGCACCATGCCACCCAGGATCGTCCGTCATTATAGCGATGCGTGGCACCGATCAGTCAACTCCGAAGGACTTGTCCAATAAACCTTCATCCAGTTTACCCGCATGAAAACTCCGCCCTGAATCAACCGCGGTTACAATCACTTTGGCAGGACTAAATAACATAGGGTCGACTTTGAAGAAATCGTACTCATACTCCTTAAAAAGCTCCGCGAAGGGCTTCCCATAATCCGAGGAAGTTGAACTAGGCATTTCATTAGCCAATTTCTCCGCTGCCTCATCAGAACCCTTGACGAAAAGTTGAATTTGACCCGCAAACAAAATGGCATCGTTGGTGCGACCCATTGCCTGGATAAAATCCGAAGTCGGTGGGCACATCGGCGCGCTCCCAAATCCACCCACGATATTGTCTAACGGAAAATGTAGGGTATGAGCCTTATGTAAACCGGTTTCCAATACTCTTGCCACCACCTGCAATCCACCCGCTAAGCTTGTCGTCGGAGTCAAAACAATAGTTAACTTTGACGGATCGATCTTACATTTTTCAGCAATTTTCTCAATCAATTCGATTGGCGGCACCTTGTCAACTTCCATAACCAAACAGCCAGCTTCTGCGGTATCCTGATACCCCAGCTCTTCATATAATTCCTCGTTGCCATACAAGGCACGAGCTGGGCCAGATCCCAAGGCATAAAACGATCCCTTCCCCTTGCCATGAGAAAGCTTCCAACCAGCATATTGACTACCAAGACAACTGACGACAGGGTTTTCGCTATAGACATTGACCGTCATAGGCCAATTCTTCACCAACGCGCTGTTAGCTAAAGTCACAACACCAAGGCCACCTAGACAAATTTCGGCAATAACCCGCCCAGCTTCAAGTCCACCCGCCGCTTCGATTCCCGCATCAACAATCGTACAGCCATTTTCAAGACGATCAACTTTAACACGCAATCGGTCGGCATCTCCGATCAAAGACTCAACCAAAGGTTGACTATAACGATTTACACTGGGCTGTTGTATTGTTGACATTAGTTCTATTTGTATTAGGTTAAATGATTTGATTTTCAAGCACTAAGCAAAAAACCAATATGCTTTTCTCGTTCCATTATTGTCAGTTCCACTTCTTCTTGGAAGGAACCACTAGCGGTTACGCTACAAATCGCTTCTCCAGCCAAAATCCTCGCCCCTGGTATCGGTCTATCGACACACCAGTCTGGCCATTCGCAAAACTCGGGAATTTTTGAATCAACTGGCGCGTAAACTACTTTTATAGCCCGAACATTGGCGTTATCAATAGGCCGTAAATCAATTCTTCCTTGACACGCAGTAATGTGTTCGGCCAGTAAACCGTTCGGATAATCCATATCGTAAAGGGCCATACTTGCACTGGGCCGAGGATTCAACTCGATGATTTTACAGATATCACTATCGAGAATAAAGTCTAAAGAGTTCAGCCCTTTTAGTTCCGTCTTCTCCACTAGACAATCGATATAGGATTTTATTAGTTCCTTTTGTTCGGAAACCAAATCTACGCAATTTATTAATCCTGAAAATAAGAACGGTTGTCTAGCGTCGCCTCGAGAAATCCATTGTGAATTAAATCCGATAATAATCGCGTGTTTTCCATCGGCTAGGAAAAGCGCTGTCAATACCGGTCCAACTAGATATTTTTGAAAATAATCACCGGCATCGTATGTAGCAATGCTGTCAAAATAGCGAACACCACGACCACCTTCGCTAAAACTTTCCTTGACTAGCCATCCTTTCCCCTGACCAGGGGAATGAAAGTGAGTATCGGGAAAAGGAATCCCAAGGGACTTTAATCGCAAAAAAAATCGATAGGGCTCATAATAGAGTTTTAAAACTTCTATTTCGTTACCGTAGACTACAAATTCGTTAAATAGGAACTCAAGAAATCGAAATTTATAATCGACTCCGCTACCATAAATAACACCGAGCTCACTTCCAGAGGCACCAAATTCGTCGGCAACCAACCGGAACTCTTCCTGACTCGCGTCCAGGCAATCAAAATCTATTTTTACGGCCCTTTGGGCCAGATCACTGGTATCTTGGTCAGCAAATTGATCAATGACAATTGGCTTCCAACCACCATTTCGCGCCGACTGCGCAAACATTCTTGCACTCAAACTAATGATCAATAATTGGCTGGGCCGGATAACGTCCAATGATTTATTACATCACAGCATTTTCTGCATCGATCCATTGTTAACATTTGATTCGAAACCAGAAACTTCACCTCCTTGATTGCGTGCCGTAACGACCATAAAACTTAAAGTCGAAACACGTCTAAATCGTGTTTTAGCGGCATCTAAAAGCATTTCTGCCTGCTCTCTTTCAACAAAACAAAACCCCGTGGGACCCCAAGAGCTCTGACCTAATCCAACCGCTCCTTGTTCACCGAACCAATCAAGGGCCACACCAACATCGGCACTGGTGTACCGTCCACCCTGAGCAGATGCAAAATGGTTCCCAACGGAACATTGAATTTGGGTTATAGCATCCCCGAAATGTCTAAGACGTCCCTCCGCTAGTGCGGGAAGAGCTTGCATCAGCAAGAGACAACAAATCTGAGCGACTTCTTCCTTGGGAAGAGGCGGCAATTGACTAAAGGCTTCCTTTTCATGAATGCCATGAAGCCCTTGGCCTCGGCTGTCGAAAACCAACATGATTATCCATTGTGTCGGAAAATCCATTCGTGCAATAACTGGAGGTATGTCAGTTTCACTACACCGTCCTCCATCAACGATAAAACCACCCCTTTCAAAACCAGCAATCCCTATACCCGATCGTGCGCCTCGGTGACCAATAGACGCCAGCTTTCGTGCCGATAGATCCAATCCATACAACTCGCTTAGCGCAAGACCAATGGCCAACGCCATTTGAGTACCTGAACCTAGCCCTACATGCTCAGGAATCGCGCTGTCAATATGAACCTCCAAGTTTTCCCGCACACCTAGAAGGTTACTGAGTTTGCGAACACTTTGAAGTGCTCGATTTGCGCTCGGTCCACTGGCACTAAGTTTATCGGCGAATCGCACACTCACTCGGGTTTCCAACTCATTCAAAACCACACCTAAGCCACCAAAGCGCCGCCCTGAAATACCATTAATATCGATAAACCCCATATGCAACCGAGCTGGGGCCACAACATGAACACAGGAGTTTAACGACTTCATTCAGTTATTTTTTAGCTTCGAATTCTATCCTAGTGGTACACCTTTCTTCCGATGAGTTTGGCTATAAAATATTTTCTTATTGTGCAATTTACCTAGCAGCTGATTTACTTCCTTAACTTTTGCGTTTTTGCTTGCAACCAAGTCTTTGCTCGATCCATCTACCGCATCTCCAATCGTCATCGTATCATGAGCTAACTGCTCCAGACTGCTCCTTAACGCCTCCTCAATAAGTTCGATATCTTTTGGATTAAGCTGAAAATTCTCATTGTATTTAGTTGTCATAATCGCCCCAAACCTCCCCATTATTATTTTCACTTATAGGATGTACATAGTGTTCTTTATCACACGGGTCTTTAATCAACCAGCCGCAGTTTACCATCGGAAATGAAGAATTCGCTAGCCCACATTTCTCAACCAGTTTCGTAACAAGGGATCGTGAAGACGTTCGAATCCACGGCACACACAGGAAAGTGCAATAAATTTGAAAGCTGTTAAAAATTTCGAACTGAGATCCAAGGACTCATTCATTAAACAGGCTAACTATTGTACACTACCCCCAACGGCAACTACCTTATGATCCGAAGGAAATTATAGAGCGAATATTAAAAGTATTGATTTAGGCCCTCCAAAGCAACAGCCTATGTGATCACTTTAAAGTAACTAACACCCAACGATATATCCATATTCCACCGCCAAGCATTGTTACAATCGCTTAGGGGGTTTTTTTAGTATTTAAATTCTTTGAAATTACACCTATGGCCGAAACAAAATCTCCCAACATTTGGAAAAACGTGCCAAGTCCTTTTTGCGGAATAGGAACCGATGATCTCGGTATCCAAGTCAAAGGTGATACTGTCACCGTCGTTGAAAACGGTTGTGCCGTCAACACGCCTGCTTTCGAACAACCCTTGGGAAATATGAAAGCCCTCGTAAAAGGTAAACCAACCAGCCTTGAAAAAGCTGTAGCCGTAGCCGCAAATCTGTTAAAAGATACGAATTTACCTTTGATCGGTGGTCTAGCCACCGACGTCAACGGGGTCCGCGCTGCTCTTGCATTGGCCGACCAATGTGGCGCGGTCGTCGACAACATGAATTCGACTGCAGCGATGAGGAACATTCTGGCCACTCAAAGCAGTGGCTTTATGAATACGACTCTGGCCGAAGTCAAAAATCGCTCTGACCTCCTCGTGGTGGTTGGTTGCGATCTGGAACCCTTGTTCCCACGATTTTTTGAGCGATATATCTGGAACAAGGAAAGTATGTTCATCGATGACACCACTAAACGGGAAGTTGTATATCTTGGGGAGGCGCCTACTGGGACCGCAACGACATCCCCCTGCGACAGAGACCCTCAGGTTTTAGCATGTCAAAAAGAGAATCTACCCGAAGTCGTTGCCGTTCTGCGCGCCCTAATACAAAAAAAACCGATAACCGCCGAACAGGTTGGTGGCATTGAAACAAACAGTATCAAGGTCCTAGCGGATAAACTGCTCAACGCACAATACGGTGTAATCGCCTGGGCGGCGGGCGCCCTAGATTTTTCCAACGCCGAGCTCACGGTGCAGATGTTGAGTGATATGATCAAGGAAATCAACCAAACCACCCGTTGCTCTGGCTTGCCTTTAGGCGGAAAGGAAGGTGACCAAACCGCAAATCAGGTATGCGGATGGATTACTGGCTATCCAGTAAGAACCAGCTACGCTAGAGGTTTCCCACAATATGACCCATTTCTGAATTCCACAAACCACCTGCTCAGCAATGACGAAACTGATGCCCTGCTTTGGGTTTCCGCCTTTAATAATACTCAGACGCCGCCAATCACTGATATCCCCACTATCGTAGTCGGTAGATCTGGAATGTGTTTTGACAAACAACCCGACATCTATATACCTGTCGGGACGCCTGGTATAGATCATAGCGGCCACGCTTATCGAACCGATAATGTGGTCGCACTAAGGCTTCAGAAAATCCGTGATACAAAATTACCGTCGACGGCGGAAGTTCTTTCAGCAATAGAACAGGCACTATAGGAACTCAACATCATGTTAATCAAACTAACAGGCGGTACCGTCTACGACCCCGCGCATGGAATTAATGGCGAAGTTCGCGATATCTTTGTGAAAGATGGTCGTATCGTAAAAAGCTCGAAAAACGCTCGCTTTGATAAGGAGTACAACCTCTATGGAAAAGTGGTGATGGCCGGCGCAATTGATATGCATACCCATATTGGTGGAGGCAAAGTCAATATCGCCAGAACGCTTTTGCCAGAAGATCATCGCCAAAATCCTACTCCACGAACCGATCTTCTGCGCTCTGGAACTGGCCATGCCGCACCGAGCACTCTGAATACAGGTTATCGCTACGCTGAAATGGGTTATACCGCTGGTTTCGAACCCGCAGTATTGCCCATCAATGCACGGCAAGCACACATGGAGATGGGTGATGTACCCATGATCGACAAAGGGGGTTATGTCATGCTTGGGAGCGATGATTTTCTATTGCGTCTGATGGCACAAAAAAAGGATCAAAAAGCAATTAACGATTATGTTGCTTGGACTATGCACTCCTCTCAAGCAATTGGCGTAAAAGTCGTAAACCCAGGTGGAATCAACGCCTTTAAGTTTAACCAACGTGCTCTGGACTTAGATGAAAAAAACAAGTTTTACCACATCACACCCCGAGAAATTTTAAAATGTCTAGCAACCGCAGTAACCGAATTAGGTGTGACCCACCCTCTTCATGTACACGGTAGTAATTTAGGCGTCCCTGGCAATGTGGAGACTACTCTTAATACGATCAATGGTATTGAAGGTTTACGGATGCATCTCACCCATGTCCAATTTCACAGCTATGGCACCGAGGGTGACCTCAAATTTTCTTCGGGAGCTGCTCAAATTGCCGAATCGGTCAATAAAAACAAAAACATCAGCGTAGATGTCGGCCAAATCATGTTTGGTCAAACGGTCACTGCTTCGGGAGACAATATGCGGCAATTTGACAACCACCATCACGCTGCCCCCAACAAATGGGTTTGTATGGACATCGAATGTGATGCTGGTTGTGGTGTTGTCCCATTTAAATACAAGAATAAAAATTTTGTCAATGCTTTGCAATGGGCTATTGGACTGGAAACTTTTCTCCTAATCGATGACCCATGGCGAGTTTTTCTCACGACAGACCATCCTAATGGTGCGCCATTTACCACCTACCCCCATCTCATACGTCTCTTGATGGATAAGAGCTTCCGAAATGATATGCTTGCAGGTATCAACGCAGAAGCCGCCAAAATGACAACATTGGGCTCTATTGATCGGGAATATTCGCTTTATGAAATTGCGACGATGACCCGCGCTGGCGCTGCCAAAATTCTCGGACTTTCGGATCGCGGTCATTTAGGCGCAGGCGCTGGCGCCGACATCACGGTTTATACGGAACAGGACGATAAAGAAAAGATGTTCGCTAAACCGGATTATGTTTTTAAAAATGGCGAATTGATCGTTAAGGATGGCGAAATCGTTAAAGTAGTATGGGGTACAACCCATGTTGTACGCCCTGAATTCGACAATTCAATAGAAAAATCATTGGATGATTATTTTGAACGCTATTTAACTATGAAATTGAAGAACTTTAAGATTGGCGACGACGAAATAACCGACGATCCAAGAGCCAGTTTAACCATTCACCCCTGCCAAGCCGGGGGTGAAATATGAATATTAATGGAGTAGATATTCAGGATACCTTTGCGGAAGCCTTCCCCATGAAAGCAACGCGGGTCATTATCACTGCCGATAGTCCTCGATGGGCGAAGCTGGCGGCAAGCACGATGACAGGTTTCGCGACATCGGTCATCGCCTGCGGTTGCGAAGCGTCAATTGAGAAAACAATGGCCCCGGAAGATACTCCGGATGGCCGCCACGGAGTTTCGATTTTGCTGTTTGCAATGAGTCGAAAGGGCTTAGCCAAACAAGTTGAAACGCGAGCGGGTCAATGCGTCCTTACCTCATCGACTTCAAGCCTATTTTCCGGCATCGGTGGCGATACCCAATTACCAATGGGTAAAAATCTGCGATTCTTCGGTGATGGCAATCAGATTTCGAAACTGATCGACGGAAAACGTTATTGGCGTATCCCAGTCATGCACGGTGAATTTATCGTCGAAGAATCAACTGGCATGGTCAATGCGGTCGGTGGCGGTAATTTTATGATTTTGGCCAAAACTCGACTACAAGCCATCGCAGCAGCGGATGCCGCAGTTACATCGATCAAACGACTCCCAAATGTCATTATGCCATTCCCTGGCGGAGTGGTCGGGTCTGGCTCCAAGGTCGGGTCAAAATATCCCTCCCTACCCGTATCCGTTAATGACGCATTTTGCCCAACCTTAAAAGGTGTAACGAAAAGCGAACTCTCTGGTGATATTGAATGTGTCCTCGAAATCGTCATTAACGGATTTACCGAAGACGACATTTGTTCGGCAATGAAAGTTGGTATCGGAGCAACCTGTGCACTCGGTCAAGAAAATGGTATCCGGCGTGTTAGTGCGGGTAATTACGGAGGGAAGTTAGGTCCCTATCACTTCCACTTACAGGAGATTATGGCATGAGCGGCTTGGTATTCAGATTGAAAAAAAACCCTCGTCAGCGTGTCGATGTATCACCACTTAGTCCTCATTTGATAGCCGAGTTATCAACCACGGAAATTAACGCCATCCCATTGGTTTCCGGAAAACGCCGAATTCGTGTCGATGAACTCTTTGATGTTTCTGGGGCAAACAACCAACAAGTTGTATTCAAAAACAGCTCCGATAAATTCGATTTTATTGGTCGGGAGATGAAATCCGGTACGATTGTCGTAGAAGGTGATGCGGGCGCGTACTTAGGCTTAGAAATGAATGGCGGCACTATTCATGCCAAAGGAAACACCGGTATTTTCGCTGCCTGTGAAATGAAAAACGGCCTCATTCATATCGATGGTAATGCAAGTGACTTTCTAGGGGGATCGTTACCTGGGAATAAAAAAGGTATGCAAGGTGGGACCGTCATACTAAAAGGTAATGGAGGTGCTCGCCTGGGTGATAATATGCGGCGTGGGACGATCCTTGTTGAAGGGAATGTGTCCGATTATTGTGGTTCGCGCATGATCGCCGGTACTATTGCTGTAATGGGTACGGTCGGTAACCATATTGGCTATGGTATGAATCGAGGAACATTATTACTTTGGCAAAAACCGAAACTATCCGCTACTTTCGCAGACTGCGGTTTCCACACGTCTGGCTCTTTCCTACCTTTATTGTTTAGATCATTCCGAAAGTTGGATAGTCGCTTTGCTCGATCAGATGTCGAATTCCAGCGCGTTCGCCGATACATGGGGGACTTAAGTGGTTTAGGAAAAGGTGAAATTTTAATTCGAAGCTAATATGAACAATACTCATGTAAGCGCTTTACGGGGGGACTTTTTCGGCAGGATCACCTCGGGTGTCGTCGCCCTCCCTTAGCCCTATAGCTTTTGGTGTCCAATCTGAAATGGTTCTGGCGTCTGTTTAATTCATTCGCAACAAAGGCATCATCGTACTGATGACAGGAGTGCAAGGGCAACCTCTCGATATGTTAATAACGGTGAGATTGTTTCCCATTTTAGTTCCAAAACACCGTGTGTTTTCCAACTTTAGCGATTACCTCAACCAATTACAGTCTAGATTGATTAATGATGGAACTGGTGACAAGGGCTTAAAATTTTATTGAACGAAACAGGTCAAACACAACCGCAATAGGCATAATATACGCTTTCTTGAATACGCTCTCATGGAAAGTCACTTATTACAGTTATACCCCCTTCCCGGAAAGAAAGTGCCGTTACGCGGACTTTATCTTTCTCATCGAATAAACAAATTGGGAGCAACTGGAAACCCGATCGTTTACGCAAACTTTCTAAGCAGCCTCGATGGTCGCATCGCCTTCGAGGATTCAAACGGTGAGATTCCTTATGTACCCAAAAGTTTAACCAACCCCAATGATTTTAGGTTATTTTTAGAGTTAGCCGCCCAAGCCGATTGCATGATCACCCATGGTGGTTACCTTCGTGCTTTAGCTGAAAGACGTTTGGGAAACGTACTGCAAATTGGAACTTCTCCGGAAACAAATGATTTAGCCGAATGGCGAAAAAAAGAAGGATTATCGCCCCAACCCGATATTATTGTAGCCAGTAGAAGCCTGAGGTTTACAATGCCACAGTCGTTAAAAACCTATAATCAAAAATGCTATATCGCCACCGGAAAAACCGCCGAATCAAAGCGAATTAACAATTGGAAACGAAAAGGTTATCCAGTCTTTAGTGCTGGCTCGGGTGACCTTGTTGAAGGCAAGCCACTCATAGAAAAATTAAAAATTTTTGGGTATAAGAGCATTTATTTAATTGCCGGGCCCCAAATGTTGGCAACCATGGTAAAAGATGGGCAATTAAACCGTCTGTATCACACCAATTCACACCAATTACTTGGAGGGCGTGCATTCCACACCCTGATATCGGGAGACGAATTAGGGATTAATGAACGCCTAAAGCTAACGTCCCTGCTTTACGACCCAGATTCCTCTAATCACGCTGGCCAATGCTTTGCACAATTCCAAATATAAGACTATCCCCATATTACAGGGGGGAGAACGTGTTTTGCCTTCTTAGGCGACTCATCGCCATCGACGCATTGACGATGACTTTTTAAAACTTTTTCACTCCCAAGGTCCGCTGAATCATGGATTATTGACCAACCTACTTTGGTTGTTTATCTGGATGGAGATAAATA
>CAZZET010000065.1:0-20741 GCA_964653275.1 uncultured Methylococcales bacterium
GTTTCAGTGGCAGCAGATACGTATTGGACATCGGGCAGGCTGGTATAATGCCGGGTTACCATAGTAATGGCATACCCCATACTATACGAGAAAACAAGCCCTATAGAGATACTTCGGCCCATAGAAATGCCCTTATAATTAAAATTCATTGTTTCTCCTCTGGATAGCCACTAATTCTTCCGGGCCAAGGCCGGTAGTATTGTTTAATAAACTATGCATCGCAGTTTGGATGTCCGCACTGAATAACCGGAAAGCCATGCCAGATCATACTAACGACAGTTACTGGATCTTTGCGGATGTACTGGAAAACTAGACTGTTCAGTCGGGTATGGAATTCATGGTAAAATCCACTTCAAGGACACCAAGAAAGAACCGGATACAAGCGACAATACTCATCCACACCAGGAATAAACGTCGATAGTTAAGCCCCTTGGGCAACAAGAATGCCAGTGTCAAAGGAATGCTTGAGTATGCCACCATGATCAGGTCAAATCGTACTCCGATGGTAAAGGCCCGTACAAGATCTTTCGCTGGAACAGGATCAGTAAGATCGAAATTTCGAATCAGCAGTATCCCTCTCAAAATCGTCAAACTCAAGAGCAACGATAAAGCGGTGCTTAAGACGAAGAAGAGATCAGCGATGATCGAGCTACGTTCCCTGAAAATATTTGGTAGGGTTGAATAATTCATTAAGTCAAGGAAATTTTAGGGTCTTGATTAATTGAGATCCGCAATAATTCACGGTACACCCTAAGGGATTACAATTATCGTCCCGATTCGATCCTTGTTGGGTTTGGAACAGCACGTTTGAAAATTGCAAGATGCAAGGTGTGAAAAAATGGCATTTGTGCGAAATCCTTTGTCAATTCAAAACCTTGTTCACTGAAATACTTTTCTAGCTCGGATAAGGGTGTAGCGAATTGATAAGATTTTTTGCCTCCAAAAACAACCCGCATTCTCCTTTTGAGCATTGTGTACGAGGCTGGGCTCAAATAGGAAATCAGTACATAGTTTCGTGAAACGCGGCACAATTCGCCAATCACGTGCCTTCTTATTTCTGCATCGGGAAGGTGGTGAAAAAATCGAAAACAAATCGAAACTCCGAATTCGTTATTTTGAAAACTCATTTTCTCGATGTCCTGGCTCTGAACAGCGCAATCGATGTTAGAGCTACGAATCTGATCCCGTGCGATGTCGATCATTGGTTTAGACAAATCGGCTCCGATAGCCTTATAACCTTTTCGCGCTAGTAATATCGCAACTCTTCCAGCGCCACATGGGATATCTAAAACAGGGTTTGTTATCGGTATAAAGGAAATCGCTTGTTCGATTAATGCCATTTCGGCGTGATGGCGATGTGTTTTTCGGTGTGTATATTTAAGGGCGGTCAACTCATTTTTTACACGAGACCGATAGTTTGTTTCGACTATCGGAAAAGGGATGTTCAGATTCGCCGTTTTGTCCATGATGGTCACCTAAATTAATCATTAATTAATAGTGCCAGTAGGATAAAACGGAAATATTAAGGGTTTCTTAAAGCATCTTCTGAAAAGATGGATAATGCTCATCCGCTAACTCATTTATCAGTTGTGCCCAATCCGCTATTGTGTGACGCGGGGTTCCCTTAATTTATCCTTGACTAAGGAGGCGGATTTATTTTCTAACAGAGTTTCGGTAATCGCACAGCCCGAACTGATACCGATCATACACAACAAGTGGTGAATTTACACTGATTGTTAGATAAAATCACGTGCACTAATTCCAAAAAAATCAACAAATTTAACGTTTGATATTTTGTCCGGTTTTCTGCTTTTTTCTGATGAGAAATGTGCTAAATGTGAGAAGGGAATAAGTGGAGTCTAGCGTTTATTGGGTTTCCCTATGGGTTGAAAATGCAATGCCCGTTTAGCAATTCCTTCCAAGCAATCGATAAAACTATCAGAGACACAAGGCAATTTCTTCTGAATATTTTGGTGAACAAATTATAACCCTTGCACGTCATCATGCAGTCACCTTACCTCGTTTTCGAGTGATTCAAAACCTGGCTAATGCTTCTTTTTGGCCACAAGCAACGGACTTTCTTCAAACCGCAATGTGCAACTGTATTTGATTAAGGATAATCTGACACTTGCACTACCATCTCAACCCTGACAGGATTACACTCAAGATCTTGCATTTTTACCCATTTAATTTGGATACTTGCTTTCGTTTTTGTTCTCAATATTAATGGCTTAATCGGACTGTCAAGGCATGGTAAATTCCTCTGATTTCTCAGATCGGTTTGAAATAAGCGTTCAAGACATTGGCCGTCAAATATTGGCGTCGGTGCGATGCCAGACGTTAAAAAGTGAGAATCGATGGTTAAAGTGGTCGATGGACAAAATGATGGAAAACGATGTATTCCGTATTCAAGCATTGCGGTTCGTTGATGTATTTCCCGCATTATCCACCAACCGTGATGTCTTAGGTCACCTGAATGAATACTTTGATATCGATGAATCAAATCTACCGGGGTTATTGCGATGGTGGTTGAGAAATAGAGGGGTAACCGACCCATTGATCGTCGGTATTGTGCGCAACATGATGTCCCTATTTTCAAAATACTTTATGGGTGGTGCCACCGCAGATGAAGCTTTTGAAACAGTATCCCGTTTACGCCAAAGCAAAATCGGTTTTTCCTTGGATTTAGTGGGAGAAAGTGTTGTCAGTGAAGAAGAAGCGGATCAGTATGAAAAACATTACTTGGAGCTTATAGAGCGGTTGGCACCACGATTTGAAGGGCTTAAACATGAAGCCATATTGGACTATGAAAATGATCAGCCCCTTCCACTATTATATATTTCCTTAAAAGCTTCTTCGTTCTATTCACAGTTGAACCCCCTAGATTTAGAAGGCAGTTACCAAGGAGTCGCTAAACGCTTGAGGACAATTTTCGCTGTAGCTCGGAAAAACCATGTTGCAGTATGTCTGGACATGGAACAGTATGACTACAAAAATTTATTGCTGGATTGTTTTAAACGTCTGCTAATGGAACCGCAATTCCACGATTGGTGCGATGTGGGGATTGCTGTTCAAGCCTATTTGAAAGACAGCAATCAAGATTTGGAAGCATTAATTGCTTGGGCGGAAACCCGAAAAACACCGATCACTATCCGGTTGGTGCGGGGTGCCTATTGGGATTATGAAACCATGATCGCCCAGCAACAGGGCTGGCCTGTTCCTGTGTGGGCAGAGAAATGGCAAACCGACAAAAATTACGAGTCATGCTTAAAGTTGCTTTTTAAGCATCATCGGTCTGTTCGTATCGCGGTCGCTACCCATAATATTCGAAGCGTGTCATTAGCAATAGCGTTGGCAAATCACTACGATTTAAAAAAAGATCAATTTGAGTTTCAAATGCTCTACGGGATGGCGCAACCACTTCAGTTTGTTCTATCGGAGCAGGGTTATCGTTTACGGGTCTATGTTCCATTTGGAGACCCGCTTCCTGGTATGGCTTATTTAGTCCGACGATTGCTGGAAAATTCTTCGAGCCAATCGTTTCAACGGCTCGATTTTAGGCGAAAATTACCGGCTGAAAAATTATTGGCTCCTCCTTGCTCACCAAAAACCAAGTCTAAACCTTCGGCGACAATTCCAAAAAAAATACAGGAGTTGAATGCAAAACCTTTTCAAAACGAACCTGTGTTTCGATTTTGTGAAGAAAAGGAGCGCCAGTTATTCTTCGAAATCCTCGCGAGAGTTCGAAATAATCTTGGTTTTACCCACCCGATGATCATCAATGGCCAAGCTATTTCTGGTCTTAACCATATCGAATCGGTTAATCCAGCTCGGTCTGGTGAACTTGTTGGTAGGGTTGTTTGTGCAGGCATTCGCGATGCTGACCAAGCTATAAAGGGTGCTCAAGCAGCCTTTATAGCTTGGTCAGGTTGTGGAGTTGCAGCACGTGCTTCGATATTGTTCAAAGCTGCTGAGTTACTCCGAAAACGCAGATTGGAGTTTGCCGCCCTAGAGATTTTTGAGGCTGGAAAAACCTGGTTGGAAGCAGACGCCAACGTAACCGAAGCCATTGATTTCATGAACTACTATGGCGAAGCTGCGATAAGTTTCCTTAATCCGAGCCATCGTAATGTCCCTGGGGAAACCAATCTGCTTTGGAGTCGCCCAAGAGGGGTCGGCGTCATCATACCTCCTTGGAATTTTCCATTGGCGATCTTAACTGGCATGCTTTCCGCCGCTATCGTGACGGGTAATACAATTATACTCAAACCTTCTTCCCAGACCCCGGTGATTGCCTCCTGGTTAGTTAATCTTTTAATGGAAGCAGGCTTACCAAAAGGAGTAGTCCAATTTCTACCCGGGCCTGGCGCGACCATCGGGGAATATTTGGTTCAACATCCAAAAGTTCATTTCATCGCTTTTACGGGTTCCAAGGAAGTAGGAGTACGAATTATCAAATTGGCGGCTGAAATTTCTCCCGGGCAGCACCATGTTAAAAAAGTAATCGCTGAAATGGGCGGTAAAAATGCGATTATTGTTGACAGTGATGCTGATCTCGATGAAGCCGTCCCGGGAGTTTTAAAATCGGCATTCGGGTATCAAGGCCAAAAATGTAGCGCTTGTTCCCGTGTAATAGTCGTTGGAATTCATGCTGATTTTTTTCTTAAACGCTTAGTTGCCGCTACCCGGAGTTTAAACATTGGTTTTCCGGAAAATCCAGGGGTATTTATGGGGCCAGTTATCGATGCCCAAGCAAAACAACGAATTCTGCGAGCAATAGCCGATGGAAAAAAGAATGCCGAGCGGGTTCTTCATACCGACTGCTCGCACTTGGGGAACGGTTTTTTCGTGGGTCCAACGATTTTTACCAAAGTTCCTGCGACCTCGAATTTGGCTCAAGTCGAGATTTTTGGACCGGTATTATCGGTGATGAATACAAATAGCTTGGACGAAGCATTAAAGATTGCTAATAACACGGCCTTTGCACTGACCGGTGGTTTATATTCCAGAAGCCCCGCCAATATTGAGAAAACGAAACGTCTTTTCGACGTTGGGAATCTTTATGTTAATCGATCTATTACCGGAGCTTTGGTACATCGGCAACCGTTTGGTGGATTTAAACTAAGCGGTATCGGGGCCAAGGCTGGCAACCAGGATTATTTGCTTCAATTTCTAAATCCCTGTACCTTCACCGAAAAAACGCTTAGACGCGGTTTTGCGCCAAATTTTAATAGTTGCTAAGAGTCCCATGAAACTATCCGGTAATCTCAAGAAAATGAAGACCGAGTTAACAACTCCGGTCAATTATGAATTGCCGTTGGATAATGAGTTGGTACCCCTAAATCCATTGCTTGGTAAAACTATCCAACTAAAGTTCAGCGGTGATATTCACTGCGTTCATTGTGGTCGAAAAACTAAGAAAAGCTTCAGTCAGGGTTACTGTTATCCTTGCTTTATCACGTTGGCGCAATGCGACAAGTGCATTGTTAGACCGGAGCAGTGCCACTTTGACAAAGGTACTTGCCGAGAGCCGGATTGGGGGCAAACACATTGCATGCAACCCCATTTTGTTTACCTGGCTAACTCTTCGAACATTAAAGTTGGTATTACCCGTCATACTCAAATTCCGACCCGTTGGATGGATCAGGGAGCGATCCAGGCGCTACCAATTTTGAAAGTTGCATCCCGATTTTTGTCGGGTCTAGTGGAAATACAGATCAAACAGTACGTCAGCGATCGTACCAGTTGGCAAAAAATGCTGAAAAACCAAGTAGAAGAAATTGACCTGAATCAAAAAGCAGGTGAATTACTGGCATTGTGTAAAGACGGGCTTAGTAATATTGAGCACCAATTCGGAGAAAAAGCAATTGAATTTCTGAACGACGAGGAAACAGTGCCGATTCAATATCCAGTGTCAGAGTACCCTATCAAAGTTAAATCCTTAAACTTGGATAAAACCCCTGAAATCATAGGTACATTACTGGGGATCAAGGGTCAATACCTGATTTTTGACATTGGGGTGATCAATATCCGTAAGTATGGGGGATATAGGGTGGAAATAGGCCTTTAGACTTAAACTTGAATCTTTGACTTCGCTACGGTACAGAATGTAAACACTAGATTCATTAGGGATTAAACGAATGCTATTTAGGCTACGGGTGAAATAGAGCTGTTCTGGTTTGAACAGTTCGCTCCATTCAGATTTGGTAGACTCCGTGCTGTCCTACCGCTCGGCGTTTCCGCCGCAATCATTTTCAAAGTTTGGTCCATCTCTGATCGCTACGAAAAGCCTATTAAATCAGAGGTATATTCATTTGTGGAATTTCAGCATAATCTCGTAGTGATTTCTGGTTGTAGGGGTTGCCGACCCATCGTTGGTGTTCTACAAACTGTTCCGAAACCAAGCTACGAGTATAATCCATGCCACTAAAGTCAATGCCTGCAATATTTGCCCAGACGTAGATAAAGTCAGAGAGCGAAAAAGGGCGATTTGAATAGGTCTTCCACAATGCAGTGTCATTTGCTGCCAAGTATTCTGGACTAGCCCACAGAATAAAAGGAATAGTGTACATGGCGGGTGATGGTTTGCCTTCATTACGGCCACAAAACAGATTGTCAGGGTAGTCATAAACCTCCTCACCATGATCAGAAAAATACAATAGCAGTCTTTGGCCACTTGTCTTTCTGAAAATTTTTATCAGCTCTGAAATTACAAAATCATTATAAAGAATGGCATTATCGTAACTATTGTATTCAGCCAGGATATTTTTGTTAATCCATCGCGGTGCATCCTTATTCGTGGTGAAATTCGCAAAGCTTTCCGGATAGCGATATTTGTAACCACGGTGGGTTCCCAGCAAATGGATAACAATCATTTTCTTTGGGGCCCTGGACGATAAGGCTTCGGAAAACGGGGTTATAACAGCCCCATCGTATTGACTCGAATTTTGTGCCCTATTGTTATTAAGATAAATTTGATGGTCAGCCAATTGAGATAACGTCGTAAGCATCGTATTTCGCCGGGTCTGTGTTTGTTGATTTGTGATCCAGGTAATATCGTAGCCGGATTGTTTCATTATGTTCAGTAATGTGGGTTTTTTATAGTAAGCAGTAATATCTTTTTGGTCGGCAAAAGATAACGCCTGTTCCAATGCTTCAATGGTGTACGGGCGGGGCGTTACTACATCATTGAAAACGATAAAATCATCACGAAGCTTGTCCAGGTTGGGGGTTGTTTTCCTTTGGTAGCCATACAAACTCATTCTTTGCCGGTTAGTAGATTCGCCAATTACTAAGACTAATGTTTTAGGTGTGTCTGGTTGTTTTTCTGAAAAATCCTGAAGCGGCGGGATTTTTAGATTGGCTTTCAAGTTTTCTTGCATGGCGGCTAATTGAGCCCGGTATTTTGAGTAACCTACCACCAAATTCCAAGGCGCTGCTGGCTCCATCCTCTTTTTTTGATGGTAGAGGCCAGCCTCAAAATTTTTATCTTGAATAACCCAAGTGTTAATTAATGGCCAGAAAGCTATTAGGGTAAATAGGCTAGCTAATCTATATCGGCGGCGTTTCGATATCTTAACGGGAGGCATTTTCCTCCACATCATGAGTGGAATAATACTATAGACCCCGAAGACGCCAACATACCACCAGTGCCAGTATGAATTGATATACTCACGACCCTCATGGATGTTCGATTCAAAAAATACGAATATAGCGCTCTGCGAAAAGTCTTGGTGGTAAATTAGCCAATACCCTAAGCCTATTAGGGAGCTTGTCCATAGCACCAAGCCAAATATTCCTACAATAAGACGTGATTTCGATGGCCAAAGCAAGATAGGAATTAGCCATAATACACTCATGTATACCGCCTGACGTAAGCCAACTATCCCTGAAGTGCCGGATGTGTAAATGAGCAACTGGTATACCCCAGAGAAATAGAGGGAGAATAGGTAAGCCCATAAGATCGGATGTTTTTGAGAAAAGCTGGGATGCATAAGTCCACATATAAAGTGCTGAGATACCTTGATTCTATAGGTGGAATCTTAAGGGAATCTTAAGGGAGTCTTAAGGGAGTTAAATGTGAATATTTGGTACGAGTAAGCATCTAAATTGAACAGAGAGATACTAAACATCCACCGTCTAAAAGACGGTGGATGTTTAGTATCTCTTTTCGTACGTCTTAAAAGCATTTTGCTACGTTCATGCTTTTTTGATCTCGAGGCCAGCCCTAAACCCCTGGATATTTAGATAGCAATGATAGAGGGTGGGGAGATGTCTGGATTTTAAGGGAATAGTGGGCGTTTTTGATGGCTGATAGCCTTTGAAAATAAGGAGTTTAAGATCACTTGTGATACGAGAGGAAGCATCGATGATTCTCAGCATAATTCACCGAAGCCTATTGTTTGGTCTAACGACCGAGCGCGGGAATTTTACAAAAGGTAAACCTCCAGAAATCAGGAATAGAAATTCAAAAAAAATTGCGCCTGCCTAAACATCGAGAGATTGAATAGAGGCGATTAAATATTAGATAGTTACAAAGCAAAGGCTAGGTGGTTAAGATAAAAGGAATATTCCTACAGCAAAATATCACTGTGCTGTGGGCTTGAAGTCGTCAAATAAATCTACATAACGTTTCAAAATGAATGCTTTCGATGAAATGGAACACAAGCTGAGTCTGGCGCTGCGGAAAAGGCACATCGGCATCACAGGATTCTTTTGGATCTATTTTTATATGAAAAGGATGTGGTTACCACAATCATGATTGCAAGGATAGCTACGATTGCAATATAACTTTCCGGCGTGTTGGTTTTAACTACCGCCGCAACGCCGAGAAATACACCAATTAGTTTGAAGTTGAGTCCTATGCGAATGCCATCGAGAAAAGTACCAAGGCCCAGGATCAGCAAAATGGCCAATCCCGAGCGAGTAAGGTCAAATTGATTTTCTTCGAGGATGATAAGAACTGCCATTATGGCTACTAGCACGGCAAACCAATGAAGTGTTTGTTCTATAAGGATGGGTTTAACGGGATGTTTTTGCTCTTTTGCATGGAGTAACGTCGTCAATAATGAAGCGATCCAAAAAATAAAATCCATAATCAGCCAATAGGTGAGGCTGTCTTGCCGGGCCTCGTGGCTAAGCTCAATACCGATGATCGTTAAACAAAGCAATAAAATTAAAATTAATTGCTCGCACAAAAACTTTTTTTTGCTCATGGATTTTGATTAACTGTAGAGTAACGATGGTAGTCGGTAAATTGTTGAAAGTACAATTATTCCCCCATAAAGAATGGTAGATCTATCATACTTTTGTAGCATTAACCAAATAATGAACGAAAATACTTGCACCATAACCCAATAAAATTGCGGGAAGCCATCGCAAATGCGTCATGAAAGTGTATCCTCCGTTAGATTGTCCCATCAAGGCAACGCCAGCCGCTGAACCGACCGAAAGCAAAGACCCGCCGACTCCTGCCGTTAGTGTCACCAACTGCCATTGATACAAATCCATCGACGGATTCATGGTCAAAACCGAAAACATGACAGGTATATTATCGACAATAGCTGAAAGCACTCCGATCGTTACATTAGCGCCTGTCGCACCTAATTTCCCATAGAGTTCAGCCGATGCTAAATTCAGATAGCCAATGTATTCCAGACCGCCGACCGCAAACACAACGCCGAAAAAAAATAACAGCGTATCCCACTCCGAATCACGAACATTGTTGAAAATATCAAATTTCCCTTCCACTTCATGCTTCATTTTGAGGTAGTAACCCAGCGCCATTAGCAATGATAACCCGATCATCATGCCCATAAACGGCGGGATATAAAGATATTGTTCGCATACTACGGCAATCGAAATGGTGACTAAAAACAATAGAGAAATCCGTTTGGCACCAGGTTTTAGTATTACTTTCTCTGTACTGCAGTATGGAGGAAGCCTCCCTTCGGGCAGGAAAAAGTGGATGACCAAACCGGGAATAATAAAGTTGAAAATCGACGGTAAAAAAAGATCGAAAAATTGGCTAAACTCAACCTTTCCAGCTTGCCAGACCATCAGTGTTGTGATGTCTCCGAAGGGACTGAATGCGCCTCCCGCGTTTACTGCAATGACGATATTCACAAAGCATCGACGGACAAACTTTGGATTATCCGAACCAAAGGCCATTACGACAGCGGCTACCAGAAGGGCCGTGGTTAAATTATTGGCGACGGCGGAAAGAAAAAACGCGATCCAGCCAGTCAGCCAAAATAGCGTTTTGTATCTGAAATTCCGTTGCACTAGCCACACCCTCACAGCCTAATCGTACCTGTCTTAGGGGCGGGGTATTAACCCTATTTGCGGAATATTATTTCCGTTCCGGTTTTAGTCTCCTGTAAAACCAATGCGTTACACTCTATTATCCGGATTGAAGTCATGATCCAGGATAAACGTTTTCGGGGTCAGGGGCTGGGAAGCTGTCAGAAAACAGACTAATCTACCGCCAAAAGCTCGATTGGCCATTTTTGTCTCAAATGATCGAAAAATCCGACTCAAGCGAGCCTGCCCTCGTAATGATTATTATGCTAGGCTCCCTCACGGCGGTCTTTAGTTTTTTGAAATCTGTATCGATTTCCAAATTCCAGATTCCGCTGCCCTGGAGCCCCACCATAATATGTTAGATTTCAACAATTAAAGCGCTACAAGAACGATAAATAATACGAGGGTTAAACCAAGCCCGCAGTGAATAACACCTTTGACGCTAGCCATGGGACCCATCTTGCCTCCCGCAGGCAAGCTTTTTACTATCCCGAAACGACTAAGCAATCCGTATGCGCCGTTGTATTCCAGCAGCAGAATGAGAATGACTGCAATTAAACTTCCCAATGTGCCAGAATCAAGTGGGTAATGTGAGGAAGCCCCCATGAAAAACAACATTGGAATTGAAAACAGCGTATTGGTCCTTGACGCCAGACCTGCCTTACCCAGTGCCTCTGCTGCATCAGGCAACGCTTCTCCACCGCCAGCGACCTGTTCCGCTGAAGCGATAACAATCTTTTGATTTGGCCAAATGATCAGCCAGACATTAGCAAACATAAACGTACCTAACAAAGCACCAATATAAATCGATCCAGGCATTCCAGCCCCCCGTACCGCAAAAATAGCGACACCTGTCAAAAATGTAAACATGGCTCCCCAACGGAACCACCAAAGGGCACGTGGTACTAATTTGCGAATTGCATCGGACTTCGCACCTGCATCGGCTTCCTTAAAAAATTCGGTTTGCACGAAATTAAAATAGTAAAGCAACCCAATCCATGTGATACCTGCCAAAAAATGGCCCCACCGCATCAACATTTCGAAACCGGCACCGGTCGTTAATATTTCCATAACTTTCCCCTTCTATAATGTTCGTTGTTGTTAAACTTCTGCCGTAGATTTTAGAGTGCGTTAAGTTTCCTCTACTCCAATCCACGGCGCAATGAGGATGGTCTCTAAAACGGAGGGTTATTGTCAAGCCAAAACAGTATTCATTTACTGACAGCCTTCTAACCAAACAGCTTGATTTATAAATTGGATTTTAAAAATTTGAGGTATACTAGAGGTATACTAGTAGGGATAAATCTTAATCGAGGGTGAAATGTCAATCTCTTTAACTGAACACGCAGCAAAACAGGTAGGAAAACAGATCGAAAAGCGGGGCAAAGGAATCGGCTTGCGTTTAGGGGTAAAGACATCGGGTTGCTCTGGATTTTCATACGTTTTAGATTATGCGGATGATCTTAGCGAGGGTGACATGGTTTTCGAAAATTATGGCGTTAAACTTGTGGTTAACGAGGATCATCTAGGCTATCTTGAGGGTATTGAGGTGGATTATACTCGCGAGGGCATAAATGAGGCTTTTCGTTTTAATAATCCGAATGTTAAAGATTCGTGTGGTTGTGGGGAAAGTTTTTCCGTTTGAACTGACAAATTTACTTTCCGTCCATGAAGATTTAAGCATCCAGGACATTTGTTTTTTGAGAGGCTGTGTTGAAAAATTGTGTTTTTGAACTGCTGAAGCGATGCTTTTCCTTGGTGTCCTCTTCAGGAATCACCCTGCCCAATTGTCGAAATTCTTCTTACCTAGAATAAGTCGAGTATTGATCCACATTGTTGCAAAATAGATAGTAGTCCCAATATCTTGGGCAAATTCACAACTTTAAACATGAGGTAAATGATGAAGGTAGAACGCACTTTTTCCATTATAAAGCCAGATGCGGTGAAAAAAAATGCGATAGGTGAGATATACGATAGATTTGAACGGGCGGGTCTTAAGATTGTTGGTGCGAGAATGTTACATCTTTCTCCAGAACAGGCAGAAGCGTTTTACGGTGCGCACAAGGAAAAACCGTTTTACAAACCGCTTGTCGAATTTATGATTTCTGGACCGGTCATGGTTCAAATTCTCGAAGGTGAAAATGCGATTCAGAAAAATCGTGAATTGATGGGACCCACCAATTTTGAGGAGGCGGCGCCGGGAACCATCAGGGCGGATTTTGCTAGTTCAGTTCGTGAAAATGCGGTTCATGGTTCGGATAGTCAGGAAGCGGCAAATGAAGAAATTGGTTTCTTTTTCTCGGAAGATCAAATTTGTGCTTAACCTGTACTTCGTGCCTCTTTTTTACGGCAATGTGTTCGCTCAATATTCTATTGATTAAGTATCTGCGAATTTTACTATGCACATAGTGGATCCAAACGTTTTTATGGTCCCTTGCTACAAAATTTAGTGAACAATGCAGGCTGAATCTGACAATTCATCGGTTACTAATCTCCTCGATTTGAACCGAAAGGGTATGGAAGACGAATTCGTTCGAATGGGGGAAAAACCTTTTCGTGCTTCGCAATTGCTAAAGTGGATTCACCAACATGGGGTTTCTGACTTTGACGCGATGACCAACCTAAGTAAAACACTTCGAAATCGGTTGAAAGAATCGGCTGAAATAAGGTTGCCGGAGGTCGTTTTTGAGCGTAAGTCCAACGATGGGACGCGAAAATGGCTGCTCCAATTGAATGGTGGTAACAAGGTTGAAACCGTATATATTCCTGAATCGGGTCGAGGTACATTGTGTGTATCTTCCCAAATCGGATGTGCATTGGATTGTTCCTTTTGCTCCACGGCACAGCAAGGATTCAATAGAAATTTAACTGTTTCTGAAATAATAGGCCAGGTTTGGCTTGCCCAACGCATGTTGGATGAAAATGAAGCCGTTACTAACATTGTGATGATGGGTATGGGTGAACCCCTACTTAATTTTAACAACGTTGTTACAGCGATGGATTTAATGATGGATGATTATGGCTACGGATTGTCCAAGCGCCGTGTAACACTGAGTACAGCGGGTGTTGTTCCAGCGTTGGATCGGTTGAGATCGGTTAGTGAGGTTGGGTTGGCAGTTTCATTGCACGCTCCGGATGATCATTTGCGGGACCAACTAGTACCTATAAATCGAAAATATCCTATACGGGAATTGTTGGATGCGTGTAAACGATATATTTCTTGTATACGCCGAGGGAAAGTGACGTTCGAATATGTCATGCTTGACGGCGTCAACGATTCGCCCGCCCAAGCCCGATCATTGTGTAAGCTATTGGAAAATGTGCCATCTAAGGTTAATTTGATTCCTTTTAATCCTTTTCCCGGCGCTCCCTACAGGTGTTCACCGCCTTCGGTTATTCGGCGTTTTAGTCAGATTGTTCAAAATGCTGGGTTCATCACTACAACACGTAAGACCCGCGGAGATGATATTGATGCGGCATGTGGTCAACTGGTTGGGCGGGTGGCCGATAGGACCCACAGAGCAGAACGTAGATTAGTAGTAGGGTGATGACGCGATTATTTGTATATTTATGTATCTTTGTCTTGTCTGGATGCGGTGGATCAAGGCAATCAAAAGGAATTGATGTTTCGGATTCCGGCAATTCCCAAGTGTATGTGAATTTGGGTATCCAATACATGAAAATAAATCAATTGAGAAATGCCTTGAAAAACTTCGAGCATGCCTTGAAACTGGATTCTCGGAATAGTGAGGCCCATAATGGAATAGCAGTTCTATTTGAACGTTTGGGTAAGACCGAATTAGCGGTGGAGCATTTTCGAAAAGCGGTGTCTCTACGCCCGACCAATGCTAGCGCACAAAACAACTACGGGAAGATTTTGTGTTCATTGGGGGAATATGAGCAGGGGGAAGAGCACTTAGAAAAAGCGATCGCAACGCCACTTTATAAAAGCCCCTGGATTGCGCTGACTAATGCGGGTAGGTGTGCGCGGAAGCAAGGTGATTTACCAAAAGCAGACCGGTATCTCCGGGAAGCCCTGGAGGTGCACAAGGAATTTCCACCTGCCTTGTTAGAGTTAGCAAGGATTAATTTCCATTCAAACAATTATTTTTTGGTGCAGGCATTTTTGCAACGTTTCGAGTCCGCTGCAGGTTATACTCCCGAATCTTTATGGATTGGAATACAAAGTGAAAATGCTGCTGGCAATGATGAAGGAGCAAACCGATACGCACGTCTGCTGCGAGAAACGTTTCCTGACTCCGAGGAAGCGGAGTTGATGCAGCAAACATTTTCGCGTTTCTAGTAACCCCTAAAAACATAACCGATAAAATGAGAGGGTGTAAATTGCCGATAGCGGCGTTACAAAAGCTTGGCATGGGCCGCTGTATTAGAGCGTTTAGGATTTGTGTTCAACCATTCGTTCTCACCTATTTGTAATTTAAGGGACTAATTGATAGATGAGCAAAAGAATACAGGCGATTCGTGGAATGCATGACATTCTTCCGGATCAGACTTCGACCTGGCAGTATGTGGAATCGGTTTTTAGGAAGGTCTTAGGTTCGTATGGCTATCGTGAAATTCGTTTGCCTATTATGGAAAAGACCGAGCTATTTCGACGATCTATAGGTGAGGTGACCGATATTGTTGAAAAGGAAATGTACACTTTCGAAGACCGAAATGGAGACTCGTTGACGTTGCGTCCCGAGGGAACTGCTGGGTGTTTGCGAGCTTGCCTCGAACACGGCTTGTTGCACAACCAAGTTCAAAGGCTGTGGTACCAGGGGCCGATGTTTCGCCATGAAAGACCACAAAAAGGCCGCTATAGACAATTCTATCAGGTTGGGGTTGAAGCCTATGGCATCGCCCATCCTGATATCGATACCGAATTGATTCTGGTTACCGATCGGCTTTGGAAGTTGTTAGGGATTACGGAAAATTTAGAGTTACAGATTAATTCTCTTGGGACGGTGGAAGAGCGGTTAGAATATCGGAAGGATTTGGTCGATTACTTTAACGGTGTGTATGATCAGTTGGATGAAGATAGTCGTAGGCGACTGGAAAAAAATCCCTTACGAATTCTGGATAGTAAAAATCCGCAGCTCAAAGATGTTATCAAGGACGCCCCTTCTCTGTTGGAGTATTTGGGGGCTGAATCTAAAGCACATTTCGATGCCTTTAAAAATTCGTTGGATACGATCGGCGTTAGCTACACGGTGAATACTCGCTTAGTGCGTGGTTTGGATTATTATTGTGGAACTGTATTCGAGTGGGTGACTACCGAGCTGGGTGCACAAGGAACAGTGTGTGCTGGTGGGCGATATGATGCTTTAGTTGATCAATTGGGTGGGAAAGGCAACTCGGCGATAGGTTTTGCCATGGGGATAGAACGATTGATGGCATTGGTGGATGAAACCGGACAGGACTTTAAACGAGAATCGATTCATATGTTTATGATTCGAGTCGGTACGGATGCGGAAAGTGCAGGAACCGTATTGGCGGAAAGGCTTCGTGATGAATTCCCTGATCTTAGGCTTTTAACGCATTGTGGTGGTGGAAGTTTTAAAAGTCAGTTTAAGAAAGCAGATAAAAGTGGTGCCGCTTACGCGTTGATTTTGGGAGAAGATGAATTGGCCAAGCACCAGATTAGTTTGAAATCTTTGCGCACGGACGCAAAACAGCAGACAATTCCGCAGTTGGATTTATCCGACTTTTGTAGGCGGAATATCTTTTAATTTGGGAATCTGGAAGAAATTGATCTATCAAATTTGCACTAATTGAAGTTGTGTATTCAAAGTGTGACAGGGGGCGAACCGTGAAACGGTAACACTTGTCTCAATATGGAATACTGACTTCAAGAGCAGCATGGCGGGTTGGTTAATTTTTGTAAGATTCCCTCCGTTATGGGGAAAGAGAATAAAGTGGCAGTTCATCTCTCAGAAGAAGAGCAAGTAGAAGCGATAAAAAAATGGTGGCGGGAAAATGGTCGTTCAGCGATCATTGGTGTCGTTTTAGGTATTGTAATGGTTATTTCGTGGAGTGTTTGGCAAAGCAACCGGCAATCAAAATTCGTACAGGCGTCCGATCTTTATCAGCAGCTTTTGAATGCTCAGGAACAAAAAAACAGTGAATCGTCTTTTAAGTTGAGCGAGCGGTTGATTGATCTTCACGAAGGGACAATTTATGCGTTGTACGGCAAATTTTTTCTGGCTAAATTGTACGTGGAAAAAAATGATTTGCCATCGGCGAAAAAAGTGTTGGAAGAGATACTTCAGTCCGATGTTGATAGCAGTTATAAACATATAGCGCGATTAAGGTTGCTTAGACTGTTAGCTGCCGGTGAGGAACCGGAAGCGGGATTGGAAATAATCGAGCTGACCGACATCGCTGGATCCGGTAAGTTTGAAGCTCAATATGAAGAATTGCGGGGCGACCTGTATGTTGCATTAGGAAAGGATGGGCAGGCAAGAGCTGCTTATCAACGTTCGGAGCAAATCGGTGAAAGTTCTCCCTATTTGCAGTTGAAAATAGATGACTTGGCAGTTCCTGACATCCCTAGCTTATCGGAGTAATGATTTCTGTTACTCTGCTCAATGTAAGACGGGATGAATAGATTTCGTTGCTTAATTCTTGGGGTTTGTCTGTTATTTGAGGCATGTGCTTCGATAAGCAATGGGATAATTTATTTAACTGATAGGATTATTGGTGGCGAAGATAATTCGGAACCACCTCAAGCTTTGCTCGATATAGAGCCTGAAATCAACATCCAAATTCTATGGGAAGAAGATATTGGGGTTGGGTATGGTGGCCAATCGGTCAAACTCGTTCCGGCAGTAGCCGATGGTATAGTCGTTGCTGCTGGTCGCAATGGGGTAGTCCAGGCTCGGGATGTCGCAACTGGAGACTTAATATGGGAAGTGGAAACTGAATTACCTATTTCCGGTGGGCCGGGTTTGGGAGAGGATACCGTTTATGTTGGAACAAGCAATGCTGAGGTTGTCGCGTTGAGCCTAAACGATGGTTCCTCGCGATGGACTGCGAACGTTTCCAGCGAAGTTTTGTCGGTTCCAAAAGTGGAACAGGGGATAGTCATTATTTCTCCTATCGATGGCACTATTGTTGCCCTTGACGAAAATACCGGAGAGCCGCAATGGTCCTACGTGCGTACGAGTCCAGTGTTGACACTTAGGGGGACAAGTGCGCCTGCGATTTACGATGGTCTAGTTATCAAAGGTTATGATAGTGGAAAGATCGTTGCATTGAATTTAACTACTGGAAAGCATGAATGGGAGACCGTCGTTGGCGTTCCACATGGTCGCTCTGAATTGGAGCGCTTGGTAGATATCGACGCGGATCTTCTCGCTGTGGACGGCGTAGTCTATGCGGCTAGCTATCAGGGTGGCATTAGCACGGTTTCTTCCTATGGTGGTGAGCTATTATGGCAAAAAGAAGAAATATCCAGTCATGCTGGGATGGCGTTGGATTGGAGATATGTCTATGTAACGGATGAACAAAGCGATATTTGGCAGTTAGAGCAGCGTAACGGCTCTGCGCTTTGGAAACAATCCGATTTGCATCAGCGTCAAGTTTCCGCCCCAGCTGTGTACAAAGATTATATTGTAGTGGGAGATTTTGATGGATACGTACATTGGTTGGCTCAGGAGGACGGTCGGCAGTTAGGTCGGAAAAGGATTTGTTGTGCGGCGATTGAGGCTGCGCCTGTGGTAGTGGACGATATCTTGTACGTTTATTCTAAAGAAGGCACCTTAGCCGCTATGACGGTAGAGTGACGCTTCCCGTTATTGCATTGGTTGGCCGGCCAAACGTCGGGAAGTCTACGCTATTTAATTATTTAACTCGTACTCGAGATGCGTTGGTGGCAGATTATCCAGGGTTAACTCGGGACCGACAATTTGGCCGAGTTCGAAGAGGGAATCGGGGTTTTATTGTAGTCGATACTGGAGGAATTAAGGCTGGTTCGAACCCAATGGATGCTTTGATCGAAGATCAGGTTGATCTCGCTATCCAACAATCCGATATCGTTCTGTTCCTAGTCGATGCGCGAGAGGGATTGAATGTCTTGGATCAATCCGCTGCAAACGAGCTCCGAAAAAAAGGCAAACCGGTATTGCTGATTGTGAATAAGGCCGATGGAATTGATTCACGCATCGCCTCGTTGGAATTCTATGCGTTGGCTCTGGGAACGCCTTTGCCTATTTCTGCTTCCCATGGTACCGGAGTGGGCGATCTCTTGGATCAGGTTAACGGGGCGTTACCGCAGGTAGAACCCGAAATATCTAAGGATCTTGATGGTATTGGGATTGCGGTTGTGGGAAGGCCCAATGTGGGGAAATCGACCCTGGTTAATCGGTTGCTAGGCGAAGAAAGAGTGGTTGTATTTGATCAACCCGGAACCACTCGCGATAGCATTTCGATTCCCTTTGATCGTGGGGGGCAATCCTTTGTCCTCATCGATACTGCTGGTATGCGGAGGCGGGCACGAATATCCGAAAAGATCGAGAAGTTTAGTGTTATCAAAGCTATGCAAGCCATAGATAAAGCTAATGTTGTAATTTATTTAGTCGATGCCAGTGAAGGTGTGACAGACCAAGATGCAACGCTGATGGGTTTTGTTTTAGATGCTGGGCGAGCTCTTGTCATTGGGTTGAATAAGTGGGACGGTTTGAAGCGTGAACAGAAAAATAATGTTAGACGGCAAATCGACCTAAAATTACCTTTTCTTGATTTTGCCCAAAAACATCCGATTTCAGCGTTACACGGGTCTGGAGTCGGTAAACTATTTGATGTCATTCAGAAAATATATGCTGCGTCGATGGTCGATATGTCTTCTTCCGCTTTGACCAGAATTTTAGGAGAAGCCGGTGAGAATCACCAACCACCTATGGTTCGGGGTAGACGGATCAAGCTGAAATATGCCCACCAGGGGGGGCATAACCCTCCTGTTGTGGTTGTGCATGGAAACCAAACTGATCGTCTGCCAACAGCATATAAACGTTATCTAGTGAATTTTTTCAGAGAAAAATTGGGATTGGAAGGTACTCCGATTAGGTTGGAATTTAAAACCAGTGAAAACCCTTTTAAGGGCCAAAAAAACCGGTTGACCGAATACCAGTTAAAAAAACGGAAGCGGATGGTTCAATTTGCCAAAAAATGAAAGTAGCTTGAGATATTTTTGTTTTTGTAACATCTAGGACAAATTAATGGCAATCTGAACAGTTATTCTTCTGGTGAAGAAATTATTTTTAGTCTAATAAATGTCAAAGTTTGTCCGTAATACTTTTTATATCCACAGCTAAACGCTTTGCTCCCCAATTGCCGGGGGTTGCTTCGAAAACTCCCGTACATTGGGTGTTACAGTTAAGGCAATGGCCCGAGTCATCAAGCTTCCAGTCGCTCAATACATACCAATTCCGACCAATCAGTGTTTCACCACAATTACTACAGCACGTACTTTGTCCTTTTTGGTCATGAATATTTCCAGTGTAGACATAACGAATCCCATTTGAGCGTGCAATTTTCCTCGCTTGATACAATGTATTCGCGGAGGTTGGTGGTTTATCAATCATTTTCCAATCGGGGTGGAATGCAGTTAAGTGCAGGGGTACATTTGGACCCAGGTTTTCTACCATCCATTGGGTCATGGAATCGATTTCGGTAGCGGAATCGTTCTCCCCCGGGATTATCAAAGTTGTGATTTCAAACCACACATCGGTTTCGTGTTTTAAATAAACCAAGGTGTCTAAAACTGGCTGCAAATGGCTTCCGGTGATCTTCCAGTAAAATCGTTCAGTGAAGGCTTTTAAATCAACGTTCGCGGCGTCCACAAAACTAAAAAATTCACGCCTTGGTTCTTCACAAATATATCCGGCGGTGACCGCAATGGTTTTTATGCCAACTTCCCGACAGGCAATAGCTGTGTCAATGGCGTACTCCATAAAAATGACTGGATCATTATAAGTAAACGCCACGCTCCGACAACCGAGTACAGTAGCCGCTTGTGCGATTTTCTCAGGAGTGGCTTGTCTGGTTAGTGTGTCGATTTCTCGGGATTTACTGATATCCCAGTTTTGGCAAAATTTACACGCCAAGTTACAGCCAGCGGTGCCAAACGACAGTACAGGGGTGCCCGGTAAAAAATGATTAAGTGGTTTCTTCTCGATGGGATCGACACAATAGCCACTGGACCGTCCATAGGTCAGTAGTACTATTTGATCTTTTTGATTAGCGCGAACGAAACACAACCCTTTTTTTCCTGCCTGGAGTTTACATTTTCTAGGGCAGATGTCGCATTGTATTCGCCCATCCTCCAATTTTTGCCAATATTGGGTGGAATGACCATTTTCTAAATTTGTAAGCATGTTTCAATATGATCTCTGGACCACAAGTATAATCTCTATAGTTTTGATGCGCCTAGTCGATAT